>JAFQOD010000065.1 GCA_017395685.1 Clostridia bacterium
AGTCCTTCACTTAACATCGTTTCCACCACGTGTTTCTTGAATTCCGCTGTGTATCTCTTGTTCGGTACTCCCTTGGGCATAAAATCACTCCCCATTCGTTATTCAGTATACCATACTGTCTAACAAATGGGGAGCAGTTCACTTTTAATGGAGCGTTTTTTCATTTGTCGCCGGAGGGGCGACCTGGGGCGCCGGTTCTTTTGCTATACTTGCATTGACCCGAAGAAGAAAGGAAGATGAAAAATGAATTTTCAAAAATGTTTTGATAATAAAAAGCCGGTGATCGGCATGCTGCATCTGAAGGGCGACCACGCTCTATCCTCCCTGGAGCGGGCAAAGAAAGAAGCCTGCATCTATCTGGAGCATGGGGTAGAGGCGCTGCTGGTAGAAAACTATTTCGGATCCAACCGGGATTGCGAAGCGGTACTTGCCTGGCTGCAGAAAGAATGCCCCCGGGCGAAATACGGGGTCAATATTCTGGGGGATTATGAACACGCATTCATGCTGGCGAAAAAATATCATGCCGCCTTTATTCAGATTGATTCGGTCTGCGGCCATCTGCCAAAGGAACAGGATGAAATGCTCGCAAATCATCTGAAGGCATTGCGGAATACCTGCGGGGCAGCGGTGCTGGGGGGCGTACGATTCAAATATCAGGCTGTCCGGTCGGGAAGAAGTGTGCAGGAGGATCTGCTGCTTGGCATGCAGCGCTGTGACGCCATTGTGGTAACAGGGGAAGGGACAGGCATGAAGACACCCTTGGAGAAGGTGCGCCAGTTTCGGGAAGTGCTGGGGGATTTTCCCCTGATAATGGGCGCCGGCATGCGGCCGGAGATGATTGATGATTGCTTTTCCTTATGCGACGGCGCCATCGTAGGCAGCTATTTCAAGGAAGGGCACCGGGATTATGGCGATGTGAATCCGGATTATGTGGCGCAATTTATGGATGAGAAAAGAAAAATAGAATAAAAAGCAGGGCTTCCAGAACCGATGATGGTTCGGAAGCCCTGTTGGTTGATTCAGATAAAGCCCATCCAGATGCGTCCGTTCAGCTGCAATTGTACATAACACCAATTTTCATCCAGCATGGCGAGCAGCTTTATTTCTGTGCCATGGGGAATGCGGAGAATTTCAGGGGGAGAATCCCGGGTAGGATCATCTGTCAGGCTGCAATCCGATCGGGGAATGAAAATGAGGGTATCTTCGAATTGCAGGTTTCGAACGATTTGCCCCCTTTTCAGGTGTGTCATTTCGATCCAGCCGATGCGGTATTCTCCTTTGCTTAATTCATAGCGGATCAGCAGCCAGCCGTCTCTTTCGCCGTAGACCTCGATCCAGTCATTGGTGCTGGCTACCGCCTTGCCATTCCCGGCCTGGCCATATTCTTTTCCTGGGCCCATGTAAACAGGGCAGCGCTTGCCCTTTGTAAAAGCCATTTTTTCGCCGGTCAGGATGCAATTCATGCTCTTTGGCAGGATTGTCAAGGCTTTGGGTGCTGTAATTTCCTCCGGTGAGCGGGGCAAGGCATAGAAATCCACTTTTTCAAGCGCAGTTTCCAAGAATGCGGGATGGGCAGATTCAAAACCATCCCCGATATTATAGAAGATCAGCTGACCGTCCAGATAATCCATTTGCCGCATCGGGCTATCCTGATAATTGGTGAGATGGAAGCCCCCATCCTGCCATGCAAAGGAAATGCCCTCCATATACACTACCCCGTCGTCGGTGTATACGCCAAAGCCCAATCCATTCGCTGTATATTCATATTTGTTTTCATCATCCCAAAGCCGCTGATAGGTAAGGCCTTTTTCTTCATAAATGAAAGAACAATGAAGATTGGCCTGGGGGATGGCTTCATTCGCAGTAAAATACTGGCTCCAGCCGAATTCATTGCGATGGAAGCACAGCATTTTTCTTTCTTCCGTGCTTTTGATCAGCAGGAAAGCGTAATCACCGCCGGGTGTTCCTGGAATTTCCAGGTAACCTTCGATCAGATGATCTTCATATAGGGATGCAGCGGCCAGCACTCCATCGGGAACAGCGCCGCAGGGAACAATGGTGACGTCGCCCTCGCAGCGCTGGAAGAAGCCGCCAGAATCGTCTTCCCCAAGATGAAGGGTATCTTTGCCGGAATATTCTGCCGTGCCCGGCGTAAAGGTCAGGGGATAGTAATGCTTTCTTTCAGGGAATGTGAAGATCAGGGTATTATCCTTCAGCATCCATGTGCATTCCGTCTGTCGTTCAATCAGCCGCCGGGGAGGGAAGGAAGCATATTCATCTGTATCATAGAGGGTGGCGCTGCCGTCCCCGTGCAGATAAAAGCCGTATCCAATCACTTCGGCGCCGCCACAGAAACGCCACAGCCCGATGAGGGTTTCCTGGTGTATGGATGCTTCGGCATTTCCAATTGGCATGGAAAACAGAAGCGCAATGACCAGCAGCAATGCCGCCCCTTTTTTCATCATCATCCCTCCGGATAAAAGCTTTCATAGATATAAACGAATAAAAATGGAAAATTGTTTCATCAAACGGAAAAGAATAGAAGAAAAGCCCGGCATTGCTGCCGGGCGGATGCTTTCCGGATGGGGAGGGCCCCAAACGAAAGCGGGATGATTATTCTTCTTCGTCCTCGTCCTTCTGGGCGTTTTCGATGATCTTCTTGGCGGCGTCGCCGGGCATTTCTTCGTAGCGTTCGAAGCTCATGGTGAAGAAGCCGCGGGCCTGGGTCATGGAACGCAGGTCGGTAGCATACTTGAACATTTCACCCATGGGGGCTTCGGCGGTTACACGCTGCAGGCCATCGATGGGATCCATGCCCATGATGCGGCCGCGGCGCTTGTTCATATCGCCCATGATATCGCCCATGTATTCATCGGGAACGAATACTTCTACGTGCATGATGGGCTCCAGCAGAACGGGGCTGGCGTCCATGCAGCCCTTCTTGTAAGCGATGCGGGCAGCGGTCTTGAAGGCCATTTCAGAGGAGTCTACGGGATGGTAGGAACCATCATACAGCTTGGCATGCAGGCCAACCATGGGATAGCCGGCCAGAACGCCCTTGCGGATGTTTTCGCGCAGGCCCTTTTCAACAGAGGGGATGAAGTTCCGGGGTACGGCGCCGCCGACCACGGCATCTTCGAATTCGAAATCGATATTGGTATCGCCGATGGGGGAGAATTCGATCCACACATCACCGAACTGGCCGTGACCGCCGGACTGCTTCTTATGACGGCCCTGGCAGGCAACCTTCTTGCGGATGGTTTCACGATAGGGGATCTTGGGATCGTTCAAGTTGGCCTGAGCACCGAACTTGGAAGCCAGCTTGTTGCGGATGATATCCAGGTGCAGTTCGCCCTGACCGGAAACCAGGGTTTCGGTGGTTTCCACGTTCTTTTCCACCTTGATGGAAGGATCTTCTTCCTGCAGACGGGCCAGACCGGAGAATACCTTATCTTCTTCGCCCTGCTTGGCAGCATAAACAGCCTTGGAGATGCAGGGAGTGGGGAAGGCGATGGGAGCGTACTTCACAGGATTAGAAGCTTCGCACAGGGTATCGCCGGAATTGGTGTACTGCAGCTTGGACAGAGCGCCCATATCGCCGGCATTCAGCTGGGTCATATTGGTCTGCTTCTTGCCGCGCATCATGAACAGGCCGCCAGCCTTTTCAGCCTTTTCGGCATTGGCATTGTACAGGGCGGTGGCGGGGGTGATGGTGCCGGAGCATACACGGAACAGGGACAGCTTGCCAACGAAGGGGTCAGCAATGGTCTTGTAAACGAAAGCGGAGAAGGGTTCGCTGCTGTCGCAGGTGCGTTCCACCTTATCGCCGGTCTTGGGATTTACGCCCTCGGCCTTGGTGCCGGCGGGAGAATGGAGATATACGCTCATCATATCCAGCATCTTGGCAACGCCGATGCCGGTGGTGGCGGAAACGGCAACCACGGGAACGATGGAGCCGGTCTTCATGCCTTCACGGAAACCAAAGAGGATTTCTTCGTGGGTCAGCTCTTCGCCTTCCAGGAACTTCATCATCAGTTCATCATCGGCGCCGGCAGCGGCTTCGGTGATTTCTTCCATAGCGGTTTCGATGGCGGAGGCCATATCAGCGGGAACGGGAACTTCCTTGAGGGTCTTGCCGGTGCCTTCATAGGCCTTGTTTTCCAGCACGTTTACAACGCCCTTGAAGGAAGCGCCGGCGCCGATGGGCAGCAGCATGGGAACGACGGAAGAGCCGTACTTTTCACGCAGGCCATCGACTACCTTCTGGTAGTTGGCATTTTCGGTATCCATACGGTTTACGATGAACATGGGGGATACGCCATTCTTCTTGGCATTATCCCAGGCCTTTTCAGCGCCTACGGTCAGGCCGCTGACAGCGCCCACAACGATACCGGCGGTTTCCACAACGCGCAGGGCGCCCATGGCTTCGCCGATGAAATCAAAGTAACCGGGAACGTCGATCACATTGATCTTGGTGCCTTTCCATTCCACGGGCGCAACGGCAGCGCTCAGGGAAATATGGCGCTTTACTTCTTCGGGATCGAAGTCAGTGGTGGCGGCGCCATCTTCTACCTTGCCCTGGCGGTCAACATGTCCCGCGGCATAGAGCATGGCTTCGGTCAGCGTGGTTTTGCCTTCGCTGCCGTGGCCAATCAAGGCAATATTGCGAATTTTGTCAGTCAAGTAGTCAGCCATGTGTCGGTTCCCCCTATAATGTAAATTTGATACATGATCAACGCATGTTAAATCACACACATCTATTATTTTATCAGATAATACGGCAAAATACAAGCCATTTTTACCAAAACTTTTTGGACAGAAAAATCATTCAATATGGTAAAAAATCCTCCCGAATCATCAGGAAATCCGGCAAAAAAACTGGGGATTGCCATGCAAAGCAAATCCCCCTTCAAAAAATTCTGAAAGGGGATAAAAATGTATCAGCCGATATATTCAGCGGAAGGCGCGGGCAATGCCAGGAAGCGGATGAAATCCTGAATGTGTTCATCCCAGAATTTCCAGGTATGGGCGCCGGGGGCCTCCAGATATTCATATTGGAAGGGATTGCCGGGCAGGGCCTGGAAAAAATCCCTGGTTTCATGGGCGCTTTTCAGAAGAAAATCTTCGCTGCCGCAGCAGTGGAAAATCCGGGGGCAGGGCCTGCCGTCCTTCAGGATTTCCCTGGCCAGGAAATAGGGATCGTGATGGGTATGATCAATGGGAGAATCGCCGTAAATCAACACCCGGCGGGGATCCCGGCTGGATACGCCGCCCCGGTTGATGGCGCCGGCAGAAAGGCAGCAGATGGCGGCATATTGTTCCGGACGGCTCAGGCCGATTTTCATGCTGCCCGCGCCGCCCATGGAAAGGCCGGCAATGAAATTATCCTCCCTGCGGGCAGAAAAATTGAACATTTTCTGCAGTTTTTTCGGCAGTTCATCGGCAATATAGGTAAAATACTTCGGGCCGTGGGCCATATCGGTATAGGCACTGTTGAAGGCGGAGGGCATCACCACCGCAATGCCTGCATCGGCTGCATAGCGATCAATATTGGTTTTGCGCACCCAATCAAAGGCATTGCCGGAATGCCCGTGAATCAGCCATAATACGGGCACCTTTTGCCCGGGCTGCATATCCTTCCGCTGGGGAAGAATAACCCAGCAGCTGGTGCAGAAGCCCAGGGATTCGGAGAAAATGCTCACTTTTGCAATGGCCATTTATTCCGCCTCCTTTCTCAAGGGCAGCCAGCTCAGGATGGTCTGGATTTTCTGATCCCAGTATTTCCACTGATGATCCCCCGGACTTTCCTCATAGGTGAGCGGCAAATCCAGGGATTTCAGATGATCCCGGAAGCGCACGTTCTGGGAATAGAGGAAATCCTCCGTGCCGCACCACATATAAAGCTGCGGCTTGGGGCCGTCCCCTTTGGCCACCTCTTCTGCGGCGGCAAACAGATCATTGAAGGATCCCTTGATCTTTTCTTCCGGGCCGAATACATCCATCCAATAGCTTTTGCTGCCCAGATTGGGATTTTTCGCAATGGCCTCCACATCGCATACGGAGGAAAGGCCGGCAGCCCAGGAAAAGCTTTCCGGGGCCCTCAGGCCGCATTTGAGGGCGCCGTAGCCGCCCATGGAAAGCCCGGCAGCAAAGGTATCTTCCCTGCGGGGGCTCATCTGGGGGAAGAGGGAGCGGCAGATGGCGGGCAATTCATAAGCAATGAACTGCCAGTATTTTTCACCCAGATACATATCGGTATAGAAGCCCAGGTGCGTGGTGGGCATGACCACAGCGACGCCGTGCAGATCGGCATAACGCTCAATGCTGGTGCGGCGCAGCCAGATGGATTGATCATCGCTCATGCCGTGCAGCAGATAAAGGGTGGGGCAGCGGCCGGTCATATCCCCGTCCGGGCCCGCCCATTTTTTCAACGAATCGGGCAGGATGACCAGCACATCCATTTCCGTTACCAATACCTTGGAATGAATGGTCAATTCAATCAGGGCCAAGGCTGTTCGCCTCCTTGATGTTCATTTTTCTTTTTTCAAAGTATATCATTGATTCTTGTTTCTGGCAAGGGAGATCATGGGAGAAGAAAAAATGAAAAAACGCTGCAGTAGCTGCAGCGCCTGAAGGAACGGAAAAAGGGAATTTTCAGTTGCTTTCATCGCCGTAATCCAGTTCGGCGATCTTTTCCCTGAGAAACTGGCACAGAACCCGTGTATCTTCTTTGGAATGCCGGTTGGAAGCAGCCTTTATACTGTCCGCCAGCAGATAATCCGTGCCCACTTCCAATACATTGGCAATGGAAACCAGGGTATCCACGCTGGGAATGCGGGTGCCGCGTTCAATATTGCCATAGAATGAAATGGAAATCTGAACGGCATGCGCCATTTCTTCCTGAGACAGCTTCTTCGCACGGCGCCTTGCTTTCATGCGCCGGCCCATAGCGGTATAATCAACCATTGCGCTTCGCTCCTACTTGCAAATTTAAAAATTTACATCAAAAGTATAATGGAAAAATGTACAAAAGTAAAGCATCTGTGTGATTGAATCGGGATATTTTCGAATGGATTCTGCAGATTTCTGCGAAAATTTACTTTTTGTTCACGATTTGTGCGGCTGAAAGAGAAAGTAAGAAACGGGTGAAACGCTCAACCGGCCGGTGGAAATCAGCAGCATAAACGAAGGAAAGAGCCACAGATTTTTCTTTGATTGATCCTTTCTGACAGCGGCATTACAGAAAACACGAAAGCACAAAAGAAACAAAAAAATATTTTTCAAAACGGCTATACAAGCGGGAAAACCTGTGCTATAATAACCCCCGAAGACCAAGCCAAAGGATGATCAGGTGTTCCTCCCGGTTTATTCATCGTCAAAAGACGGATGCTTAGAGCCCATGGAAACTACCGGAGTGTATTTCTCGGTTTGGCGATAATAATCAGGAGGTTTTGATCAATGTATCAGGACAAGACTCTCACTTGCCGTGAATGCGGCCAGGAATTCACCTTCACTGCTTCCGAACAGGCTTTCTACGCCGAAAAGGGCTTCCAGAATGAGCCCGGCCGCTGCCCCGCTTGCCGCGCCGCTCGTCGTCAGAATGGCGGCAACCGTGGCGAACGCCAGATGTTCGAAGTGATCTGCGATGGTTGCGGCTGCACCACCCAGGTTCCCTTCCAGCCCCGCGGCGATCGGCCCGTGTACTGCCGTGACTGCTTCGCCAAGAATCGTCCCCAGTACTAATTAAGAAATAAACGGTCAGGCTTCGGCCCGGCCGTTTTTTCTTTGATGATTTGTGTATTGCCCGCCCTGTACCGGCGGGCTTTTTTATGGATGACAAATCTGCCGATGCATTTTATAATTCAGAGGAAATTTTTTATTCTGTTTGCAACAAAATCCGCCTTTCGTGCATCCAATGGATGGAACGTTCCCAAAGAGGTGATGAAGATTGACCAAGGATTGGTTTGTGCAGCAAATCGATGGATTGCAGGGGCGGCTATACCGCATTGCCCTGTCCATCCTGCGCAATCATGCCGATGTGCAGGATGCCCTGCAGGAAACGGTGCTGAAGGCATGGGAAAAACGGAATACCCTTCGCAACGAAGCCTATTTCGGCACATGGGTGACCCGGATTGCAATCAATACCTGCCGGCAGATGATCAGGCAGAATAAAAAGATGATCCCCATGGAAGAATTGCCGGAAACGCCCGCTTCCGGAGAGGATATCACATTGAAAATGCTGATGGAATGCCTGCCGGAAAAGCTGCGGATTCCCTTCATCATGCAGTATTCAGAAGGCATGGATACCAAGGAAGTGGCCGAATGCATGCATCTGACCCAATCCGCTGTGCGCAGTCGGATTCACCGCGCCAAACTGATTTTGAGAAAGGAGCTGGCCGATCATGAAAAAGAATCCATGGCAGCCCGGTGATCTGAAAGGGCTTTTCCCGGAAATTCCGGAATCCATTTCCCGGGCAGTAATGGAAACCGCCGGCTCCGTAAAGGAGGAAAGCGATATGAAAGTACGCAGTACGATCCGGTTTGCATTGGCGGTGGCGCTTATCCTGATTCTGCTGACAGGGGTTGCGCTGGCAGTAACTTATCCTAAGATTTCCGCGGTTTTCGGCAGTCATTACGGAGAGGATTTCCAGCAATGGCTGGAGGGGGGCAATGTGGCTGCCCCGGAAAGTTCCATTACGGTAGAGGGCGTTACCTTCACCTTGAATGAGGTGGCCGTCCGCAACCGGGGCCTGTACGGATACGGCACCATGACCCCCGGAGAGGATATCGTGCTGTTGGCTGCCGATTACACCGTTTCCGAGCCTTATGGCTATGCCACATTCCATGGGGACAAGGCGCCGGATGGCACCCCCAGCCTGCTGGAGACAGCAGCGGCGGAGGGAAAAGCCATCAGGCAGGTGGAATTCCATCTGGAGAAAATCGGCGTTGATGGCGGCGCCCTGGTGCAGCCCGATGTCTGGGGCTCTGATGCGCTGCCCATGCGGGATGGCAGCATTCAATTCCTGTTTGAAGTAGAGGATGGGGTGGCCGTTCTTTCCGATGCAAAAACCTACACCATTCAGCTTCTTGCCATCGTTCGGAATGTATCCGAAAATGGGGAAGTGGATTATGAAAATGCCGTCCGCAGGGAATGGACGGTGGAAATTGCGCCAAAGCCCTTCAATCAGGCGGAGAATACAGCGCCGGCAGCACCTGCGGAGACGGCCGCTGCTTTGCCCCTGCTTCCGGCAGAAACGGAGCAAATTTCTGTTCCGGATGACTATGCCCGGACCGGCACCCTGCCCATTTATCAGGCCGTTCCCCGGAATTTCCAGGGAAAGCTGGATTATGCCTGGTTCAATGACAGCGGCATCGTGAAAGAGGAGAAGCATCCCAGGCATATCGGCGGTACTGTGGATTATGCTGACGGCGGCCATCTGGATTGGCATGAACAGGCAATCTATTACACCGTTTATGACGGCACCTATGAGGCGGTATCCGAAGTATTTGAAGGAAGAAATGTGAGAACCGTAACCGAAACCCTGCCCAAGGGCTCCATGGCCGTTCAGGCAAGCAGAATTGCCAGCTGGATGACCTTCGGTTTCCCCGGTACGGATCAGATTTATTCCCTGGAAAGAACGGAACTGACCCATATCACCCTGGAAGAGGCAAAAGCCGTGGCAGAGGAATTGCTTGAAAAGCTGGGCCTGGAGGGATATATTTGCACCGCTGCCCTGGATATGGGCATGGATCGCATCCAGACCATGGGCAATGAACTGAATCATCAGATGGATATTGGCAATCTGTCCGGCAATGCCTTCCGGTATGATTACAGCCATGTTTCCGCTGGGGATGAAGGATATTATCTGCAGTATCATCCCTTTGGAAAGGAAGGCGATCTGGCCGGCCAGTTCCATGCCACCTTCTATATCACTGCTGACGGCATTCAGGTAATCAATCTGTGCGATCAGTATGCCCGGGGCGGCATCATCCGCACCCCGGAAACGCTGCTGGAGGCTGAAGCAGTATGCGAAATGCTGCCGATGGAGATGGCAAAATCACGTTCCCCGGAAACGCTTGTGGAAATCAGCGGCGCTTTTCTTACCTGGATGCCCATGCGGGCTGATCAGGGAAGCGGCATGATCCTCAGCCCGGTATGGATGCTCACGTATGTTTCCGAGGATGGAGAAAGGGAAGGATACACCGGCTGGGCGGCTTTTGACGCAGTAAACGGCAGATTGGTGGATGCGATCTTCAATTAAATGCTTACAGGAAAGGCTTTCCGGGATTATCATGCCCCGGGAAGCCTTTTTGCCGCGTTTTCCTGAATTTCCCCGGCCCTTGCAGATTGGTTTCATTCATGGTATAATTGGGTAAACTTATGGATGGAAGGATGCATGAAAATTGGCAATGAAGGATTATTGCATTCAGGCGGGAGATACCGCTTTATTTCATAACAATGCCTGCTTCTGTATCGGCACCGGCCGGATGGGCCTGGCCCTGCAGCAGGAATATATGGATCAGCTGAAAAAAGTGCAGCAGGAAATTGGTTTTTCCCACATCCGGGGCCACGGCCTTTTCTGCGATGATATGGCCATCTATCATCCCTATACCGATGAAAACGGGATCACCCATGAGCATTATAATTTCACCTATCTGGATCGGGTGATGGATGCTTATCTGGGGGTGGGGCTGAAGCCCTTCCTGGAACTGGGCTTCATGCCGGAAAAAATGGCCAGCGGGGATCAGACCATCTTCTATTGGAAGGGCAATACCACCCCTCCTGCCGATCATGAAAAATGGGCGGCCATGGTGAAGGCGCTGATCGAGCATCTGATTGCCCGGTATGGCAAGGAGGAAGTGGCGACCTGGCCGGTGGAAGTGTGGAATGAGCCCAATCTGCCCGGCTTCTGGAAGGATGCCGATCAGCAAGCCTATCTGAAGCTGTATGATGTCAGCGTAAAAGCGGTAAAGGAAGCGCTGCCTGCCATGCGGGTGGGCGGCCCTGCCGTATGCGGCGGCAGCGGATGCATGCAGTGGATATCCGCATTCCTGGATCATTGCCGGGATGAAAAGGTGCCGGTGGATTTCCTTACCCGCCATATCTATATGGGCCAGACCCCCAGCCGGAAGGGACGCTATCTTTACCACGATATGTGCATGCCCTCTTTCAGCATCGGGGAGGCAGAGGCCACCCGCCGGCTCATTGATAGTTATCCCGAATTCAAGGGCATGGAAATGCATATTACTGAATTCAATACCTCTTATAATCCTTTCTGCCCCACCCATGATACGGTGTATAATGCGGCGCTGATTGCCGGGCTGCTGGCAGGGCTGGGGGATACCTGTGCATCCTATTCCTATTGGACGTTCGGCGATGTTTTCGAAGAAATTGGTGTGCCCGACCGGCCCTTCCACGGCGGTTTCGGATTGCTGGCCAATGATTCCATTCCCAAGCCCACCTACTGGACCTTTGAATTTTTCAGCCGCCTGAAAGGAAACGCCCTGCTGAAAACGGACGACTGTGTGCTGGTGCGGGATGATAAGGGCGGATACAAGGCCGTGCTGTGGAATCTGGAGGAGGAAGAAAAGGTCATCCGTCTTTCCCTGCCGGAAACGGAAGGAAAATGGGCTATCGTCAGCCGCATTGTGGATGAGGAGAGCGGCAATCCCCTGAAACTCTGGCATGATCTGGGCGAGCCGGCAAGCCTTACCCAGGATCAGAAGGCGCTGCTTCGGGAATGCGCCCATCCCCGGGTGGAAAGCAAGGTATGCCCTGCAGATAATGGCCTGACGGTGGAATTCACCCTGCGGCCCAATGCCGTACTGTATACGGAAATCACATGCCCCGTGCCTGGCTTCAGCTATGGATATGAATATCCCGGCTGCGGCAGGTGAGCCCCAAGGAAGGAGCAGCTATGAACATTCATAAATCAGCAGAAGATTATCTGGAAATGATCCTGATGCTTCTGGAACAAAAGGGCTATGCCCGGTCCATCGATATCGCAAACGGCCTTTCGGTCACCAAGCCGTCGGTCAGCTTTGCCATGAAAAAGCTGAGGGAAAACGGCTATATCCTGATGGATGAGGAAAGCCATATTACCCTCACCCCCCAGGGGGAAGAAATTGCCCGGCGGATGTATTCCCGGCATCGGGCGCTGACCAGATTTCTTGTGCAATTGGGGGTGCCGGAGGAGATTGCCCGGGAGGATGCATGCAAAATTGAGCATGATATTTCCCCGGAAACCTTCCAGGCCATTCAGCGGCAGATCAATCCCTGATCTGAAAAAACGATATGCAAAAAAAGCGGCTGAGAGCGAAAATGCTTTCAGCCGCTTTTCTTTTGAATTATTTCAGAATCCTGGGGGAGGAAAGGATACCGGTGCGCACCAGATGATATTCATCGCACCACTGGCTGCCCTCTGTCCGCCAGGCACGGGGGCCAAACCAGGTGACCGTTTCATCGGCACAATGCACCGCCCCGAATGCATTGCAGCGGTTGCCAAAGGCGGTGATATCCAGGGTATGCTTTCCGGCGCCGCAGGAAACGGGCAGCAGATAGGGGGAATAGGCGATCACGCCGGCCCGCTTGCCATCCACATCCACAGAAAGCAGGGGATTACGGAACTGGGGGCACTGAACGGCGAAATTCCCATCAGTTTCCACCGTCAGATGATAGGTCACATTCCCGGCGTAGAAGGGCAGCCCCTGGGGCACCCAATCCCCAAAGCCCAGTTCCCGGACCGGAGACGTTACAATGGCCTCATCGCCCTGGATGTGCACGCCGAAATCCCCCAGAAGATAGCACCATTCCGCCCCGCACCGATTGCCAAGGGGGAGATGCAGCTGCAGCGTATTGACGCCCTCTTTCAGATCGGGCAGGGGGATCGTTTTGATGCTTTTATCAGTGAAATAACCGTCGGGCTCGGCGTGGATTTCAAGGCCGTTCCAGGTGATGGCGGTGGTTTCCGGCCGTTCCAGGGCCAGATGGATGCCGGAACAGGGGATTTCGCTGCGGATTGAGAACCGCAGGGTGAGGAAATGATCGAATTTTTCATCCGGGGGCACTACCCAGGGCTGGGGCAGGCTGCCATCCCGGCGGGTAAGCCGGTGCTTTTCACGCAGGCCCTTTTCAATCCGGAGGATTTCATCCTTTGGCTGCCATTCGCCGCTATCAAATGCATATTCTGCCTGATCCAGCAGCAGCACATTGGGCTCGCTGAGGGTTACGGGGAAGGCACCGCGGAAACGGCATACCTCCTGCCAGCGCTTGGTTTCCGGGGCGGCAACGCAGGCCTTTCCGGGGGTTAGGCGGAGCAGCAGGCTGTCATAGCCGTGCCAGGGCAGCGGAATCAGGGTATCCCCGTCCTTTTGCGTGCAGGGGCAGGGGCGGATATCCCCGGTCATGGTATCGTAAACCGTGGGCTGCCACAGGCCCTTGAGAATGAGGGTGTGATGCCATTCATCGGGCTGATCGGGGCGTTCGGGCAGCAGCCCATTGCACAGGAACAGCCAGCGATCCTCCCCATCCTGCCGCAGCTGATGAAGCAGCCGGGGGGCACGCTCGCCCTGCTGGGTGCGCACGTCGATTTCCCTGAGGGGCTCCAAAACTGAGAGCAGATCATAACCGGCAAAGGGAATGCAAATGGCCTTTTCAGCCAGTTTTATAGGCCGATCGGAGGGCCTGGCATCTACAAAACGGGGAATGCCCCCCATAAAGATCAGCCGTCCACCGGCCTTCTGAAAGGCTTCCAGGCGATCCAGGGTAGTGGATCGGATGGTTTCACAGGCAGGCACCACAACGGCGTCGTAAGCCATCTGCCCTACTTGCAGAGGGGCGCCCCCTGCCTTGCATTGATCGGGCAGCAGGGATTCGCAGATATAATCAAAATCCATCAGGCCATGGAGCAGCCAGCCTGTCACCTGCTGGAAGCGCTGATCCATTTCGGCGCAGCGGGCTTCCGTCTGGGATCGGGGCCCCATGCGCAGCCAATAGCTTTCGATGGGATGAATAAGGCCGATGCGCACCCGGGGTTTGCCCCGGGTCAGGGCGGTATTCAGCCGGGCAAAATGATTTTCCACATAGGGATATTCCCGATACCAGGGGGATTGATAATGGATGGAGGCGGGGTAATCCCGCTTGGCTTCCCCTTCCATGGAAACCCAGGCCAGATGCTGCACCCGGACGGTGACGCCCAGCGCCGCCTGCCAATCGCCCTGGGATTTATGGCCCCTGAAATCATAATTCCAGTTGGTTACCCCGTATAATTCGCTGAGCACGCCGGGCCTGCCATCCTGATGGGCGGCGGACTGGGCCTGTTTTGCGGTGGTGAATTCACGCCGGTCGCAGAGCATATCGATGCCGGGAAGCTGAAACCCCCGGTAGGATCGCATGGCTTCGCCCAGCATATGGGTCTGGCTTTTCAGGGTGGGTTCTTCCATCATGTGGCCGGTGAGCATGATATTATGCTGCTGGCACCAGGTGCCGATCTGATCGGCAAAGGCCTGGGTGAAGCGCTCGGTAAGATGATCATGATAGTGATACCGGGCAGCTGAAGGAAGATCATCGGGCAATTCCCACAGCACCTCCGGCAGCCTCGCCAGCAGGGATTCGCCGTAAGCGGTCCTGTAGGTATCCTCCAAATCTTCTGTCCAGGGCAGGATGGCGTCCACCTGCTCTTCGGGGAAGGTGAGGGTACGCTTGGAAGTGAACTGGGGCTCATCGGTAAAGATGGCAGGGATGACGCCGCCAAAATCCTGCTGGAACCACTGGGCGTATTTTTCATGGGTTACTTCCAGGAATTTTTTCACCGCCCGGGGGCTCAGCGTATCCAGATAGGCCTGATTGTTGTACCAGGGATCATCCCCGGCAATACACAAATAGGCATGGCGCAGCATTTCCCCTTCCTGCACCTGCTCCTCATCGGCAAGCATGCGGTAATGCTTCAGGCATTTCCTTTCATCCAATTGAATGGCATACCGGGAGATCAGCCTGCCCTCTTCCTGAGGATTGGGGGTGAAGCGCAGATACCGGGCCCGGTATTGAGGATCCTTCGTGATCAGCCCCCCAGCCGCCCCGGAGGGCCACCGATCCTCATCATAGAGCCAGGCCAGCATATTTTCCTTCTTCGCCTTTTCTACGCAGGCCCGGATCAATTCCATGAATTCATCGGTAAGATAGGGGGTGGACATGCCGGAGCGGCAATGCATATGGAAGCCGCCCAGCCCCATTTTTTTCATTTGCTCAATCTGCCAGAGCAGCTCCTTTTCATCCAGCTGGCAATTCCAGGCCCAGAAGGGGGTGCCCCGGTATTCACTGGTGGGGGAGAGGAATAATTCATTGGAAAGATGTTTATCATCATTGCGGGGATACAGCATAGCGTCCTCCTCGTGGTATTTTTAGTTGTATGCGGGTTTTACTTACTGATATTATAATCAGCATAAGAAAAGCATGTCAAGAAACTGCAGGCAAATTTTTATCGAAAAAAATGAGAAAAATTCAAAAAAAGCTATTGACAATCCGCTACATTATGTGTATAATATCACTCGTGCCCGTGAGAAACGGGATGGTATCTGGGTGTAGCGCAGCTTGGTAGCGTGCTTGAATGGGGTTCAAGAGGCCGGAGGTTCGAATCCTCTCACCCAGACCATGGCAAAAGTCCTGAAACAAAAATGTTTCAGGGCTTTTTCTTATTCTTCATGATGATGCGAAACTTAGTCAGAATAACCCCGTAGGGGGATGTGGAAAATGCGGATGAAAACTACAGCGGATCGTGAAGAAAGCATAACTGATCTCCTCATCTACACACGCGCTGCGCCAGCCCAAGTATCATTTCTGTCTGCTCATGTGCTGACAGGCTGTCTTCCTGATTTATCCAATCCTGTATAAGCTTATAGCTGCCGTGAATCACAAAAGCGATAGTCGCTGTACGCATGCGTTCATCCGGGCAGTTGACCAATGCCGCTTCCAGCAGATTGCCGATCTTGGGAAGAGAAAAAATACGTTCCGCAAAGCCAGGATCGATATTGTTATTCATCAGCAGGATTGAAAGCTCCCGGTTTTCAGCAATATATTCCAGCACCATGGCTACCCGCTGATGAACGTTTTCTCTGTCAGAGAAATCTGCAGTTTCCAGCCGTTCAGCAATGGAATCCAGAAAACGCTGGCTGATATCGCTGAGCAGATCGTACTGGCTGCCATAATGATTGTAGAATGTTGTGCGGTTAATGCCTGCCTCCTGACAAAGTTCACGAATGGAGATGGCATGAAGCGGCACCGTTTTGAGTAGTTTCAGGAAGGCATGCTGTAAGAGATTTTTGGTCAGCATAATGCGCTGGTTTTCTTTTTGTTTCATCTGATCACCCCAATTCGACATTTGGCATTCATCTGTCGGTTGTATATTCAACACCTGTTGTATATAATTGTAATATATATACGTTGAATGTCAAGGTGGTGAATAGATGGAACTTTTGCTTTGCGCATTGGCTGCACTTGCTGCTGGTATCGGAACAGGCTTGGCAGGGCTTTCAGCGGCAACCGTCATGGTGCCTATCATGATCGTTCTTTGTCCCTCTTTTGCAGGCGAAACCGGCGCTTATCATGCGACAGCCATTGCGCTGGCCTCCGATATCCTCGGGTCTGCTTTCACCTCGGCGATCTATATCAAGCATAAGAATATCGACTTGAAGCGCGGCGGCATCATGCTGGCATGCATCATTTCCATGTGCATTGCCGGCAGCATCGCCGCATGGCATGCTGGCAATGTTGTGCTGGGCACATTTTCCCTGTTTCTTTGCGTGGGGATCGGCATCCGCTTCCTGCTCAAGCCTGATACGCAGAAGGAAAAGCCGGTCAATAAAGGAGCAAAGCTGGACTGGAAGGGTATCGCCATCTCCCTGTTCTTCGGCCTGACCATCGGTTTTGGCACCGGCTTTGTGGGCAGCGGCGGCGGCATGATGATGCTGGTGGTATTTACAGCTTTCCTCGGCATGGAGAGGAAGAGCGCCGTAGGTACCAGCACGCTGATCATGACCTTCACGGCATTGATCGCCTTTGTAAGCCATGTACTGGTCGATCCTACCCTGGTGATGGAGAAGTGGCAGATCCTGCTCCTGTGCATTGTGGTGGAATCGCTTGCGTCCATTGTATCGGCGCAGTTTGCCAACAAAGTAAACAATCGTATGGTTGGTATTGTTACCGGTGCGGTACTGACCGTGCTGGGCGCGATTATGCTGGGTATTCATTACCGGGAAACGCTGGCGGGGTGCGCACTCCTGCACAAGGTAATGGAATGCTTCAAATGGTATTTGGTTTACTTGGTTGGATGGCTTACAGCGTTGCTGCTGGCACGGCGTGTTTTTTCGATCCCGAAGGAACTGTGGCGGAAGCTCCTGCATCTTGTGGCATACACGTCCTCGCTGTTTATGATGTTTGTATCCCGTGATTGGCTTACCGCGTCTGTCTGCTGCTTGTTGTTTGCTGCCGTCGTGTATCCCATTCTCCATTACGCCGAAAGTTGGAAAGGCTATGCCGGTCTTTTCAATCAGCGGCATCCAGGCGAGGTAAAGAAGAGCCTGCTGCTCCTGTTCTGTACCCATGCGGCACTCATTGCATTGTGCTGGGGATGGCTTGATAAGCCTTATATTGCCGTGACTTCCATTCTGATGTGGGGTACCGGCGATACCTCCGCTGCATTGATTGGAAAGCGTTTCGGTAAGCGCCATGTCCATTTGCCTTTGGCTGATTCGAAAAAAACCTGGGAAGGCAGTGCTGCCATGATGATCACCGCCTTTGCTGCCGGATTGATCGCCCTGCTGATATCATCGCCGTTGGAATGGTATATCTGCCTTGTGTATGCATCCATTGCAGCACCGGCGGCAGCATATGTGGAGCTGATTAGCCATGGGGGAAATGACACGATATTCGTTCCTGCGGCAGTATCGGTAATATTGGCGCTGATAAGTCTTATCTGATCTTAAAATAAAACGAAAGCCTGGTAATAGTGCTTCAAGGCGTTCGTTTTATTTCCAATAGTATTGAATTTCAAAATAAAGAGGGGCTGCAGTCCTCTTCCGATTGATCGGGATAGGCTGCAGCCCCTTGTTGCATGCATTATTCTGCCCAGGCGAACAGATCGATCTGATTGATGTGAGTAATGCCGGTGAGCATGGATACCCGGCCATCAATTGTAGAAAGCACGCCATCACATTCGCTGCTGATGAAGGCTTTCATACCATTGGCAGAAGCAACAGCATTGGTAGAGGAATAATCAGCGTTTACCATGTACAGCCGCAGGATGTAGTCATCCATAGATTTTCCTGCCACCTTGGCAGTGCGATGCATGGCGTTGAGCGCAGACATTAATTGATAGATAGCTACTGTATCACCGTCTCTGACAGCGATTGCGGTGACGCCCATTTCTAAGAGCTCATCGATGGCTTTTGCAGTCAGAGAGACATAGCGGCTATCACCCTTATTGCTGCTTGCAGGGGAGATCATCATCAGGGCTTTATTCGATTGTGCTTCCCAATTGCCCTTCATGGAAGTATAGAATTGTTCGTTCGTGCCAAGGGTTTCGTTGTAGAGGGTGATACCGGTCTTGGATTTATTATTGATCTTGGGATACAGGCCGGGGAAGCGGCTGATCTGGATCATCTTCCCATTGACTGTGATGGTCTGATTGCTTTCCAGAACCACATACTTCTTATCGCCGGAGAATTCTCCGGAGTAAAACTTCGTCTGGGTGCTGTTTATCATGGTAACCTTACCGCCGGTAACAGCCAGCTTTCCATTTTCACCATCGTAATTACCGCCCTCGCCGATGACGTCGCCGTCAGACAGGGTAACGTGGGCAACTACATCCCCGCCGGTGATGGTAATAACAGAGCTGTCTGCCATGTAACCGCCGCCGATGGCTGCGCCATTCCATTTGCTGGAGGCTTTCACAACGCCGCCGGTAATGGTCACTTTGGTTTCCTGATTGCCCCAGGCGCCGCCGCCGATCCCGGCGCCGCCATCATCTGCTTCAGCCTTGACATTGCCGCCATTGATTTTGATATCGCCGCCGCCGGCCTGATTACCGCCGCCGATACCTGCTCCCCACTTGGAGGCATGGGCATCTATGTTGCCGTCATTGATTTCGATATCGCCGCCGTTGCCCTGCGCACCGCCGCCGATACCTGCGCCTTCATCGCCGCCTTCAGCCTTCACAGTGCCGCCGTTGATGGTGATGCTGCCGCCATCGGTGAAGGTACCGCCGCCGATCCCGGCGCCATAGGTTCCGCCTTGGGCGGTTACATTGGCATTGCCGAAAATGATAACGTCAGAGGAAACGGAGGATTGGAAGCCGGTGCCGATGCCGGCGCCGTTGATATCGTTGCTGGCATCTATGGTACCGCCGGAAATTTCGATGTTGGTTTCATTGTCAGACCAGGTACCGCTGCCGATGCCGGCGCCGCCATCCTTGCCTGTGGCTGTTACTTCGCCGCCGGTGATGGTGATATTAGCGCCGCCCTGATTGCCGCCGCCGATGCCTGCGCCCCACTGGGTGCTGGAAGCATCAATGGTGCCGCCGGAAATCTCAATGGTGCCGCCGTTGCCCAGCGAGCCGCCGCCGATGCCGGCCGCTTCAGCACCGCCGGTAGCGGTTACAGTGCCGCCTTCGATGGTGATATTGCCGCCGTCGACGGCATTGCCGCCGCCGATACCGGCACCGGTAGAGCCGCCCTGAGCAGTCACATCGGCATCGCCGGAAATGGTAATGTCAGAGGAAACGGAGGACTGGAAGCCGGTGCCGATGCCTGCACCGTTAACGGAACTGGAGGCATTCACAGTACCGCCGGAAATTTCGATATTGGTTTCATTGTCAGACCAGGTGCCGCTGCCGATGCCGGCGCCGCCGTCATTGCCGACAGCGGTAATTTCACCGCCGGTGATGGTGATATCAGCACCGCCCTGATTGCCGCCGCCGATACCTGCGCCCCACTGGGTGCTGGAAGCATCGATGGTGCCGCCGGAAATCTCAATGGTGCCGCCATTGCCCAGCGAGCCGCCGCCGATACCGGCCGCTTCAGCACCGCCGGTAGCGGTTACAGTGCCGCCCTCGATGGTGATATTGCCGCCGTCAGTGCCGCTGCCGCCGCCGATACCGGCACCGGTAGAGCCGCCCTGAGCAGTTACATCGGCATCGCCGGAAATGGTAATGTCAGAGGAAACGGAGGACTGGAAACCGGTGCCGATGCCTGCACCGTTAACGGAACTGGAGGCATTCACAGTACCGCCGGAAATTTCGATATTGGTTTCATTGTCAGACCAGGTACCGCTGCCGATACCTGCGCCGCCGTCATTGCCGACAGCGGTAATTTCACCGCCGGTGATGGTAATATCAGCGCCGCCCTGATTGCCGCCGCCGATGCCTGCGCCCCACTGGGTGCTGGAAGCATCAATGGTGCCGCCGGAAATCTCAATGGTGCCGCCGTTGCCCAGCGTACCGCCGCCGATACCGGCGCCAAGTGCACCGCCGGTAGCGGTCACAGTGCCGCCCTCGATGGTGATATTGCCGCCGTCAGTGCCGCTGCCGCCACCGATACCGGCGCCATTTGCGCCGCCCTGGGCGGTTACATCAGCATTTCCGCCAATGGTTACATCAGAAGTAACAGAGGATTGGAAGCCGGTGCCAATACCAGCACCGTTGATATCGCTGGAGGCATCTACCGTGCCGCCGGTGATTTCAATATCAGTTTCCTTGCCGGTCCAGGTGCCGCCGCCGATACCTGCTGCGCCGTTGGTGCCGTTGGCGTCTACCGTGCCGCCAGTGATATCCACGTCCGCGCCGCCCCGGTTGCCGCCGCCGATACCGGCACCGAAATTGCCCCCGCTAGCAAGTACATCGCCGCCGGAAATTTCAATCTTGGTATTGTCGGCGCTGCTATCAGCGGAGCCGCCAATACCGGCTGCTTCTATGCCGCCGGTGGCGGTCACATCAGCATCTCCGGATATTTCGATTTCCACGGTGCCGGTGGAGGAATTGCCAGCGCCGATGCCAGCGCCATAGTTGCCGCCCTGAGCGGTTACTTCACCGCCGGTAATCGTTACAGTGCCGTTGGCAGCCACGCCGCCGCCGGTACCGATGCCAGCCGCCCCACCGGTATTCCAGGTATCGCCGCCGCTGCTGGAGGCGGTTACATCGCCGCCGGTGATGGTTATATCATAGCTCTGGCTGGAAGAATAGCCACTGCCGATGCCGGCTCCGTTGATCTGGGAAGAAGCATTCACCGTACCGCCGGTGATTTCCACAGTGGTTTCTTCGGTATTGGACCAGTTACCACTGCCGATACCAGCACCACCGTCCATGCCGTTGGCGGTTACCTCGCCGCCGGTAACGGTTACATGGCCGCTGCCCTGATTGCCGCCGCCAATACCGGCAGCCCATGCGCCACCGGTAGCAGTGACCTCGCCGCCGGAGATCAGGATATCGCCGGTGGCGGTTTCGCCGTTGTTGCCGCCGATACCGGCACCCTGGGCGCCACCGGTAGCAGTTACTTCGCCGCCTGCGATTTCCAGGCTGCCGCCATCCGCTACATGGATTCCAGCGCCGCCTGCACCGCCCTGCACCGTCAGGCTGGCGCCGGCATCACCGTCGATGGTAACCTGGGCATCCTTATGCACATCCACGCCGTTTGATGCAGCAGCGGAAGAGGTAACGGTGTTATCCCCTTCCAGGGTAATATTTGCCTGTACACCTTCGGTAACGGTAACACCGCTGCCGGAGGAGACAGCAACATTCACATCCTTCAGTGTTACATCCACTTCTTCAGAAGAAGAGATGGTTACTGTATTGCCGGTTGCTTGGGCGGAATCCTTTTGGGTGATGATATAGCCTTCATCAGGATTCTCATTGGTTTTGTTTTCGCTGCCCTGGATATAGTTTATTGAATCGGTAATGACGATGCTGCCATCTTCCAGATAGAGTGTTGCTGCCAGGGAGTGAATGGGCAGAAGCATGATGATCAGCACTATGGCCAGCACTTTCATCAGGAATGATTTCCCTCTTGCGTATTCTTGCCTCATCAGAAGCGCCTCCTTATGTATTATTCCCAAGTTACTATCACAGGCACAGGCGTCCAGCCTGTGAGCATGAACTGAATTGTGTCATCCACCACATCCAGCTCCATTCCGGTCAGACCGTTGACGGCGGAGGTGATGGTACCGGGCGCTTCATATTTCAATTCCAGATCTTCCGGCCAGCCGGTTGGATTGAAGAAATGAATCGCCGCCCGCTTTTCCTGGGCAGATACAATTACACCCACATAGGCATCTTCAGGGAGCCCCGAGAGTCCCTTGGTGTGCTCATAAGTGCCATTGAAATAAATGTCCGGATATTTCTTATACAAGGTATTGAATTTCATTACCTGATCATTGAAATTTTCCCGCAGCAGAAAGGGATTGCCCAGTACAAATGGCACGCCGTATTGTGCGCGTACGTTGCTGGACGAACTCCAGATCCCAAGATGGATGGCATTGCTGAGGGTATACCGGGTGATTTCGGGCCGTGTAACCTGGGAGTGATTGGCAGGCCTGAAAATGGAATGCCCGCAAATATCGATGTAGGGGAGATAGGCGTCCAGCACGCCCTCTGCAGCGTAAGCCGTTTCGGTATCATAGGCCGCCAGTGTGTTTTGCACGGCGGTCATCATAGCGCGATGGCCATCCGCCATATTGGTGGCAGGGGTAGAATGATTGTGATTGCGGTTAAAGCACAGGGCGCTGCCGCCGCTCATCATCTGACCAAAGTAGATGCCGTCTACACCAGTATCCTTCAGACGGACGCAGGCATCTACGATGGCATCGATAAATTCCTGAGCGCCAGGGCACATGCCCCGGTGATCATAGCCGGACCAGTGGAATTCTTCGTAATAGGTATGAGCATCGGTCAGGGTGGCGGCGGTATCGCCGTTGATACCTATGGCATTCTGAGTGTTATACCATTCGGAGGTTGCTTCGGCAGCATGAGTATTCACATACACGATGGCCTTGGAACCCATATCATGGATTTCCTGAATGCCTTCCCGGAAAGCAGATTCTCCACCCAATACTTCATTGAATTTAAAATCGGGATATTGTACGGTGGCGCCGCCGGCCTGCCAGCCTTCAATCAGTACCCAATCAATATCAGTCAGTTTCTTGGATGCAGATGCATAGTCGGACATCAGATTGCGTACGCCGGAAAGATTATTCTTGGAATAGGCAGCTCTGAAATCCCCGCCGGGGAATGCAAGCACCGCATCATACCAGCCGGTGAAAGTATCCAGAATGGAGGGATGATTCCGTACCCAGCCCGCTTCTTCCGCCAGGAAAGTGCGGTAAATATCTGCTCCGGCCATCCAGCCGTTCTGATCATTCAGGGCGATAACCACGTCTGCCAGATCCTGCACCTGCCCTTTTTCCACAAAGGGACACAGCTGACCATACAATTCAATACAGCCGGATGCGGTACCGACCTTCAGGAAGAACATCTTATGTGCTGCGGTAGTATCATGAATGCCGTAATAGAGGCTTTCATTCTCATCAAAGAGGGATACCCACTGCATGGAGAGGCCGCCGGGATAGGAAGCAATATATTCATCCCCTATCACTTCGATGTATTCCAGCGCATTCTCATAAATTTCGCCTTCCTGCATAGGCCACATCAAGGAAAGATTATCTCCGGAAAGCCCTGTGAGCACCAAGGGCTCACAAATCATCAGAGTGCCGCTGCGCAGCTTGGAATTATCAACTGTAGATTTCACACGAAGCTGATCGTTTTCAATCTGATAGGTTTGTGTAAAGGTGACCTGGCCGGTTTTGACTTCGAAAAAATGTGTGAATGTAATACTGTTCTCAGCTTTTGTCACTTTGGTAGAACGGGCATTGGTGGCGTTTACTACACTGCGGCCAGCGCCATACAATTCGCAATCCCACATATCGCTGTGATTGAGATCAAACCACAGCCTGAATCCTTCCGTATAGAAGCAATCTGCAAAAACCGTGCCGGTTTTTGTATTTTCCAGGGTAATGATGCTACCGTTATTATTGAAAGTGACCCGATATCCATCGCTTTCCAGCACGATATCTTCTGCCATGGCGCTGCTTATCAGCAGCATGCACAGTGGAATCAGCAATAGGATCAACTGTTTTTTCATATGCATGCCTCCTTTATTCTTCACTCCAGGTGATTAAGTATGATCCGCTTTCCCATTTGGCAGTAGTGAAATTCAGCCGTCCGTCAACCAATTCCATTTTTTCTCCGGTCATCAGATTGGTGACGGAGGTGATTTGCCCTGGAAGCGAAAGGTTGAGTGAGGCTTCTATTGGCTTCAGGGTGGGATTGAGCACCTGAACGGCTCCCCGGGGATGTTCCTTTGAGATTAGAAGCGATACCATCAAGCCATCCGGAATTCCGTCTATGCCTTCAGTATGCTGGTACTGACCGTTGGTAAACACATCAAAATACTGCTTATAAATTCCGGTGTAGGTAAGGAGGATCTCATTAAAGTTTTCCCGGACAAAGAAGGGGGAGCCCATCAACCATGCCCTGCCGTATTGAGCTTTGCCGAATTCCGTATCGGAGGGCATGCCGAAAACTTTGGTAGGCAATGAATAACGGGTGATCCAGGGATAATGGGCTTCATAGGAATTGAATAATCGTCCGCCCTGCAGGCCGCACACATCGATCCACTTCATATGGGCATCACATATGCCTTCACAGGCGAAGTAGGGATCCACATCATATTTTTCGAAAATCTCATGCAGGCGGCCCATCATTTTGCTATAGCCTTCATAATAGGCAGTAGCAGGGCTTGTATGCCCATGCATGGGATTGAAGCAAAGATAGGCAGGCATTTCCATCAGCTGATCCAGGAAAGCGGCATCAGCGCCGGAAGCCAATACCCGTTCCACGCCTTCAGCGATGGCATCCACATAATCATCTGCCATAGGGCACATGGCATAGTATTGCAGGCCATATCCTGCCCAGTAAATCTCCTCAATCATTTCGCCCGCTTCGGTGAGCGTGGCGGCAGAGTAGCCCTTTTGCTGGCCGTCCATGCCCGTTTCACTGTACCATTCAGATTTTATTTCAGCGGTATGAACGTTGAAGTATATCATGGCCACATTGCCATCATCTTCGATTTCCTTCATGGCTTGCCGGAAGCCTTCTTCACCGCCCTGGGCTTGAGAAAAATCATAGTCCGGGAAATCGGTATCAAATCCACCGTCATGCCAGCCAAGATATGCCATGGTGGTAGCTCCGGAACGAGTGCGCAGCATCTGGGCATATTCCCGCATGGTGCTGTGCTCACCGTTGGGGGCATTGGCCACGTAAGCGCCCCGGTAATCATCCTTTGGATTGCTCATAATCCAGTAATAATGGCCCACTGTTTCATAGGCGGTATCGGAGGGCGTGCGGGTCCAATCTGTTTCATTGGCGATAAAGCTTCGGTACAGATCTGCAGCGGCTGTCCAGTCATCATCAGCGGGAGCGGCAATGACTGTATCCGCAAGGGAAGCTCCGGCACCAGGTTTGAGGAAGGGGGACTGGGCGCATGAAAGCTCTGCTGCCCCCGCATTTCCGGAAAATGTAAAGGTTTTATACACCGCATCCGGATCATGTACGGAAAAATACAGGCTGGTTTTACCGTTATAGAGGCTGACCCACTGCATAGACAGAGGGCTGGGATAGGAAGCCGTCAGGGTCATCTGGCCTTGAGCGGCCTGTTGGGCAGCATATTCGTAATGTTCACCTTCGTGATAAGGCCATGTAATATGAAGAGAGTGATCAAAGCCGGAAAGCACCACCGGATCTGCATAGATCACCACGCCTTTTGAAAGCCCGTTTTCTATGTGTGAGGCTAGACGAAGTACGCCGTCTTTCAGCGAAAAAACCCGTTTGAATGTGACGTTGCCTGCTTTTTTCAGGGAAATCGCATGGGTGAATGCGATGGATTGATCCCCCTTTTCCAGCGTGGTTGCAGCATCATTGCCCGTCATTACAACGGTGGCATAGCCGCTTGGCTGGGCACGCCAGATATTTTTTGCGGATGCATCAATGGTGACCCGGAAGATATCTCCGCCTTGACCGGAAAGCAAAATATCGCCCGTTTGCGGATTGGATATTTCTGTGATGGCGCCGTCTTTCTGGAATACCACCCGAAGATTTTCATCTTGAAGAATCAAATCTTCTGCCGCAGCAGCGGCGCAGATGGATGTCAGCATCAGGATCATGCAGGTAAAAAAGAAAAATCTTTTTTTCATAGATATTTTCCTTTCATAGAATCAATCGCTTATTCTTTGATGGAACCCACCATGGTGCCCTGCACAAAATACTTTTGCACAAAGGGATACATCATCAGGATAGGAATTGTGAGAATTACCACGAATGCCATCTGCATGGATTGGGGGGTAGAAGTGGCAGCGCCAGATGCATACATGGTATTCATTCGGGCGTTCATGCTGCTCATGCTGCTGGATTCAAAGGTGGCCTGAGAGACAATTTCATATAATACCGTGGCAGCAGGTTTGAGATGATCAGAATTGATATAGAACATCCCGCCAAACCAATCATTCCAATGGCCTACCGCTGTGAAGAGCGCCTGGGTGGCAATGATGGGCTTATTGAGCGGCAGTACGAAATTGAAATATACCCTTAGATCGCCAGCACCGTCCATACGGGCGCTTTCTTCGATGGAACGGGGCATATTTTCAAAATTGGCACGCATAATCAGAAAGGGATGAAAGCCGTAGAGGGTCGGAATGATATAGACAAGATAATTGTTTATCAGTCCAAGGCTTCTGAGTACCAGAAAATAAGCTACAATGCCACCGGAAAACATGGTGGTGATGAACATATATTTTGTGATCCATTTTCTGCCTGGCAATTCCTTATCCGCAAGGGCAAAGGACAGCATGGAGCATAGCAGGATACCGATGACTGTACCCAGCACTGTACGCGAGACGGAAATCAAAAAGGAATTGAGAATGGAATCATCATTCAGGGTGGCAATAATGTTATCGAAGGTAAATTTGCGGGGAAAAAGCCACAATCCGCCCCGAAGGGTATCGATGCTGTCATTGAGGGCATATGCAAGTACGTAAATGAAGGGGTAAATCGTTACTACGCATAGCAATACCATCATAGCGATATTGAAAACATTGAATACTTTTTGCGGTTTTGTCATTTTCAATGTTATCGCCCCCTTACCACATGGAGATTTCCGTTGTGCGCTTGAAAATAAAATTGGTAATGACTACCAGCATCATGGCAAGCGCACCCTGTACCACGCCGGCGGCGGTAGCCAGCGAAAAACGGCCGGATTTGATGCCTACATTCATGATATAGGTATCAATAACCTCGCTGACGCCTTTGTTGGCGGGGGATTGCATCAGATAGATGGGATCGTATCCTGCAGCCACCAGACCGCCTACGCCTGTGATAAACAAGAGGCCGATAGTACCTGAAATGCATGGCAGAGTGATGGAAAAGGCCATCCGGATTCTGCCTGCGCCATCGATGTATGCTGCTTCATACAATTCAGTATTGATACCGGCAATGGCTGCCAAATAAACAATGGTGCTCCATCCCAGTCCTTTCCAGATGCCAGAAATCAGCAGCACCGGAAGGAATGCTTCTTCCTCTCCCATAAACCAATAAGGTTCCCATTCCGGATTGAGCAAAGACATCAGGGAGTTAACGGGGCCGCCGTTTGGGGAAAGCAACTGATTGAGCATGGATACCACCACAGCCCAGGAAATGAAATGGGGAACATAAGATACAGATTGCACCACCCGCTTAAATTTGGTGCTGCGAAGTTCATTGAGCAGAATTGCCAGGATAATGGGGGCGGGGAAGCCGGTGATCAAGCGCAGAATGCTGATGCGCAGTGTATTGGTCACCAGCGTTCCCAATTGATAATTATTGAAAAACTGCTTGAAATATTTATACCAGGGATTGGCCCAAGGGCTGCGGATAAAGCCTTTTGTGAAGGAAGGTTCCTTGACCGCCTGGAGAACGCCCACCATTGGCAGATAGGCAAACACCAGAAAAAATACCAACGCAGGAATGATCATCAGATATTTTGTTCGCCGTTTCCATATCTGTTGCCACAGCCGCTTCCAATATGAGGCTTTATTAACAACGGGTTTGCTTGATATCGGGGTCATGTTTCACCCTCCTCCTGTTTGAATGGGTACGGCAGGGTGAGTGTCGTACCACTTTTTTCAGCACGGATTACAGAATTACACCGGGCACAGTTTTATAGATTTCGTTCAGGAAATTCATGTAATCTTCGTAGCCGATAGAAATGAGGGCCTTGCGATACCGCTCAATCATTTTGATGGCAGCAGCGTCGCTGGCAGCAAAATAGGCCTGATCCAGATTGAAGCCGATGGATTCCAGTGCAAAGCGGAAATCCTCATACCCGGGATACTGTTCCTGATAATAGCTCAGGGGGATACCTTCATAGATGTAGAGCGGGTACATTTCCTGCACTGTTTCCAGGGTCTTGTCGTCTTCTTTCTTCCAGTTGCGAGCACGTTCATACATGGCATTTTCGATCTGGGCGCAACCGAAGGTATAGATGGAGTCGATGCCCCGGTTGATGCCGTAACGGGGATCCTTTTCCATTTCTTCAATAAAGGCTTCGGTCATCCGTGGTTCGCCGTTATGCCATTCCCAGTCTTCTCCCTCGATGCCCAGGTAAGCCAGGCGCTTTCCTTCATCGCTGTTGAGGAAATTCAGGTATTTGATTGCCGCTTCAGGATTTTTGCAATCCTTGGTCAGCATCATGCAGCCGGTATATTCCACGCCGGTCAGGCGGATATTGGCGCCGGTCTGGGGATCGCCCTTGGCATCCAGAATGGGGCCCAGGGGCTCATAGCGCATTTCGGGATGAGCCAGTTCCAGATCCCGGGTGTTGGCGTCGATATGATACCAATGGGCACCGGTAAGAGCTACACGGCCGGTGGCATATTTGGCCTTTGACGTGGCGTCGTCCTGGGTGAAGGATTCTACATCATAGAGGCCTTCATTGATCATCTTGCGCATGAAAAGCGCTTCCTTTTCCACCAGATCGGTGAACCAGGGGCTGGTTACATTGCCGTTTTCATCCAGCATCCAGCCGGAGATGGTGCGGTAGCGGAAGCTATTGCAGAAGCATTCATAGCTCCAGCCGTTAACCCAGCAGCTGGCGGGGATGACGGGATTGCCCATGGTATCCACGAAGTTGCCGTTCTTGATTTTCTTTGCCAGTTCATAGAGATCATCGGAGGTTGTGATGGAGGCGGGATCGACATTCAGGGATTTGAGGATATCGCCGCGGCAATAGACGGTGTAGCCCCAGTTGATGATTTCATCAGGGGTTTTGGCAGTGTGGATAGGCAGGCAGAAGGTGGCGCCGTTTCCAACTTCAGGATCGTTGAGCATAGCCTGCATGCCTTCAGATACATCTACCTTCCCTACGTTCTTCAGGTTGGGGCCGTACTGATCAATCAGATTATCCAAGGGGAGCAACAGCCCTTCGTTGGCGGCCTTGTTAATGATATCGGAGGTAACAACGGCGCCGGGGCCATAGGCGGCCATGATGATATCGGGCATATCGCTGTTTTTGGAAAACTCCAGGTTCAGTGTTTCAACTTCTGTTGTGTTGATCCAGTCAATATCCAGTGTAACGCCGGTTTTTTCCTTGATTACCTGACCAATGGCATTGTTTACCTGATCGTCAGGCTTGAGGAATGAAAGGCCGGTCCAGCAGATCAGCATCCGTAGTGTGACATCCTCAGGCTTTTCCTGAGCCATGACCGGAAGCGCAAGACCGGAAAGCACAATCAGCGCCAGTAAAAAAGCAATCCATCTTTTCTTCATTGTTTTTTTCTCCTTCATCCGTTATGTTTTTCAGTGCCGGGTTGTTGTATGGTTTGTGCTTTGATTGTGTGCCAAATAGGGTTTCCTGCAGGCAGATCATTCATGGCCGGTGCATGCCTGCTCCAATATCTGCTGCAGGGTGTGAAGACGGTCGTTATCTACATACGGTGAATCAGATGCGAGAGGATAATCCGTGCCAAGCTGTATGCATTTTTCTCTTCCCATATCATGATAGGGAAGCAATTCCACCTTTTCCGGGGGATGGGGCAGCTTCGATAGAATGCGGCCGATTGCGCACAACTCAGCTTCATCATCATTGATCTGGCCGATTACCGGAATTCTGATCCACAGCCTGCATCCTGATTGGGAGAGACGAAACAGATTGCTCAGGATCAGTTCGTTATCCTGTCCGGTGAAGCGACGGTGCTTTTCTTTATCTGCCAGCTTTACATCAAAGAGAAAATGGTTGCAATAAGGAAGCAGCTTTTCATAAGCAGAGAACGGAACGAAGCCGGCGGTATCCACAACGGACGCTATCCCGCAGGAGGAGAGCAATGCCATGGTTTCTGCCAAAAAATCAGCCTGGAGCATACTTTCGCCGCCTGAAAAGGTAACGCCGCCATCTGTTCCATAGAACGGCGCATCCCGCATAACCAATTCTGCCAATGTGGCTGCTTCAATATCCATGCCTACTTGCTGCAGGGCGCCAGAAGGGCATCTTTCCCATTGGGTGCCCTGGCAGCGCATGCACGCAATGCATTTCTTTTGATTTCGCATCAGCTGGTATTCCCATGAGATACCTTCCGGATTATGACACCATTGGCATTTTAAACCGCAGCCTTTCATAAAGACTGTTGTGCGCAAGCCGGGACCGTCATGGGTGCAGAAACGCTGAATCTGAAAGATGCGCCCAGTCATGCCAGAATCCTCGCAATCACATGCTCCTGCATTTCGTCAGAAAGATCAACAAAGCGGGCGCTGTAGCCCCAGACACGTACGATTAGATCGGCATGATGCTCTGGATCCTGCTGTGCTTTTCGCATGATTTCTGCATCATAAATGGAAATATCCAGCATATTCAGGCCCAGTTTTTCAGCAGCAACAGAAAGGTTTTTCAGTATCTGAAGGGAAGATGCATCCTCTCTGGCAGCATTGCGGGGCAGTGAAATGTGAACGGGGGCAACACCAAAGGCACGCTTCAGCGGCGCTTTGGCGGCGGACAGCATCAATGCAGTAGGGCCCTGATTGGCTCTTCCGGGTGTGGGAGAAAAATGTTCGCCGATGGGATCCTTCCATTTGCGCCCATCAGGGGTGGCGCCGGTGAACAGGGCCTCCTGAACGAACAGGTATCCGATCAGGGCGGGCCAGATAAGCACACCGGATTCTTTGGAAAAAGCATCCAGCAAATCGCAGAAGAGGCCCATCAGTCGCGCCGGTTCTGCATCCCCGGCATCATCGTCATTACCGAATTTTGCGGCCTGCAGTAATTGCTGGCGCATAATTTCATACCCTTCGAAATTTGATTTCAGCGCATCCAGAATCTCAGTTGAGGTATATTCTTTTTCTTCAAAAACCCGTTGGCGCAGGGCGGTGAGGGAATCTGCAGCGGTGGGCAGAGAACCAGCAAATAGCATCCATACATCGCAGGGAAGATCGCCCCGCACAACATCCCCGCCGGATTCCAGCAGGGAATCAAAGGAGGCGTTCAGCAATCCGTGCGCCAGCCCATAGGTCTGCATATTTTTGCGCCGCTCCATCAGCAAACGAAGCTTCCTGTTTACCTGATATGCAAATTGCCGATCAAAAGCAGACTGTAGTTCATCGTAGCTTTGCTGCCAGTCACCGGAATCATACCCTGTTTCCAATCCTGATTTTCTTTCTTCAGGCGGGGTGTTGCGTGTCCAGTAATAACCGATATTTTCTCCGGGAAGAGCAGGGGGAACGCCCCTGAACAGCGTCAATTCCATTACCTTGACGGCATCAATATTATCAAATTCAATTTTTCCCGCTCCATCCAGCACCACTTCGGTACAGCCGTTGGTACAATAGCGGCAGGCATATTCGATTGGTATTCCTTGCTCCACCAGAACCGGAATGATATTTTCATCATAATACAGGGCGGCCTGGCCATGCCCCATCAGATGAACCTGGGATGCAAGCGCCTGGAAATCCGGCCTCATTCCGGGATGAAAACGTACACTGATATGGGGTTCGGCCTTCCGGACCTGAAGAGAAGCGCGCAGCATCAGGCAGGATAAATCGTTGGTATCATCTTCCCCAAGTTCGTTCCGCCCGCCGAGCATAATGGTGACCAAGGTATCCCCGCTGTTCACCTGATTGAATTTTTCCCATAGTTCGCAAAGAATTTTCAGGGCATCATCTTCTGTAATCCGTCCGGCAGCCAGATCTGCTTGATAAAAGGGGAATAAATGCTGATCCAATCGGCCGATACTGCCGGTGCAGCCCACCGCGCGAACCCGCCACATCAGATAGAATGCTTGAACAGCCTGGCGAAAGGTCAGCGGATTGCCTTTGGCGAGCTGGATATAATCAGGCTTTAATTCTTCACTTACTACATCCGCATGGCGCAGGGCGAAGGCAGCCATCGCCCTGTATTCATCAGCAGCAGCCAGCAGATTGGCGCGCTGAACCGAGGTTTTTCCCGGACGGTTGGCATTGATTTCAGCCCGTGCAGCTACCCCAGAAAATCCCATCCGCAAATAAGTTGTGCCCATGGGATAATGCCTGTTGTCGCCTGTCATAAGAAAGAAGGGATGGGGCCAGGCGGGATCAAAATCGATGTCAGTCTCTTTTTCAAAACCCGCAATCACATTGCCGGCGGCCGGGGCCTTTACCGGCAGTGTTTCCAGCAGTGCAAGCACCAGTGCCCTGCTGTGTTCAATAGCATTCAGCATGGCTCTTTCCTCCGTGAATTATTGGCCCAGTTCATATGAAAGCGCAAAAATTTCTTCAATATCATCCACATTCAGGGGAGGGAGACAGGGCAGCACATTATCGGCGCTGAAGCTGATCCGCTGCACATCTTCTGCCAGAGAACGAATTTCTTCTTTTTTCACTCCGAACTGTTTGATGCTGATCTGAATACCGTAATCGCTAAACTTCTTTTCCATCCACTGAGAAGCCTCAAGGGGGGTTGTGCAGCCAAATATCTGTCTCGCAGCCTTCACATACCGCTCGTTGCCCTGCTTCTGATCAAAATATCTGAACCAGGCAATCATCATGGCAGAAAGCGTGGCGCCGTGGGTGGCGTTATAGCGTGCAGAAAGCACATGGCCCATCTGATGCATGGGGGTGAAGGAATAGGTGCCGCTGGTTACCCAGCCATTGATTGCAATATCAGATGCCCATTGGAGCATACCCCGGGTTGCAGTATCTTCGGGGCATTCAATAGCCTTCACGATATTGGCCAGAACGGCTTTCATGACCCCTTCCTGCATGCCGTCAATTACATCCATGCCTTCGCCGCTGCCATTTACATAGCTTTCCAGAATGTGGCTGACAATATCGACACCGCCGCACGCCATTTGATACCGGGGCAGCGTGGTCAGCAATTCAGGATCGATGATAGCAGTTTGGGGGAAGAGGCATTGAGGGGCCCAGACATAAGATTTTTCATGGGTAACTTCATCAGTGATAACGGCAGTGGGGTTCATTTCACTGCCGGTGGCAGGCAGCGTAGGAAGCATCAGGGTGGGCAGTGCCTTTTCCAAGGGAATATCCAGACTATGGCTATGGGAGAATTTGATCATTTTACGGATATCATCATGGGGAAAGAGGGCGCCGGCTGCAATTACTTTGCTCAGATCCATGGCGCTGCCTCCGCCCACTCCGATCACCAGATCCACCTGATGATCCCGGCAAAGCTGTACGCCGCTTTTCGCCTGGCACAGCTGAGGATTAGCGGTGGCTGCCTTATGCAGAATGGCCTGTACGCCTGCTGCTTCCAGCAAACCTTTTACCCTTTGAATCAAAGGATCCAGATAAGGCGCATCGGAATAGGTAACCACTAAGGCAATTTTGCCGATTTTTGCGGCTTCTATACCAATTTCATTGGTTCTTCCAGGGCCATAAAGTACTTTCACCGGATTATAGAAATCAAAGTTTTGCATCTGTTTCCCTCCATTTATTAGTCCTTATCCCGGCAGAGCAGGCTCAATTGTGCGATCAATTCAGCTGCTTTTTCGAATCTGGGATGGATGGATTGATAGGCTGAAACCCACTTGCCCGGGTGGGTGATTTCTTCATTGCCATGGGCTTCGTCCAGCACTGTTTTTATATCGCATATTTCCAGCGCCTGTGCGCACAGCGCTGCTGCGCCCAGGGCGGCGGCGCTCTGCTGCACCTGGGTAATCTGGATATCTATCTGGAATACATCGGCAAAAATCTGGCGCCAAAGAGCGCTTTTTGCTCCGCCGCCAACGATCAGCATGCGGGGCTGTAATGCTTTGTATCCGGACAGGACATTACGGGCAGTTTTCAGATTCAGCGCTACTCCTTCCATGGCAGCCCTGGCGATATCGCCCCGGGTGTGGCATTGTTCCAGCCCGGCGATAGCGCCGCGGATATTATGGCTTGGCTCAATTTCTGATCCGCCGGCAAGGCTGGGGTTGAAGAAAAGCCCTCTGCTGCCCGGCGGTACATCCTTTGCAAGGCGGTTTATTTCGTCATAGGCCGTTTCGGGATCCCATTCGGAAAAGAATTGATCCCGAACCCAGCGCAGGGTATATCCGGCGGAAAAAATGCAGGTGGAGGAAATATAACGATCTTCAATGACGTGATCAAATACATAAGGCTTTTTCTGAAAATCCAGCACGGGCTCTTTAGAGGCAAGTGCAATCCAAGAACTGGTGCCCAGGGAAAGATAGTGATCCCCTTCTTCCATGCATCGGGCGCCTAAGGCCATCAGGCCGTTATCCACGCCGCCACAAATCACCTTTATTCCTTTTTTCAAGCCAAGAGCTGTGGCTGCGTCACCGGTTAATCCTCCGATAACGGCGCCGCTATTGATGATGGAAGGAAAAATGGCTGGTGAAAGTTCTGCGGCGTCAAAAAGAGTGGAAGAATATGCCCGTTTTTTCAGATTATATCCACCGCAGCCAGAAGCGTAGGAGGGATCGGTGGCGATTACGCCAGTCAGTAAATAATTGATATAATCTTTTGTGCCGATATAGCATACAGCACGATTGAAGATCTCTTGATGATGCTGCTTTTTCCAAAGAATTTTGAACAAGGGATATGTACCCCTTGGAAAACCGTTGCCAGTGGTGCGATACCATGTTTCGTATGGGATGCGCTTGAAATATTCATCCGCCTGTTTATCCGCCCTGTCGTCTGACCAGATAGGGGTATATTCTTCTAACAAATTTCCCCTTTGATCTAGGGCAACCATGCCAAGACTATGGCCGCTTAGGCCGATTGCCTGAACGGTATCGCCGGAAAGACGCGCTCTTTGCAAAACGGCCTGGGTACTGCTCAGCACGGCCCCCCACCAGTCCGAAGGCCGCTGTTCCCTGTATCCGGGCAGACCGGCGGGATTAAAGGTGGAATATTCCAGGAAAGCTTCTGCAAGGCAGGGGCAGTTGCCGCAGGCTTGGTAGAGGGCTGCTTTTACGCCCCCGGTTCCCAGATCGAAGGCAAGGATGGTTTCCATGGCGGCACCTCCTGGATGGGTTTATTGCTGGGAGAGATACTCTTCCAGCTGCTTCATCAGGGACATGGTTTTTGCATAGCTGATGCCAAAGCGGCTGCAGCCGGCTTCAATCATTTCATTCACCTGTTCCAAGGTGCTTACGCCGCCGGCTGCCTTGATAAAGGCACTGTCGCCGATGGCAGAATGGATCAGCCGAACATCTTCGACTGTGGCAGGCTTGTTCATCCAGCCTGTGCCCGTTTTTACATAATTGGATCCTGCTTCCACGGCCAGCACGGAAGCACGTTTGATTTCATCGGGCGTCAGCAGGGAAACTTCCAGAATGGTTTTCAGAGGCAGATCGCCGATGGCATCCCGGACTGCCTTGATATCATCTTTATACATATCCCATTTGCCGCTCTTGAGGGCGCCGACTGCGACCACCATATCGATTTCATCGCAGCCCATGGCTACCAGTTCCTTGGCGGCTGCTACCTTGGTGGCAGTAGTATCTTCGCCGGAGGGGAAGCCGGTGGTGCCGCCCACCAGAATATCTTTATTTTCGCCGGTGGAACCGCGCAGCTTTTTCACTACAACGGGAGTGAATAAGGGCATTGCAAACACGCACTTGAAGCGGTATTTCAGCGCAGCTTCCAGGGAAAGATCAATTTCAGCCAGGGTGGAATTGGTTTTAACATTGCTGATATCAATCATCCGGGGCAATTGGGAAGTAATGTAGGGATATTTTGCGATCATTTTAATCTATCTCCTTTTTAATGATTGTCAAAAGAATTATAACATACCTACAAGTTGGTGTCAATACTGACTGGATTTGCCAAAATATGGATTGAATGAGTCGAAAAAGGTACGAATTTTGCCAAAAAATGATATCATAATAGGCTTTTTTACTTCACTTGTCTCTAACTTGTAATGATAAGTTCGCGTAAAAATAAAAACGGAGGAAAAATTTTTTCCTCCGTTATAAGTATTTCCTCCGATTAGTTTTGTCCAGTCAGGAATATTTCAATTTCGTAAGGGATCGCTTTTTTTCCGGGCACTGAAGCGCCGATCTGAGCAAGGGCATACACAAGATCATAGCTGGTTGGACGGCCGCCGGAATAGCAGATTCGCCTGGTATACAGCATGGGGGCGCCCAGAGCACATTCCAAGATACAGGATTGCTCGAATGTAGCGCTTCGGGCTGTAATCACATCGTGGGCAGTATCCACGGAAATATGATACTTGGCCTCCAGGAAGCGATAAAGTGAAACAATGTCTTTTTGATGCTCTTCTATGTTTGGCACCAGATGATAAGGAATATAGTTTGTGATAATCGCGGCAGGATGTCCATCTGCCAGCGGAATGCGCTGTATGCAGGCCAATTCAGTTCCAACTTCTACTTCCAATTCTTTGGCCAGCATTCCATCCGCCCAGGTTTTGGAAATGGAAAGATTTTTTAGCGATACAACATAGCCCATTGACCGCAGCGTTTCAGTAAAGGAATTCATTTTATTATAGCTTTGTTTGATGGTATGATCGATGACGATGGTGCCTTTTCCCTGCTTGATGCATACAAAGCCATCGTTGGACAGCATTTCCAGGGCTTTACGTACGGTGGTACGGCTTACCTGAAATAATTCCTGCATCTCTGCTTCGCTGGGCAGCTTGTCGCCAATTGCATAACGTCCGTCCATAATGCCCTGTTTTATATTCTGATAAACCAATTGATATACAGGCTGACGTGCTGCCATGATGGTTCCCTCCGTCATTTTATTGCTTGGAATTAGTATATCACAGTTTTTGCGATTGCGCCATGATGATTTGTTCAAAATCCGCTTGTTTTACATGAAGAGATATTGCGTACTTCAATTGTATTTGCGCAAATTTTCATTGGAAGTGTATGCTCGGTATTGTTCGGGCGGAACAAGAAGTGTATAATGAAACATACGAATGAGATTCCGGCGTTTTCACATATGAGTATTTCAGGAAAGGAGCCCTTAATTATGAAGACATATGCATTGACCGATTCGCCTGTTGAAATCTGCGGGCTTTCTGTGATTGATCCGGTGCAGCAGCATTATTGGCGGCTGCCGGATGAGGAAAGCGCCCTGATCAGTGATTTTATCCGTGATCGCAGCAAGACCGCCGGGGGAGGCCGGGTGCGTTTTTGCACCAATGCCCGCACGCTTCATCTGAAAATGGCGCTGCATACCCTGAGCCCTGATCCCTGCATGGCGGTATGCGCTGCCAGCGGGGCGGATGTATTTGCAGGGGCTGGTCTGGAAAGCCGGTTTCTGGGATTGATCAATCCCTGGAATTATGAGAATAAGACCCCGGAGCTGACATTGCACCTGACAGGGGAAATGCAGCAGATCACCATCAATCTGCCCAGAAATGAGCAGATTGCGGGCCTTTGGATCACTGTGGAGGATGAGGCCGATCTTTTGCCGCCCCTTTCGTATCGGCGGCCGGGGAAGCTGTGCTTTTACGGCTCCTCCATTACCGAAGGCGGCTGCGCCAGCAGGCCGGGCAATGCCTATACGGCAGCGGCTGCAAGATGGCTGGATATGGATTATATGAATCTGGGCTTTTCCGGGGCAGCCCGAGGAGAAGAGGCGATGGCGGATGTGATCTGCCGCCGGGATTTTGCCGCCCTGATTATGGATTATGATCATAATGCGCCGGATGCGGATCATCTGCAGAATACCCATGAGCGATTTTTCAAAAAGATCCGTGCCGTTCATCCCAGTCTTCCGGTGATTTTTATGAGCAAGCCGGATTTTGACAGCAATCCGGAGGATGGAAAAAGGCGGAAAGCAGTCATTCTGCGTACGTATCAGAATGCGATTTCAAACGGGGATCAAAATGTGTATTTCCTGGATGGGGAATCCTTCTTCGGGGCCTTCGGCAGGGAAATGTGCACGGTAGATGGCTGCCATCCCAATGATCTGGGCTTTTACAGGATGGCAGAGGCCGTATATGGGCTGCTGAAGAAAATTCTGAAATGATGGTTGATAGAAAAAATAATGCACGCTCCTGAATGGGAACGTGCATTTTTGCATTTATCGTTCTTTCGGTTTGTGGATGACAAAGGCCTTGCCCTCCCGGATGGCGCTGCACAGGGCGGCGTAATCGGCAGGATCCTCCTCAAAGCCGATATAGTCAGTGGCGTTTTTATCGGTATGGTGGGTATCCGATCCCGCCACCATGGGCTTTTTTTCCTTCATGGCCCATTCCATGGCCTGGTAATTATAACGTTCGCTGCCGTTTCCGCCGTTGAAAACCTCAATGGCGTCCACCGGCAGGCCGGGGCGCTCCGGAGCGGGATGGGTGATATAATCCGCCTGACGATAGGGATGGGCACGGATAATGATACCCCCCAGGGCATGCACCTGATCGATAAAATGCTCAATGTTCCATTGATCGCAATCGATCAGATCCTTCCGCAGGTTTTCTTCCGTCAGTCCCAGGGCCAGATAATCCTCGCCGGTGCCATGGCCGTAGGTATATTCAAATCCCAGATATACCTTCAGGCCCAGCTGATCCCCGGCAGCCTTGGCCGCATGATAGCCTTTCATGAAGGCATCCATTTTTTCTTCCCAGGTATCGGGGAAGGCGGCATAGGAATAACCATTCACAAAATGATCGGTGATCACCATGCCGGAAAAGCCCCGGCGCTTGTAATCTGCCACCATTTCCCATCCGCTGCACTGGCTGCACCGGCTGGTTTCCTTCATGTGGCAGTGCGTTTCATAAAAGTACATAAAATTTTCTCCTGATTCAAAATGAGGACGGCCGGAAAAAACCAGCCGTCCCTCAAGAAATACCGGTTATTTACCGGCTACGGCAATTTCGCCCACATCCACAGAGGGGCTGCCCATGGAGCTGCCGGGGAAGCAAAGATCGCTGCCTACGGCGCGGATATTCTTCAGCAGTTGATAGAAGTTTCCGGCCACGGTGATCTGCTCCACAGGAGCATCCTTTTTGCCATTCTTCACAGTGTAGCCCTGGGCGATCAGAGAAAAATCGCCGCTGATGGGATTGGCGCCGGCATGCAGGCCGCTGACCTCGGTAATCACCAGGCCGTTTTCCATATCGGCCATCAGCTGATCCAGGGTCTTTTCGCCAGGCTTGAGATAGAAATTGCTGGGGCTTACATTGACGGAACCGGCATAGCCGGATTTGGCAGCGTTGCCGGTGGTTTTGACGCCGGCCTTCCGGGCGGTTTTGAGATTGTGCAGCAGGGTGGTGAGCTTGCCATTTTCGATGACGGCTTTGGTGCGGGTAGCCACGCCTTCGGCGTCAAAGGGCTGACTGGTCAGGCCGCCGGGCAGCAGCGGATCATCCAGCAGGGTAACAACGGGAGAGGCGATGATTTCCCCCTCCTTGCCGGCAAGCAGGCTCATCCCCTTCTGGGCGGCCTCAGCAGAGAATACGCCGCTGAATACGCCCATCAGATCAGGCATGCACTTGGCATGGATGATGGCACGATAGGTGCCGCTGGGCACGGGGGCGGCCTTCAGCATGAAAAGGGCCTCCTCCACGGCTTCGGAGGCGATCTTATCCACGCTCAGTTCGTCAAAATTCCGGCTGATCTGGAATCCGCCGCCGGTGACCACCCGGTCGCCCTCCTTGGCAACGGCATTGATGAAGGCATAGGCGATATTATCCCTGTGGGCCAGATCCAGGCCGTAGGAATTGACGATGCGGATTTCATCGCTGCTGGTGGAAATCATGTTATAGGCCAGCTGCAGGATGCGGGGATCCTTTTCCTTGGCTGCTTTTTCCAGATCCAGGATGAAGGAAAGCTTTCGGCTTTCTTCCACCTGATCCAGGGCAGGCTGATAATTATTCACTTCGGGATAGCATTCATCGCCCTTGTAGATTTCCTGCACGTCGGTATCTTCCGTCAGCTGGGCGCTTTCGATCACGGCTTCCACCAGCTGGGAAACGGCCTCTTCATCAAAGGCTTCCGTAGCCGCATAGCCCATTTTTCCATTATACAGGCCGCGGAGGGAAAGGCCACGGGTGCTGTTTACGGTATAATTATTGATTTCGCCTTGCTGGCACATGGCCCGGAAGCTGTCGCCGGAGGCAAGATAAATTTCCGCCGCTTCAATGCCGGCCGCTTTGGCCCCATCCAATAATGCCTGAATGAATTGATCGATGGTCATTTTTTTCTTCCTCCTTTTTTCAGCGTCCGCCAACGGTCATGGAGCTGACGCGGATCATGGGCTGACCCACATTGGTGGGAACAGAGCCGCTCATGGAGCCGCACATGCCCTGGCCCATCTGCATATCCTTGCCCACCCGGTCGATTTTCAGCAGGATTTCGCTGCCCCGGCCGATGAGGGATGCGCCGCGCACGGGATGGACGATCTTGCCGTCCTTTACCAGATAGCCTTCGCTGACGTTGAAATTGAATTTACCGGTAGAGGGCTCTACCGAGCCGCCGCCCATCTTCCTGGCATACAGGCCGTCACCCATGGTGCGGATGATTTCATCATTGTCATCATTGCCTGCGGCAATATAGGTATTGCGCATCCGGGAGGTGGGGGCGAACATGTATCCCTGCCGGCGGCCGCTGCCGGTAATGGGCATATTCATGCGGCGGGCGTTGAGCTTATCGATCATGTAGTTTTTGAGAATGCCGTTTTCGATCAGCACAAGCTTGGTGGTGGGGGTGCCTTCGTCATCGATATTCTCAGAGCCCCATTCATTGATCATGGTGCCGTCGTCAATGGCGGTGACGCAGTCGGCGGCGATTTTCTGGCCCAGTTTGCCGGAAAATTCGCTGTTGCCGGGAGCGACGGAAGTGGCCTCCAGGGAATGACCGCAGGCTTCGTGGAAAATAACGCCGCCAAAACCGTTATCAATAACCACCGGCATCACGCCGGCAGGGCACATGGGGGCATGCAGCATGGTAACTGCCTGCTGTGCAGCCTCCCGGGCAACGGCCTGGGGATCAATCCGGGAATCGAAAATCTCAAAGCCCTGCATGGCGCCGGGGGAGCAGGTACCGGTCTGGTTTTCCGTGCCATTGGATGCAATGGCGCTGCAGCTAAAGCGGGTATATACCCGGGTATCGCTGGTGAACAGGCCTTCGCTGTTGGCGATCCATACCCGCTGCACGCTGTCGATATAATTAATGGAGGCCTGGGCGATTTCGCTGTTTTCCTTGAGGACGGCCTGGGCGGCCTTCATCTTTTCCACTTTGCGGGCGCTCTTTACCTGATCGGGCATTTCCTTGATAAAGTGGACGGAGGGGGTATCCTGCCAGGTGAGGGGCTTGGGGGAATAATGGCTCTGGGCCTTCACGGCGGAGGCAGCCCTCCTTGCGCAGGAAAGCAGCCCTTCCAGGCTGGTATCATTGGTATAAACATATACGCCCTGCAGGCCATTGAATACACGCACGCCTGCGCCGTGGAGGCGGCGGCTGTTTACGCTTTCCACACGGCCGGAGAGCATGGAAAGATTATTGTTCAAGCGGTCTTCCAGGAAAATTTCGGCGAAATCGCCGCCGGTTTTCAAGGCCTCGGCAATAACGGCCTGGGCCACATCCTGTTTGAGCATGGGAAACCTCCTTTATGAATTGGTGTTTCAATCCTTATCATTATACCACCGATTTCATTTCATGTACAGCAAAATAGCATAAATAGCGCTGCGCCTGGCCAATCTAACGGAGAAGAAAGAATGCGGATTCATCCGCAGAATCACAAGGGAGGGATGGGATCATGTCCATCGGACTGATCTTGCTGACCATCGTATCGGCGCTGGTGCTGTTCGGGGTGGCGCAGCGGGTATTGGATAAAATGCAATTGAGCGATCGAGCGGCGCTGCTGATTGCCGGTGCCATCTTCTTTGGCGGGCTGGCGCCGGATATCCGGCTGGGGCCTGTCTCATTCAATATCGGCGGTTTTCTTGTGCCGGTGGGGGTTTGCATCTGGCTGCTGATCAAAACGGATACGAAAAAGGAATTCTGGCGGGCCATCCTGGGCAGCGTGATAACCGGCGGTGCTGTATTTCTGCTGGGCCGGCTTATGCCGGATGAACCGGAATCCATCTTCATTGATCCCAATTATGTGTATGGCCTGGTTGGCGGTATTGTGGCTTACCTGTTGGGCCGGTCCAGACGGGCGGCCTTTATCTGCGGGGTGCTGGGTGTGGTGCTGGCGGATACGGCGGTTGCGCTGATCAACTGGCAGGGCGGCATTCAGCAGACATTGTATCTGGGTGTGGCCGGAGCCATGGATGTGGTGGTGCTTTCCGGGTTGATTGGCGTATTGCTGGCGGAATTCATCGGTGAAATTATGGAAAGGATGGCCCGTCCCCATCGCAGGGAAAACAGCGATCCTGTGGATACGCCGGTCAGAAGGGAGGGGGATAAGCCGTGAAAATCAAAATCTTGCCTTTTCTGCTGAGTATTCTCCTGTTGATTCCCGGCCTTTCCATTGCGGATGAGGAAAAGGATGGGGAGGTATATGAAATTCTGGATGAAAACAGCGCTGTTCTGACCCAGTATGCGGGCCTTCCGGAGGCAGGTGATGAGTATATCGCCGGGGATAACCGGCATTTTCGCATTACGGAAGTGGATCCGGAAAAAAAGCAGGCAAAAGCCCGGGCCCTGGGCCAGTATACCCTGCCGGATGTGAGCTGGCTTTCCGAGGATGCCCAGCCCGTTACTGCTCAACGCCGGGCGGTGGCCCTGTATTGCACCCACAGTGATGAAAGCTATAAGCCCACAGACGGTGTGAGCAGCGATGAGCAGCGGGGCGGCATTTATGATGTGGCGGAGCAATTCAAAAAGGCGCTGGAAAAGCAGGGCATCACCGTTTATTACAGCGATGAAACCCATCATCCCCATGACGCCGGGGCCTATCGCAGAAGCCGGGCCACGGCAGCATCCCTGGTGGAGGAGGGGGTGGATGCGGTGATGGATATCCATCGGGACGGCATACCTGATCCTGAATCATACGAAAGCGAAGTAAAGGGCGAGGATACCACCATGGTGCGTCTGCTGGTGGGCCGGTCCAATCAGAATGCAGAAGTGAATAAGCAATTTGCCGCCCAGATTAAAGCGGTGGCAGATAAGCTGTATCCGGGCCTGATCAAGGATATCTATATGGGCAAGGGCAGCTATAATCAGGATCTGATGGGGCAGGCTATTCTGCTGGAATTTGGCACCTTCACCAATGATAAGGAGGATGTGCTTACCTCCACCGGCTATATGGCGGATGTGATGAACCGCACACTCTATGGCGGTGTATCCGGCGCGGCAGGGGGAAAAAAAGCATCCGATGGGGCAGGCAGTACAAAATCAGCCGCAGAAAACAGAGGGGGATTTTCCGGCGCAGCCTGGCTGATTCTGCTTTTTGTTGTCGGTGCCATCGTATTTGCCTTTATTGCTTCCGGCAGAGGCGGGGAAACCATGAATAAATTCAAGCGCACCTTTCAGGAGATGGGAGGCGGGCTGTTCGGCGGCAGGAAAAAAGGCGGCTCCGATTCGTGATGCATCCTCCTATGATGTGGTTTCGACTCTTTATGATTGACACCACCCTTTCGTCATGCTATAATGCAAAAGATCGAAATAAGTGGTGGAGTCTGTCATCAAGCGTCTCATGGCCTTGATTTATCTCGATTGTAAAGTGAAAAGGGAGATATGTGCCCTTTTCCTGACATGAATGATGACAGAGCTGTATCCGCAGCTCTGTTTTTTCTTTCGTTCGGAGGATAGCCTGTTTTCCGGGCACATCAGCGCATGATGACAGAAAATCCGCCCCTGCCAACTGAAGGGGGATTTTTTGTGGTTTATGCGCTGATTCTTTTTGTTGTCACCTACATTCTCATGCTGATTTTCCAGAAATTCCGGCCCTGGATTGCCCTGGGATCAGCGGCGATTTTTCTCATCAGCGGTATGCTGCCCCTGGGAAAGGCCGTGGAAGCGGTGGATTTCAATGTGCTGATGATGATTGCCGGTACCATGGGCACTGTGGCGCTGATGATCGAATCCAAAATGCCGGCGCTGATGGCGGATATCATCATTGAGAAGGTGCCCAATGTGAAATGGGCCATCTTTACCCTTTCCCTGTTTGCCGGTGTGGTTTCCGCATTCATTGATAATGTGGCCACCGTGCTGATGATTGCGCCCATTGCCCTGGCCATTGCCAAGCGGTTGAAAATCAGCCCGGTGGGGATGATCATTGCCATTGCCGTTTCCTCCAATCTGCAGGGGGCGGCCACCTTGGTTGGCGATACCACATCCATTCTGCTGGGCGGCTATGCCAATATGTCCTTCCTGGATTTCTTTGTATATAAAGGAAAGCCCGGCATTTTCTTTGCCGTGGAACTGGGGGCGCTGCTTTCCGCCAGCCTGCTGCTGATTCTCTTCCGCAAGGAATCCCAGCCCGTAGAAAAGGCCCAGCGCACCCAGGTGACTGATTACGTGCCTACCTATTTGATGCTGGGTACGGTGCTGCTGCTGATTGTGGCATCCCTGCTGCCCGGAATGCCCAAGATGATCAACGGCATCATCTGCATTTCCATTATGATCATCGGCCTGATTTATAACGGCCTGAAAAACCGCAGCATGAAGGCCTTCCTGGCCCCGCTGAAGGAAATTGATCTGGATACCCTGCTGCTGCTTTTTGGCCTGTTTATGGTGGTGGGCGGCATTACCGAAATGGGCGTTGTGGATGCGGTGGCCGATCTGTTTACCAAAGTGGGCGGCGGAAGCGTATTCCTGATTTATACTCTGATTGTGTGGATGAGCGTCATCCTGTCTGCGTTCATTGATAATATTCCTTACGTAGCCACCATGCTGCCCGTTACCCAAGGGATTGCCGCAGCCATGGGGATTGATCCCACGCTTTTGTATTTCGGGCTGCTTTCCGGCGCTACCCTGGGCGGCAATCTGACCCCCATTGGCGCATCTGCCAATATTACCGGTATCGGTATTCTGCGCAAAGAAGGCTATGAAGTGAAAAACAGCGATTTTATGCGCATCGGTATCCCCTTCACCCTGGCCGCTGTCATTCCGGCGTATATCTATTTCCTTGTTTTCTACGGATGATCTGTCAGAAAGCAGCGATATCCAATCAATGAACACATCCGCATGATGAAAGCGGATGTGTTTTTTATCTGCCTGCTTGCCGCACCGGATGGGGGAGGAGCACATAGGATATAGAGGAGGCCATCATAAAGGAGGAAGCAGCATGAATTATTGCAATCCTGGCTCCTGCTCCAATCAGAATCGCTCCGGCAGGCGCAATGGCTTTTGCCTCACCGACGCCATTGCTTTTCTGGCCATTTTGCTGGCCCTGGCGATCGGAGTGATTCTGGGCACCGTATTTGCCGCCACCTTCCAGCCTGCCCTGGCTGCGGTGATCGCCTTTGCGGCAGCGGTGGCAGCGGTTCTGATCGCCCTGCTGATCTATCGCAGCTGCAGAAGCGGCTGCTGAACAGCGCCCGGTGTGATGCCACACCGGGTACATAGATAGGATGCAATGAGGATGATATAGGGATTTACAATGAATGCATCAAAAAAGACGGGCCTTTTAAATCAGGGCCCGTCCATATTTTTACCTGTTATGAGAGCAGCAGCCGGTCGCTCTCCAGCTTGCTGCCGCTGGATTTTTCAAACAGCGCAATCAGATCAGCGCGGTGCAGGGATTTCTTTTCATCGCCCCGGATATCCACGGCGATCTTTCCTTCGTTCATCATGATCAGCCGGTTGCCCATGCGGATGGCGTCATTCATATTATGGGTTACCATCAGGGTGGTCAGCTGATGTTCCTTGACCAGCATTTCCGTCAGTTGCAGCACTTTGGCTGCGGTCTTGGGATCCAGGGCTGCGGTATGCTCATCCAGGAGCAGCAGCTTTGGGGATTCCAGGGTGGCCATCAGCAGCGTCAGCGCCTGGCGCTGGCCGCCGGAAAGCAGGCCTACCTTGCTGGTCATACGGTTTTCCAGGCCCAGATCCAGAAGGGCCAGCAGTTCCCTGTATTTTGCCCGTTCGGCATTGGTAACGCCCCAGCGCAGGGTATGGTGCTTGCCCCGGCGGAAGGAGAGGGCCAGGTTCTCTTCGATATTCATATCAGCTGCGGTGCCCATCATGGGATCCTGGAATACACGGCCCAGGAATTTGGCCCGCTTATGCTCGGGCAGGCGGGTTACATCATGGCCGTCCAGCAGAATATGGCCCCCATCCACGGGATAGACGCCTGCCACACAGTTGAGCAGGGTAGATTTACCGGCGCCGTTGCCGCCGATAACGGTAACAAAATCACCGGGCTCCATGGAAAAATCCACAGAGGAGAGGGCGATTTTCTCATTGACGGTGCCCGCATTGAACACCTTGGTCAATCCTTTGATTTCAAGCATATCAGGCGCCCTCCTTTGCCATGGATTTTTTGATCTTCCGTATCATTTCCTTACCCTGGGGCAGCCACAGGCAGATGGCCACGGTAATGGCGGTAAAGAGCTTCAGATCGTTGGAATTCATGCCCATCTTCAGCACCAGGGCGATGATGATACGATAGGCCACAGCGCCAAGGATCAGGGCCAGCAACCGCCGGTAGAAGCTGCGCCCGCCAAAGAGCACTTCGCCGATAATCAGGGATGCCAGGCCAATGACAATGGAGCCGGTGCCCATCTGCACATCGGCAAAATTCTGGCTCTGGGCAATGAAGGCGCCGGAAAGGGCCACCAGGCCATTGCTGATCACCAGGCCCAGAATCTTCATGGTATCGGTGTTGATGCCCTGGGCGCGCACCATTTTCTGATTGTTGCCGGTGGCGCGGATGGCACTGCCAAGCTCAGTGCCGAAGAACCAATAGAGCAGCGAGATAATCAGCAGCGATGCCACAACACCTACGACAATAATGGAAAGATTTTTATCCATTCCCAGGGTAGTCAGGGGCTTGAACACAGTGGGCTTGCGCAGGATGGAAAGATTGGGGGAACCCATGATGCGCAGATTGATGGAATAGAGAGCGATCATGGTCAGGATGCCGGAAAGCAGCGCCGGAATCTTTAATTTGGTATGTAAAAGACCGGTGCACAGCCCGGCCAGACAGCCGCCCAGCAATGCGATGAAGGAAGCCAGGAAAGGATCTACCTTATTGGCAATCAGCACGCAGGCAATAGCGCCGCCCAGGGGAAGAGAGCCTTCAACCGTCAGATCAGCAATATCCAGAATGCGATAAGTGATATAAACGCCAATCGTCATGATGGCCCACAGAAGCCCCAGCGAAAGCGCGCCCAGCAATACTTGTGTCATGATCAATCTCCGTCCCTTATGGATTACTTTTGTTATGATTTCCGAAAAATGCGGGAATGCCCCGGGAAGGAAATAGTCATTCCCTTCCCGGAGCGAAGAAGCTTTGGATCGTTTATCCGGGATTATTCAGCGGCCATTTCCTGGGCATATTCCATATACTTTTCAGGAATTTCGAAGCCGATTTCATCCGCCATGGTCTTGTTGAAGGTATAGGAATAGCCGTCATTGGCGAACTGGATGGGCATGGTGGATACATCAGCGCCGTTGAGGATTTCGATGGCCATCAGACCGGTCTGGTAGCCCAGATCATAATACTGCAGGCCCAGGGTGCACAGGCCGCCGGCCATTACCATGCCGGATTCACCGGGGATCACGGGGGTCTTGCTTTCGGCTACAACGCCGTAAACAATGGGCATGGAGGAAGCAAATACGTTGTCAGTGGGGATATAGATGGCATCGCACTGGCCGACGATCTGCTGGGTGGCCTGCTGCACATCGTTGGTGTTGGTAACGGTGACTTCGGTGTAGGTAAGGCCCAGCTTTTCAATGGCGGCCTTGGCCATCTTGGCCTGAAGCACAGAGTTGGGCTCGGAAGAGGTATAGAGTACGCCGATGGTCTTGGCTTCGGGGAACAGTTCATTGATCAGATTGATCTGGCCTTCTACGGGGTTCATGTCAGAAGTACCGGAAATGTTGTAGCCGGGCTTTTCGTTGCTTTCAACCAGGGCGGCGGTGCCGTAGTCGGTGATGGCAGTGCCCAGGATCGGGATGGTTTCGGTCTTGGAAGCCATGGTGGTGGCAGCGTTGGTGGCGATAGCCAGCACCAGATCTGCCTGATCGCCTACGAACTGATCAGCGATGGTGGCCAGATTGGCGGCATCGCCCTGGCCGTTCTGATAATTGATCTTGATGTTGACGCCGTCTTCGTAGCCGTTATCCTTCAGGGCCTGGATGAAGCCTTCACGGGCTTGGTCCAGGGCCACATGTTCCATCTGCTGAATGATGCCGATGTAGGGGATATCTTCAGCAAAAGCAGCGCAGCAGGAAAGGCAGAGCATAAGAGCGAGAATAGAAGCGATCAATTTTTTCATAACAGGAACCTCCAAATGAAATATTTCATAACGGCAGCGCCGTATATGACAGAATGGGGAAGAGAGAAAATAAAAAATCCGCCCTCTGCAAATACAGAGGACGAATGAAAAAACATCCGTGGTACCACCTCAATTTACTTCCGAAGAAGCCTCAGCGGGAAACAAACATTTCCCCTCCCCAGTAACGGTGGGAATCCGGCGGGCCCTACCAGACAAACTGACCTTCAGGCTGCGGCTCTCGGGATGAATTCCTGTGATGCGCCTTACCCTGATCCCACCGCCCAGGGCTCTCTTGGAAGGTACACGGGCCACAGTACGTTTCCCGGTCATCGCCTTTGAATGGTTCAGATTTTAGCACTGGAAAAGGCGAATGTCAACCCTTGTCTTTTGAAAAAACAATGCAAAAACATTTCGGTATTTATGCTGTATTTTTGAATATTATGCAGTGTTTATCAGCTTCTGGCAATGATGCCTTCCAGGGCAAGCAGCTTTTGCTTAATGGCCTTTCCGTCGATCCCATTCCCTGCAGAATAGCCGCCCAGACTGCCGTCGGCAGCAATGACGCGGTGGCAGGGGATCAGAATGGGCAGCGGATTTTTGCTGTTTGCGCCCCCTACTGCACGGCAGGCACCGGGCTTTCCGATCCTTTGGGCCAGCTGTGCATAAGAGAGGGTCTGGCCGTAAGGAATGGTCTCAAGCCCTTTCCATACCTGCAGTTGGAAGGAGCTGCCCATGGGGCGAAGGGGCAGGGAAAAGGCGGTGAGCCGGCCTTCAAAATATGCCTGCAGTTGTTTTGATACTTCTTTCAGTAAGGGAGATGCCGGGGCCAGAAGATCTGACTTTGGCAGGAAGGTGAGCCGGATGATGGCATCCTGTTCTTCCTGCAGAAGGATGTGCCCCAAGGGAGAAGGAATGATCGCCTGCATCATGAGGATTCCTCCATAAAAATTGCGTAAATATTTCAAAAATATGTAGAAAAAATGAAGATTATGTAGTATACTGGAAATGTTTTTGAAAGGAGGCGGGTGAATATGTCTTCATGGGCCGCTCCCCGGGAAGAAAAGGAAAGCAAATTCAGAAAACGCAAGGCCGTAAAACGTGCCCGGCTCAGCACCTGGCATAAATTTGTGCTGCTGGTGGGCTATGCGGCGATTTTATACGGTGCTGCCCGCGGCGTAATCTATCTGTTGGTATTATTGGAAGGCAAGATATGAGAAGAATTCTGAAATTCTTTTTGCGGATTATCGCCCTGGCCGCAATCATCACCCTGGTGATCGTGCTCTATCCCCATGTGAGCGAATGGATTTCCAGCTCCATCCTGGATGACAAATATGAGGCGACCACCGTAAGGCTGACCCAGGAAATGAAAAAAGCAGGGGATCTGACGGCGGTGCGCTATCAGGAAACGGGGCTGATGGAGGCCAAGATTGATGCGGCGCTGGTGGGATCGGTGGGGCATGTAAAAGCGCCGTATTCCTACGAAATCGGGCTGGGATTTTCCCTTGCGGATGTGGTGCTGACGGAAACGGAAAACGGCATAGAGGCCGCCTTGCCGGAAATCCGGATGCTGTATGATCAGTTTCTGATCACCGGCGAGCCGGAAATCAGCGATGTATGGCAGATGATGACCGAGCAGCGGTATCAGAAAATCCTGGATGATCAGCACGCCCAGTGCCGCACCAAATATCTCAAGCAGCACGAGCATGTGGAGCAGGCCTGGAAGGCTGCCTGCGAACAGCTGCAGAATCTGTTTTCGGATTGGGCAGGACAGCAGGTAAATATTACTTTCGTGCATAAGGTGAATATGGATCAGGGCACCACGCCGACGGTATAAACATACAAATTGGAAAGGCTGAAGAGCATTGCGCTTTCAGCCTTTTTCTTATTCCGTCATTTCGCCGCACAGGGAATGATTCAGCAGGGGCAGACGATGCTCCGCATCCCCCAACACCCACATCAGCTTGGCAACCGCTGCTTCTGTGGTCATATCCCTGGCAGAGAAAACCTGCCGGGAGAGCACATTGCGGCCCACTTCATACAGCGAGAAATTGGCCTTTTCGTAGATGCACTGGGTGGTCACCAGCGTGATCACCCCTTTTTCTGCAATGGCATGGAGCTGATCCACCAGATTACGGCGGATATAATGCAAGCCGCCCAGGCCGAAGGCCTCAATCACCAGGCCCTTATAGCCTGCCTGGGCCACCCAATCCAGCATTTCCACGGAGGTGCCGGGAATGAGCTTCAGCAAGAATACCCGGGAATCAATGGCATCTGGCCGGGCGGGCAAAGGAAAAATCCTGGGGGCAGGGGAAAGATGGGGGCCTTCGGCGTCGATATGGCCGAAGAGAGGCGCATTGACGCTGTGGAAAGCGTCAAAACCGGTGGTGCGGATTTTGACCGCCCGGGTGCCCAGAATCACTTTGTGATGGAATACCACGTAAACCCCCCGCTCTGCATGATCCAGAACGGACAGCGCCTCCAGGAAATTCACCGTGGCATCGGAAAGGGGATGGCCGATGGGCAGCTGGGAGCCGGTGATCACTACGGGCTTGGTTTCCCCAAGCAGCATAAAGGAAAGGGCGGCGGCGGTATAGGCCATGGTATCGGTGCCGTGGGTGATCAATACCCCATCCGATTCCTTGAGGGCGGCGCGCACTGCCTGGGCCAGAATCTGCCATTCTTCAGGCTGGATATTGCTGGAATCCAGGGCGAATACATCCCGGCAGACGATCTCCATATCGCCGGGCACGCCGATGCGGGAAAGCAATTCAGATGCTGAAATGGCGGGATGCAGCCCGTTTTCGCCGGCAACGCTGGCAATGGTACCGCCGGTGGCCAGCAGGATAAATTTCTTGTGCATAAGAGGGTCAGCCTCCTCGATGTCTGAAAAATGCCGTGGGCGGCGCTGCGTCCACGGCAAAGAATGGATCGGATGGGGATCAATCAACCGCTTCAAAGAAATCGGCTATGATGCGGGGATAGGTCTTCATATCGCCGTTTTCATTGAGCAGGCTGTAGGTGCCGGAGATGGTGCCGTATAATTTGGCCTTGTCGCCCACTTCCAGGATGGGCTGTTCATTGGCAATGACATAAATGATATTTTTGTATCCGCTGCCGGTTTTATTCAGGGCAAAAGTGACCACCCATTCATTGGCAATGGTGGCGCTGATATCGGTGATATAGCCGGTATTGACCACGGTTTTTCCCTGATTGGCGTCCTTTTTCAGATTGGAATAATCAATTTTCTTGGCCCGGTCCCTGATTTTATCCAGCTTTTCCACATCGGTATAGGTGCGGGTGGCGGTGTAGGAGAAGGAACGTGTATCCAGGCCCTTTTTGGTGATGGTCAGCACGATGGTATAGGTGCCTTCTTTACTGGTATCGATGCTGAAATTGAAATTGGATTTGGTGCTGGATTTATCCGTTACGATGGGGCCGTTTACAGAAACAGTCGCCTTGGCACCGGAGGCGGTGGTGCCGGCGATGGTAGTGGTATCCCCCAGGATTTCTCCGGGCACCACATGCAGGTCAACGGGCAAAAGCCCCCGCTGATAGGTTACCGCATAAATACGCTGGGCGGGAATGGCGCCTTGTGCTTCTGCGGTGATGGTAACGGAAAATACGCCCTGAGAGGGGAGGGTAACCTTCATGCTGAAGGCGCCGTCACTGCCGGCAACCTTGGAAACGGTCTGGCTTCCGGAACTGCCTAAGGAAAAGACGGTAGCGGTGACCTTGGCTTTCTTGGCCGTGGTGCCCTTGATGGTGAAAGTGCTGCTGTCGGTTTCCGTGGGGGGCGGGCTGGAAATGGCCAGCTTGATGGGCAATTCAGGCATGGGCAGAATCTGGGTGAAGGAAAAATTCTTCATTACCTTTTCCAGGGCGGTATTATCCGCATCCTTTGCCTTCCGGCCGGTTACCTGCATATCCAGGGTGATGGTATAGCCGTTGCGGATGGTACGGCGCTGATAGCCGGCGCATACCTGATGCCCATCCTGATGCAGGGTATACTTGGTCTGCAGGAAGCGCAGCACATCGCCGCTGTATTTTTTCCAGGCGGCGCTGGAATAGGAATACCCCAGCACCCCGTATACACTGCCGTCGGTATGGGACATACGGAACTCCCGGCGCATATCCTCATCCTGCTCGTTAAGGTCAAAATAATTCTGGGCGTCCACATCCTTCAGGGCGGTGATGACCAGCGTGCGGTCATTATCGGTATCCAGCGCCTTGAGCAGCACGCCGTCGGCCTCAAAGGCGTTCAGCGTGGCATCATAATCCATATTCTGGGCAGCCAGATAGGCGGTATGCTCCTGAAGATTGCCGGGGGTGAGCACCAGCTCATAGGTGTTATCCGGCAGCGTTACACTGGCGTGGATTTCAGGAAAAGCATAGGTTTCGGCCAGGGCGGGGGCCGCCATCAGCAGCGCCAGTACAGCCAGGGAAAGCAATAATTTACGCAATTCAATGCGCCTCCCTTCACAAAGCATCATCGGTTCATCCCCGGAAAGGGGCATATCATATCAGTATTATTGTATCACATTGAGAAGGGCATTTCAACTGCCGGATCCATTTGTTTACAGAATGAAAAAAACTGCCCGCTGCAAAACAACGGGCAGTGAATGGGAAAAGATCAGAATTCCGGTTCGTAGCTCTGTTCAAAGGGGCTGTAAACCGCCTTGCGCACCTGGATATCCCGGATAGCCAGTTTGGTGCAGTAGGGAGAGAAGCCCACATGGCCACCGCTGATAAAATGGGGATCGATCAGCTCGGCAACAAATACGTCATCGGCATAAAGGAAGCTGTGGCCCCCGATGATACCGGTAGTAATGCGCACTTCCTGGCCGGGGGTGTAGGTATAGGCCCCGGTCAGCGCGCGAAGGCCCGTTTCCGGGCTGCGCTCGATACCGCTTTTGTGCTCATACCAGCCGTTGAGCCCCACCACATAGGCATTTCCCAGATAATCAATTTTCTGATCCCAATGGGCGCAGAAAACGGCATTCACATCCCGGGTGGCGGGAAGGACGGCTTTGGCTGTAAAGGTGAAAATCACATCGCAGTCATAGCTTTCCCTGCTGAACAGGATGCCCCCTTTATTGCCCCGTTCCGCACCGATGAGCCAGCCGTTTTCCATTTTCCATTCGCCGGCCATCACCTGCCAGGTTTTATCCCAGTTTTCATCGGGCTGGTAATCCATCAGAAGGGGGCATTCATCCAGTTTGATCAGCTTGCCCAGCAAATGCAGTTCATTCAGCATGGAAAATTCATCCTTTCGTATTTGAAATGCGGATTATTCGGTGACTTTGATCTGATTTCCCTTGCCCAGGATCCGGGCAAGAGGGGAAACGGAAGCGGCCAGCGCATCATAATCCATGGTAACGGCATGGGGGATATCGGCGGAGGAATATACCATATAATCGATGATATCCGCTGCGTTTTTTTCGATTTTTCCGATGGTAACCAGATAAGCGCCGCTGTTTTCCAGGGTATCCAGATTGGCGGTCAGCTCCATGGCGCCGTAGGAAAATAACAGCTGATCCTGCCATTTGCAGAAGGTGAAGATCTCATGACCGGTGATTTCGCCGTTGAGGGTATTGGTAATTTCAATGGAGCCGGAGGATAGATCGGCGGCTACGTCATAGGTATAGCTGCGGTCATAAGCACCGCCTCCTGCGGCCACGTAATCCCCGGTATTCTGATCCTCCATGGGATCGTAATCCTGGCCCATGATATGGGGGGCAGGGGTGGCTTCCAGGGCAAGTGATTCCTGCAATTGAAGGCTGGTCAGCTGATAGGTATGCTGGCCCGATTGCCGCCAGGTGAACTGATAACGGTCGGAAATGGGCTGGATATTCATTTCCTGGGCATCCTTTGCCATCTTGGCCATCATATCACCGGGAATGGTATAGGATAAATTGTTCTTGCATTGCTGGGCGATCTGATTGAGATAGGCTTCATAAGGGGCCAGCAGGGAACGGGCGGCATCGGCCAGCGCCCCCTGGGCTTCCACCTCCGGCGCTTCTACTATGGGGGGCGTGGGGGAGGCTTGGGGCGCATTTTCCTGATTTGCTGCGCATCCGGAAAGAAGAAGGGCCAGCAGAAGCAGGGGAAGGATAAGACGGGCTTTATTCATTGTATCACCTCCGGCATAACAGAATTTCTGCTGTTTATTATATCACGTTTGCTTTTCCGGGACAAGTGGAGCCATTCGACACCATTCGCGGGAGAAAATGGGGAATAAACCCGTTTAGCCGGATGAATTTGACGCTGTCAGCACATGATAGAGGAGGAAAAACAGAAATGTAAAATTTTCATGGGAAGAAAGAAATCCCCGGGCCTGCCGCTTGACCCGCCCAGCTTTGCTGGTTTATAATAAAAAGAAAGGCGGCCAATGGCTGCCGAGAAATTTTTTTCTTCAACGTGCAAGAAATGGGAAGGGTGCACCGTTGTATGAGTGACCGGACAGGAACGCGGACCGCAAACGGGCGTATGGATGAAGCCGTTTTTGAAGAGCTTTATGAAAAATACGCCAATGACGTGCTGCGGGTCAGCTATTTTTATCTGGGGGACCGGCAGCAGGCAGAAGATGTAACGCAGGATGTGTTCGTCCGGCTGCTGACCAATTCCCCCGATCTGGTGCCGGGCAGGGAAAAGGCGTGGCTGTTAAAGGTGGCGCTCAACCGCTGCCGGGATTTGTGGCGCGCCGCCTGGGTAAAGCGTGTGGTGCTGGGTAGCCCTGCCATGGAATTGACCCCGGCCCCTGACCAGATGGAAGACAGGCTGGAACGGCAGGAATTGCTTGCCGCCATCCATCGGCTGCCTACGGATTTCAGGGATGTGATTCTGCTGCATTATTATCAGGGATACGGCATTGCCGAAATTGCCGAGATGCTGAAGGTGCCCGAGGGGACCATTTCCAGCAGATTATCCCGGGGACGGAAAAAATTAGAGGATATATTAAAGGAGAGTGGAACGCGATGAAGAATGTGGAGGAACGGCTCAGGGCATTGCCGCAGATGGCTGAATCCACAGGCCTTCAGGCGGATGAAGCACTGAAAAGAAAAATTCTCCGGGCAGCCCGGGAAAAGAAAGGGGGAAGGGCCTCTGTTCGCCGGCTGGTGCCTGTGTTATGCTGCGCACTGGCGGTGCTGATCGGCATTGGTGCCTTCGGTTTTTCGGCGCCTGAGGCTGATGGCCCCCGGCCTACCGATGCTCCCTTGATCAGCTCTATCCCTGCTGGCACCCAGGAAGTGCCTGGGCAGAAGCTGGCGCTGGATGTGCCTCAGGGCAGCATTACCATTCGGAATTCTGCCAATCCCTCCTATCGCAGCATCTGGGCCAAGGCCTCCGGCGGCAATTTCCCGCTGATCGGGGTCAGCGGCCGGTATTACCGGATGCTGACCAATCCCACCGGTATTTCGTCCTCGCTGCTGGGATCTTCTCTTGGCGCTGTGGATTATTATACCAGCGAACCTGCCCTGGCCGGTAAAAACGGCATTTGCTCCAATGTGGTGGCGGCCGGAGAAACGGTGTATGCCATTCAGGGGATGAACGGCGCCATGGTTGCCGCCAATGTGAACGGCGCTCTCCGGGTGTTCCAGCGGGTATCCTTCGGAGATCATGCTTTGGTTGGCGGCGAAGGCCTTGCCGATACCCTGAAGGCGGGCAATGTGGTGGCCCTGGAAATTTCCGGCATCGGCACCATCAATGATGCGGCCAAGGCGAAGGAACTGATCGGCATCCTCACCGGCAATGCCAGCTATCTGCGTGCCGGCGGCAGCGAAACCAATCAATCCCTGCTGATCCAGCTGAATAACGGGTTGGTGCTGCAGATGGCCGTAAACGGCGAAAGGATCATTGCCTGCGGCACCTGGGCATGCCCCGAATTCTTTGATGCCTTCCAGGAAGCACTGCAATAATATCAATTCATATGAAAAAACGCCTCATGGGATGATGTATCCTGTGAGGCGTATTTTGTTACTTTATTTTCAGGCGCAGCTGGAAATATCCATCAGCTTCAGGGCCTGCTGCAGAAGGGGGATGGGATCCGCATCTGGTGTCAGCCATCTTTCCGCTGCTTCTCCCGAAAACATCACCGGCATCCGGGTGTGAATGAAGGCGATATCCTTTTCTGCCGGGCGGGTGAGAATGGTGAAGGCGGGCAGAATGGGATCCTGCTCGTATTGATAGATACCGGCCAGATAATGGGGGCCTGGAGAGGCGGGAGTGAAGGAAAACTTCTGTTTTTCCCCGTCATCCCGTTTCCATTCGTAATAATGTGCCATGGGGATCAGGCAGCGGCGATGCTGCATGGCGGCGGCAAAGAGGGGCTTTTTTGCCGCCGTTTCGCTGCGGGCATTGATGATACGGGAGGAGGAGCCTTTCATATGAAAGCCCCATTCCATCAGATATGCGCCCTGTGCCCCGGATTTTCCCCTCGCGATGACCGGCAGGATATGGCCGGGATAGGCATTCCCTTCCAGCACACATTGGGAAAGCACATTTTTCCCGGCATAGATGCGCTCCAGCCGGAGCAGCATTTCATCCGTTTCCGGCAGCCTGAATACCCCGCACATGGAATTTTTCCCCCTTCCAATCAACTGTTTTCATTGTAGAAGAGAGAAAAAGGATTGTCAACCGAAAAGAAAGAGGAAAAAGAAAGAAAAAATCATAAAAAAATTCATCCGATAGGGGAGGAAGAATGCGGGAAATGCTTGCATTTTCAAAATGGCTGTGTTATCATATAGGGTAGTGCTTTATGTTTAGCTAAGGCACAAGGACGCCGCAAAGGCGATAATGGAGGGTGTTCCTTATGGGTTACACGGTAGAAAAAATCTCTGGCAATCAAGTGAAGATCGCCTTTGAAATCGCTTCCGAAAAATTTGACGAAGCTGTTCAGAAGGCCTATTTGAAGGTGCGCGGCAAGGTGAATGTGCCCGGCTTCCGCAAGGGCAAGGCCCCCCGCAAGATCATCGAAAGCATGTATGGCGAAGCCGTATTCTATGATGATGCTTTTGATATTCTCTTCCCCGGCGAATATGAAGCCTGCGTGAAGGAACATGATATCAAGGTTGTGGATCGCCCCGAAGTGGACGAAGTGGAACAGATCGGCGTTGGCAAGGATCTGAAGTTCACCGTCAAGGTATTTGTAAAGCCCGATGTGGAGCTGGGCGAATATAAGGGCCTGAAGGCCGTCAAGTATGTGCACAAGGTAACCGATGAAGAAATCGACGCCCGCATCCAGCAGGATGTGGAAAAGGCCACCACCATGGCTGATGTTACCGATCGTGCCGTCGAAAACGGCGATATCGTCAACCTGAATTATGCCGGCACCGTGGACGGCGTTGCTTTCGCCGGCGGCACTGCCGAAAATCAGACCCTGGAAATCGGCTCCGGCCGCTTCATCCCCGGTTTTGAAGAGCAGATGATCGGCATGAACCTGGAAGAAGAAAAGGATCTGCAGGTGAAATTCCCCGAAGAATATCACGCTGAAGAACTCAAGGGCAAGGACGCCGTCTTCCATGTGAAGGTAAACGGCATTCAGGTAAAGGTTAAGCCCGAACTGGATGATGATTTCGCCGCTGATGTAAGCGAACATGATACCTTCGACGCCTATAAGCAGGCCATCGTGGATGAACTGAACGAAAAGGCCCAGAAGAATGCCGATGTTCAGCTGGAAAATGAACTGGTTCAGCAGTCTGTGGACGCCGCCGATTGCGATATCCCCGATTCCATGATCGAAGACGAAATCGAAATCATGATCCGGGAAATGAAGATGCGCATGATGTACCAGGGCTTCCGTTACGAAGATTACCTCAAGTACACCGGCCAGACCGAAGACCAGATCAAGGAAATGTATCGCCCCGAAGCCAAGAACCGGGTGAAGATGCAGCTGGTGCTGGAAGCCATGGTCAAGGCTGAAGGCATTGAAGTATCCGAAGAAGATGTGGAAAAGGTTACCGCTGAAGAGGCCCAGCGCATGGGTCGCGAAGTAGAAGAATTCAAGGCTTCCCTGTCCGATCGCCAGAAGGAATACCTGAAGGAAAACGCCGCCATCCGCAAGGTGGTGGATCTGGTTGTGGCTTCTGCCGAAGTGGAAGAAAAGGAAGAAGCTGAAAAGATCAACATGGCCGAAACCATGAGCGCCGTGGAAGAAGCTGCCCAGGCCGCTGAAATCCAGGACGAAGAATAATTGATGATCAGGCCCCTGCCTGTCAGGTGCCCCCGGGATGCGTCGGAGTGCTTCGGCCTTCGGCGCATCCTGTGCAAAGGGGACTTTGAAAGGAATAATCGGGGGCCATCCCTCATATGATAGAAGATGGAATGGAAGGAGGAAAGGCAAAATGTCCTTAATCCCCTATGTTGTTGAGCAGACTGCTCACGGCGAGCGCACCTATGATATTTATTCCCGGCTGCTGAAGGATCGGGTGGTATTTCTGGGAAGCCAGATTGATGATCAGGTGGCCAATGCCGTGGTGGCCCAGCTTCTTTTCCTGGAAACGGAAAATCCTGATGCGGAAATCTCCCTGTATATCAACAGTCCCGGCGGCTCTGTCACTGCCGGTATGGCCATCTATGATACCATGAATTATATCAAGTGCCCTGTACGCACGGTATGCATCGGTATGGCGGCCTCCATGGGCGCATTCCTGTTGATGGCCGGTGAAAAGGGCAAGCGCCTTGCCCTTCCCAACAGCGAAGTGATGATTCACCAGCCTTCCGGTGGTGCATCCGGCCAGGCCACCGATGTGACCATTCATGCGGAATGGCTGCTGCGGACAAAGAAAAAGATGAATGAAATGATGGCGCAGATGACCGGCCAGCCCGTGGAAAAGCTGAGCCGGGATGTGGAGCGGGATTATTTCATGACCGCCCAGGAAGCGCTGGAATACGGCATCATCGACGAAATTTATCAGCCCCGCAAGTAATGGCGGGCCAATGAGGTAATACATGGCAAAAGACGATATGACCCCCCGGAAGCATCGCTGTTCCTTCTGCGGGAAAACCCAGGATCAGGTGCGCCGCCTGGTGGCAGGGCCCGGGGCCTATATCTGCAATGAATGCATCGCCCTGTGCCAGGAAATCGTGGCCGATGATATGGATGTGGTAACCGCCGCACCGGAAATGGGCGCCATCCCCCTGCCCTCTGAAATGAAGGCGGTGCTGGATGATTACGTGATTGGTCAGGAACAGGCCAAGCGCACCCTCTGCGTGGCCGTTTATAATCATTATAAGCGGATCTGCGCCCCTGCCGCCCGGGATGATGTGGAACTGCAGAAATCCAATATCCTGATGGTGGGCCCCACCGGCTGCGGAAAGACCTATCTGGCCCAGTCCCTGGCCCGGATTCTCAATGTGCCCTTTGCCATTGCCGATGCCACGGCGCTGACCGAGGCAGGCTATGTGGGCGAGGATGTGGAAAATATCCTGCTTCGTCTGATCCAGGCGGCGGGCAATGATATCCAGGCGGCCCAGCGGGGTATCATCTATATCGATGAAATTGATAAGATTGCCCGCAAGAGCGAAAATGTATCCATCACCCGGGATGTCAGCGGCGAAGGCGTGCAGCAGGCGCTGCTGAAAATTCTGGAAGGCACGGTGGCCAATGTGCCCCCCCAGGGCGGCCGCAAGCATCCCCATCAGGAATGCCTGCAGATTGATACCACCAATATCCTGTTCATCTGCGGCGGCGCCTTTGACGGCCTGTCCAAGCTGATTGAGCAGCGGGTGGGCAAGAAGGCCCTGGGCTTCGGCGCCGATCCCCAAGGGAAGAAGGATCAGAATATGGGCGAAATCCTGCGCCAGATGCGGCCGGAGGATCTGATGAAATTCGGCCTGATTCCGGAATTTGTGGGCCGTCTGCCCGTTACCGTTACCCTGGATGCGCTGGATGAGGACGCCCTGGTCAAGATTCTTACCGAGCCCAGAAACGCCCTGGTCAAGCAATATCAGCGGCTGATGGAACTGGATGATGTGGCGCTTTCCTTTGAAGAGGATGCCCTTCGGGCCATCGCCCATCAGGCCATTGCCCGCAAAAGCGGCGCCCGCGGTCTGCGCGCCATCATTGAAGGGGCGCTGCTGGATACCATGTTTGATCTGCCCGGCCGCAAGGATGTGGAAAAGTGCCTGATCACCCGGGGCGTGATCGAAGATGGGGAAAAGCCTGCTCTGGAGCTGAGGAAAGAAGCACTGCCTGATGCCAGGCCTGCCGCATCCCGCCGCATCCCCAAAGCGCCCGATCCGGCCCCAGATGAGCCCAGCGCCAGCTGAAACATTTGATAACCGTCGGTTTTGCCGACGGTTTTTGATTGCAATTTATTGTGATGAAATGGGAAATTTTCCTTCTTCATAATTTCGCCGCATGTATTTCCATCTCTTTTCGCATCCTATCAGCGATAGCAAAAGGGGGGATTCATATTGAACTGGGTCATTTTGCTGATCCAATTGGCGGTTACCATCATTACCGGCGTCTTTTTTTATACCCAGCTGCGCAATCAGCGCCGCTCACAGCCCCAGAACCGGCGGGAAAGCATCAAGGAAATGGAAAATTTGCGAAAAATGCGCCAGATTACTCTTTCTGAGCCGCTTTCTGAGCATGTACGGCCCCGCAGCTTCTCCGATATCATTGGCCAGGAGGACGGCATCCGTTCCCTGATGGCCATTCTTTGCGGGAAAAATCCCCAGCATGTGATTATCTATGGCCCTCCCGGCGTGGGGAAGACCTGTGCGGCACGTCTTGCCCTGGAGGCGGCCAAAAACAGCGAGGGAACGCCCTTCAAGAATAATGCACCCTTCATTGAAATGGATGCCACCTGCTGCCGTTTTGATGAACGATCCATTGCCGATCCGCTGCTGGGCAGCGTGCATGATCCCATTTATCAGGGCGCAGGGCCCCTTGGCATCCAGGGGGTGCCCCAGCCCAAGCCCGGTGCAGTGAGCAAGGCCCATGGGGGCGTACTTTTTCTGGATGAGATCGGGGAATTGCACCCCATCCAGATGAACAAGCTGCTGAAAGTGCTGGAGGATCGGAAGGTGCATTTCGATTCGGCTTACTATAATCCGGATGATCCTGCGGTGCCCCGGTATATTCATGAGATATTCCGCCATGGCATGCCGGCGGATTTCCGGCTGATCGGGGCCACTACCAGAAGCCCGGAGGAAATTTCGCCTGCCCTCCGCTCCCGGTGTATGGAGATTTATTTCAGGGGGCTGGAGCAGGATGAGGTGACGGAAATTGCCGGCAATGCGGCTGACAGGGCGGAATTTTCCATGGATCGTGATACTGCCAGGCTGGTGGGCCGGTTCGCTGCCTGCGGCAGGGATGCGGTAAATATGGTGCAGATGGCCTCCGGCCTGGCCCAGCTGGAGGGCCGGCGGCAGATCACCCGGGCGGATATGGAATGGGTGGTGGAATCGGGGCATTATCCAGAGCGTCCGGAGCCCATGGCATCCCAGGAAAACCGGGTGGGATCGGTGCATGGCCTGGCGGTGCACGGAAGCCATCAGGGGGCGGTAATGGAAATCGAAGCAGCGGCCCATCCCGGCAGTGGACGCATCCGGATTACCGGTATCGTGGAGGAAGAGGAAATGGGGAGCAGCGGCCATACCATGCGAAGAAAATCCACGGCCCATGCCTCTGCTGAAAATGTGCTGACACTGCTTCGAAATCTTGGGTATATTCATGATGATACCGATCTGCACATCAATTTCCCCGGCGGCGCGCCGGTGGATGGCCCTTCTGCCGGGCTGGCAATGGCATTGGTGGCGCTCAGCGCCCTGAGCGGCCGGCCCCTGGATGGGGCGACAGCGGTAACAGGGGAGATGAGCGTGCTGGGGGCAGTAAAGCCTGTGGGCGGCGTTCCGGTAAAGGTGGAGGCCGCCCGGCGTGCCGGCCTTACCCGGGTGCTGATCCCCCGGGAAAATGATCTGGATCGGTTCCGCCAGGCAGGAATTCAGGTGATTCCGGTGGATGATTTTTATCAGGCGGCGGAGCTGATGCTGCTGCCCGGCCGACTTTCTGAAACGGGTCAGGATCAGGGGCTTCCCCATCAGGGAACGATGACGGCTGCCGGAGCGGGAAAGTGAAGGATTGCGCCGAATGCCGGTTGCATTTCCCTGAATTATCATATATAATATAAAATTGCCAGTCGTATGGGCTGGCGCACCCCAATTGGATTGCAGGAGAATAAAATGCCGAAAAAGAAAGTGAAGCAGATTTTGCGATTGCCCCTCATTCCCCTCAGGGGACTGATGGTTTTTCCCCATATGGTGCTGCATTTTGATGTAGGCCGCGCCCGCAGCGTGGCAGCCTTGGAACAGGCCATGGTGGAAGAACAGCGGGTGTTTTTAGTGGCCCAGAAGGATGGGGATGTGGAGGAACCCGCCCTTTCCGATCTGTGCAAAGTGGGCACCGTTGCCCTGATCAAGCAGGTGCTCAATCTGCCTGGTGACGCCATCCGCGTTCTGGTGGAGGGCCAGCATCGGGCCATGATCCATGCCGTTACCCAGGAACAGCCTTATTGGGAGGCGGATGTGGTGCTTCCCCCCCAGGATGTGCCCTCTTCCCCGGAAATTCAGGCACTGGTGCGCACCACCCATGAATTATTTGATGAATATGCCCGGGCTTCCATGCGGGTATCCGGGGAAACGCTGCGATCCGTCAGCGAAGTGGATAAACCCGATCAGCTGGCGGATATCATTGCCGCCAACGTTCTGACCCGGGTGGAGGATCGTCAGGCCATCCTGGAAGAAATCGATGTGGAAAAGCGGCTGGAAACGCTGTGCGGCATTCTGGTGCGGGAAAGCGAACTGGCCGCCATCGAAAAGCAGGTGCAGAGCCGGCTGAAAAAGCAGATCGATAAGAACCAGAAGGATTATTATCTGCGGGAGCAGATCAAGGCCATCCAGGAAGAGCTGGGGGATAAGGACGCCACCGATGTGGATGACCTGCGCAAGAAACTGGCCGAAACCCCTGTCAATGATGAAGCCAGGGAAAAGGCATCCCGGGAATTGGATCGCATTTCCCGCATGGCCCCCGGCACTCCGGAAATCGGGGTGAGCCGCACCTATGTGGAATGGATTCTGGATTTGCCCTGGGGTAAGAATACCACCGATAATCTGGATCTGAAACGTGCCCGCCGCATCTTGGATGAAGATCATTATGCCATGGATCAGGTGAAGGAGCGGGTGATCGAATATCTGGCTGTCCGCCGGATGAAGGAAATCAATACCCAGGACGGGGCTATGAAGGGGCCCATTCTGTGCTTCGTCGGCCCTCCCGGTGTGGGCAAAACCAGCATCGTCAAGGGAATTGCCCGGGCCGTGGGCCGGAAATTCGTGCAGATGAGCCTTGGCGGCGTTCGGGATGAAGCGGAAATCCGGGGCCACAGGCGCACCTATATCGGCGCCATCCCCGGCAGGATTATTGCTGGGCTCAAGCAGGCCGGCACCATGAATCCCGTCTTCCTGTTTGATGAAATCGATAAGATGAGCCATGATTTCCGGGGAGATCCTGCCTCTGCCATGCTGGAGGTATTGGATGCGGAGCAGAATTATGCTTTCCGGGATCATTATCTGGAACTGCCTTTTGATCTTTCCCGGGTGATGTTTATCACCACCGCCAATTCCAAGGATACCATTCCAGGGCCTTTGCTGGACCGGATGGAAATCATTGAAGTGCCCAGCTATACGGAAGAAGAAAAGCTGCACATTGCGAAGAAGCATCTGCTGCCCAAGCAGGTGAAGGAGCACGGCCTGCCCCCCAAGTCCGTCCGTATTTCCGATGCGGCCATGCGCCATATCATCGAAGGTTATACCAGGGAGGCGGGGGTCCGCACGCTGTCCCGCACCATCGCCCGGGTGGTCAGGAAGTCCGCTGTGGAAATGCTGGATGAGGATAAGCAGGTTGTATCCGTCAATCCCCAGATTGCGGAAAAATTCCTGGGTGCGCCCCGTTATCTGAGGGATATGCCAGAAAAGCAGCCCAAAGTGGGCGTGGTCAACGGCCTTGCCTATACCACTGTGGGCGGGGAAACGCTGGCAGTGGAATGCGCCGTGATGAAGGGCACCGGTCAGGTGCAGCTTACCGGCCAGCTGGGGGACGTGATGAAAGAATCTGCCCAGGCCGCCCGTTCCTGGGTACGTGCCCATGCAGAGGAATATCATATCGATCCCGAATTCCATAAAAATCTGGATATTCATATTCATGTACCGGAAGGCGCCGTGCCCAAGGACGGCCCCTCTGCCGGCGTTACCATGGCCACCGCCCTGGTATCCGCCCTTTCCAATCGCCCCGTCATGCAGGATGTGGCCATGACCGGGGAAATCACCCTCCGGGGCCGGGTGCTGCCCATCGGCGGGGTGAAGGAAAAGCTGCTGGCGGCCTATCGTGCCGGTATCAAAACCATCCTGCTGCCCAAGGAAAACAAAAAGGATCTGGAAGATGTGCCTGCCCATGTGCTTTCCCAGTTCCGGGTGATTACCGCAGAGAATGTGGAGGATGTGCTGAAAGTGGCCCTGGCCCCGGAAGCATGATCCCAATCAACGAAAGAGAGCAATGCCGATATGGAAATCAAATCCGCTGAATTTGTCACCAGCATGAGCACCTATCAGACCCCGGATCCTGCCTTGCCCCAGATTGCCATTGCAGGCAAGAGCAATGTGGGCAAATCCTCCCTGATCAATAAGCTATGCAACCGGAAGGCTCTGGCGAAAACCAGCGCCACTCCCGGCAAAACCCGCCTGATCAATCTGTTTTTGCTCAATGGTGCTTTTCATCTGGTGGATCTGCCCGGCTATGGCTTTGCCAAGGTGGATAAGAAGGAGAAGGTGCGCTGGGGCGAAATGATGGAAAGGTATTTCCGGGAATCGGATGAACTGAAGCTGACGCTGCATCTGGTTGATATCCGCCATGAGCCAACTCAGGATGATATTCAGATGAATGCCTTCCTGCGGGAGATGAACCTGCCCTTCATCGTCATTGCCACCAAATCGGATAAGATTTCCCGGGGCGCCCGGATGAAATATCTGGCCCCCATCTGCCGTGCGCTTCAGGTGCAGCCCTGGCAGGTGATCTGCGCATCCTCTGAAAACGGGGATGGAAGGGATCAGATCCTGGCAGCGCTGGAAAAGGCATTGCAGGAAGATGCATAATGCGGAGAATGGGGATTGCAAATACACGCGTTTCCTGTTATAATTTACAATTGCGTGATAAATTTGCCAAAGGCAAGTTTGTTATAGGAATTTACAAAGGAGAGGACACCCATGAAAAAGAAGTTAAGCCTCCTGGTTGCCCTGGCGATGATCGTATTCATCGTGCTGGCAGTGGTCTTTGCCAATCAGAAGACCGATCTGCAGGGCAAGTACAATGAACTCGAGTACACTTCTGCTGTCAATGCCGAACTTGCTGCTCAGGAAGCCGCTGCCGATAAGGAAGCTGCTGTAGCCGCCGCCAAGGAAGAAGCCGCTGCTGCCGCTACCGCTGCTGCTGAAGCCGCCGCTGCCGATAAGGAAGCTGCTGTTGCCGCTGCCAAGGCTGAAGCTGAAGAAGCTGCCAAGGTTGCTGCTGAAGCCGCCGCTGCCGATAAGGAAGCTGCTGTTGCTGCCGCCAAGACCGAAGGCGAAGCCGCTGTTGCCGCTGCCAAGGCTGAAGCTGAAGAAGCCGCCAAGGTTGCTGCTGAAGCCGCCGCTGCCGATAAGGAAGCTGCTGTTGCTGCCGCCAAGACCGAAGGCGAAGCCGCTGTTGCCGCTGCCAAGGCTGAAGCTGAAGAAGCTGCCAAGGTTGCTGCTGAAGCTGCTGCTGCCGACAA
>JAFQOD010000066.1 GCA_017395685.1 Clostridia bacterium
GCGGGTGGGGTATTCTTTTTAAAAAGAATCCCCCTCCCGCGCCCACCCCAAGAAAACTGATTCTGGATTTTTCTTGAATGAATGAAATCAGTTGTTTTCCCAGCGATGCCTGGGACGATGAATGAAAGAATCTTCTCATTGCAGCCCAAAGGGATGCATAAGAGGAATGCAAGAAGCGCGGGGCATGGGACGAAACACGAAGGAGAAAATAAGATGGCTTTTATGGAAACCAATCAGCAGAATATCGGCCTGCGGATGCATGATGCCGCTCCGGGTACCCTGGAGCAGCGGGCGAAGAATATCATCGGTCAGGGTTTTTCCTGCGTGCATCTGGCCCTGGGCAAAGTATTGGATGGCCGCTTCATGAATCCTGCAGCCGCCACCCCCGGCCTGGCCCACAGTGTGAAAAAGGGGCTGCAGGGGCTGGATATTGCGGTGCTGGGCTGCTATCTCAATCTCACCCATCCCGATGAATCGGTGTATCAGGAAACAGTAAAAAAGTATCTGGCCCATCTTTCTTTGGCCAATTGGATGCAGGCAGGGGTCGTGGGCACGGAAACGGGAAATCCTAACAAGGATTATGCCTATGATCCGGAACGCAGCCATACGGATGAAGCCCTGGAGCTGTTCATCCGGAGGGTGCAGCCGGTGGTGAAGGCGGCGGAGAAGGCGGGGGCGACCCTGGCCATCGAGCCGGTATATACCCATATCGTATCCGATGGAAAACGGGCGCGCCGGGTGCTGGATGCTATTGCATCCCCCAATCTGAAGATCATCCTGGATCCCATCAATCTTTTGCATAAGGATAATATGCACCGGCGGGATGAAGTGATTGCCGAGGCCATGGAGCTGCTGTGCCCCGAGATCGCCATCATCCACATCAAGGATTATATCTGGGATGGCATTTCCGGCCGCCCGGATGAATGCGCCGCAGGCCTGGGCCAGATGGATTACAGCCATATCCTCAGGTTCGTAATGCAGAATAAGCCCCATATCCAGATGACCCTGGAATGCACCAAACCGGAAAATGCCGAGGGCGCCCGGCTGTTCATTGCCCGGCAGCTGGCGGAAATAATATAAGTGCCATATTACATATGTGAAGGAGAATGCCTTCGCTTGTGTGCTTTTAATTCATTTTTTGGGAGGAATGTAATGAAGAAAGCGGGCATTGTGAATACTGCGCTGAAACGAGGAACTTTTCGCCCGGAACGGATGCTGGCGCTGGGGTTTCTGGCCCTGATTTTGATTGGTACAGGGCTTTTATCCCTGCCCTTGGCCAGCGCCGATGGGAAGAGCGTGGGGTTATTTGATAGCCTGTTCACGGCCACCTCTGCTGTCTGCGTTACCGGTCTGGTGGCTCGGGATACGTTCCTGGGATGGAGCCGGGCGGGGCAGACCATCATTCTTTGTCTTATTCAATTGGGCGGATTGGGGTTTATGGTGTTTGCCACGCTGATCATGGTGGCTCTGGGGCGGCGGATCACCTTGCGGGGGCGGATGCTGCTCAAGGAATCCATGAATGAAAATTCCTTTTCCGACTTGGTGCGGCTGACGATTGTTTATGGGGTCATTTCCCTTTCTGTTGAATTGCTGGGGGCAGCACTGCTGGCCATTCGTTTTATTCCCTTGTATGGCTGGGGTGAGGGATTGTATTTCAGCTTTTTTCATGCGGTCAGCGCTTTTTGTAATGCAGGCTTTGATCTGATGGGCAATTTCAGCAGCTTTACTTCCTTTGCTGACGATCCTTTGGTGCTGCTGACAATCAGCGCATTAATCATCCTGGGTGGCTTGGGCTTTATGGTGATTTTTGAATGCTTGCGCCATCGGTTCTGTTGGCGGGAATTTTCCCTGCATACGAAGGTGGTGCTGCTGGCCACGGCCATGTTGCTGCTTTCTGCGACGATATTTTTCACCCTGGCAGAATGGAATAATCCTGCCACCCTGGGGGGGATGGGGATGGGAGAAAAAGTTCTCAACGGTTTTTTCCATGGGGTGACCCTGCGCACGGCGGGCTTCAACAGCATAGATCAGATGGGGCTGCGGGATGGCAGCAAGCTGATCAGTGCCCTGTATATGCTGGTGGGAGCATCCCCTGCATCCACAGGCGGCGGTATGAAAACGACTACGCTCAGCGTGTTGATTCTGCTGATGATCAGTGTGATTCGGGGCCGGGATGAAATTCAGCTTATGGGCCGCAGCCTGTCCCGGGATCTGGCCCGGCGGGCTGTGGCGTTAGTGATGATTAGCCTGGGAACGCTGATCTTTGCAGTGACGGCACTTTCCTTTCTGGAGGAGGGAAGGTATTCCCTACCTGATATTTTGTATGAAGGCGCATCTGCTCTGGCCACGGTGGGGGTAAGCAGCGTGGGCACACCCAATCTTTCCTTTGCCAGCCGGGTGATCTTATTGCCCATGATGTTCCTTGGCAGAGTGGGGCCCATGACGCTGGCCCTGGCTCTGGCCCACAAAAGGAATCAGCACAAGGATGCCATAAAATACCCGGAGGAAAAACTGATGATCGGGTAAGGAGGATTGAAATAATGAAGGGTAAGCAGACGCAATTTTTGGTGCTGGGCTTGGGTCTTTTCGGAGAAAGTGTGGCCCGCAATCTTTTTGCTCTGGGCAAGGATGTATTGGCGGTGGATCAGAATGCCGCCCTGATTGAGGATATTGCCCCTTATGTTACCCAGGCGGTGCAGGCGGATGTGACGGATGAAGAGGCCCTGCGGGCTCTGGGTATCCGGGATTTTGATGTGGCGGTGGTTTCCACAGGGGATGTAAGATCGTCCATTCTGGTCACGGTAATGCTCAAAGAAATGGGAATAAAAACGGTGGTGGCTAAGGCCCTGGATGAATTACATGCACGGGTGTTGAAAAAAGTAGGCGCGGACCGGGTGGTATTTCCCGAACGGGATACAGGCATGCGCATTGCCAAGGCCCTGGTATCCCCTCATCTGGTGGATTTGATGGAATTATCCGATGATTATCGGATCGCAGAAATCACTCTGCCGGAAAAATGGGAGGGGCATACCCTGGGCACCATGGATGTACGGCGGAGATTCGGCTTGAATGTGCTGGCCATCCGTCGGGGGGAACATTTCCGGGTCAGCCCTGCGGCTGAGGCCGAATTGCAGGCGGAGGATACCCTGCTGGTGCTGGGCAAGCATCAGGATATTGACAATCTGCTGCGATAAATTTAAGGTTTTTGCAGGTTTTATTTGACAATTGAGGCAGATTGGTATATAGTTGTATTAATAAAATGGTTTTATTATTGGGGACAATGGTGCTGGAAAAGCAGGGCAGTATCGGGTGAGCTTGCTTGGCTGTCCAGGAGCGTCCAGCAGCGCCTTACCTGTAAGCATTGTGCCCGGGCCATTCTTGGGCCTCATTTTGTTCACTGGGAGTTTATGATTATCCGTTATACTTGCTCTATTACGAAGGAGGCGTTTTCCCATGTTTGGTAACAAGGATCAAAAGATTGAAAAGCTGGTTGAGAAGAAGAATGCTGCCGGTCTGATTGCTCTGCTCAACGATAAGAATGTTCCCCTTTCCCTGAAGGCCGCAGAGGCCCTGGGCAAGGTAAACAGCGATGAAGCCTATAATATGCTGATCACCCTGATGCGCTCCCCCATGGCGGAAATGCGCGCTGTGGCCATCACTGCCCTGGGTGAAATGGGCGATCAGAAGGCCCGTGCCCATATCGATCACAATTATGCCACCGAAACCGATCCCATGGTGCAGGAAGCCATGCGGGAAGCACTGAGTAAGCTGCATACCAACGAATAATCTTTGCATCTTTCATGCCGCCTTCATTAAGGGGCGGCATTTTTGGTATAAAAAAACCGCCGGCGGGCCTTGAATGGCAGCTGCCGGCGGTTCTTTTTGTGATCTTATTTGGGCTGCTGGATATAGGAATACCGGCCGTTGAGCCAAGGGGCGCCGTCATAGGTGCTGAAAGCATCGGCGAAAATCTTATATCGTTCGCCCACCTTCCAGGTATCGTTGGTATAATTGCGGATCAGCGCCGTGCGGTCATAATTGGAATCCAGCTTCAGAACTGCCATCTGGGGCTTATCAGATTTGATTTCAATGATTTCGCCCACACACTGATAGATTTGGGTATTGGCTACCCGGCGTTCCATGTTATTCAGATAATCGGTATAGTTCTGATCCATATCCCAGGCTTTTCTGGAATAGATATCTGCCACAGGCACATAATACACATCATGCCGTACCACGCTGGTTTCATATCCTGGGGCGGAAGCCTCGATGATGATGGTATTGGTGCCGATCTGTCTGAAGATGGCCTCGAAGGAGAAGGTACCGTCTTTGGAAAGATTGGTCAGATCCAGATTCCTGTGGTCGGAAAGCACCCGAATGGTGGCCCAGGATACGGTGGTGCCCCGGATGGTCATTTTCTGCTCTTCCTGGGGATATTTGCCCTTTTCATCCGGTTCCTTGGTGGTATCATCCACCCAGCCGGGTCGCCAGGTATTGCCGGTATCGGCCGCCAGATCCAATCGGATCTGCTGGGGATGGCGGTAGAGGGTCAGGGTGATGGAATTTTCCCTGCAGTAAGGGGCCCGGGCAGTGATGACGATTTCATTATTGCCGATGGGGGCCACGGACGCCTGATAGGTGATCAGGCCCTGATTGGTGTTGACCAGGTCGGTCAGCGTTTCATCGTTGATGGTTACGGTGCTCCCTGCCGCCACGGAAAATTCAATCTGATACATTTGGGTGGAAACTTCCTGGAAATTGGTGGAGGGGGTGACCAATTCCAGGGGAGAAAGGGGAATATCCACCTGATAGGTGATCTTGCCCATGGGCTTTTGTTCCCCGGCGCTGGTTTTCAGATAGGGGGTGAGGACGGCGGTGGCGGTATCTTCCGTGATATGCACCTGATCCTCATACCAGGTATAATCGGGCACTTCAATGCTGGCATAGCCCCCGACCACCGGTATATTCTTTCTTAATTCGGAAATCCATATGATCTGGCCCTCTTCCCCGGGGATTTTGATCAGATGGGCGGGCATATCATAATAGATGGAAGGGGTAATGGATACCACATCCTGCAGGATGGGGCCTTTATTCTGATCTGAGAAATGCTGGTATAGTTTATAGCCGCCAAAGCATAATGCGCCTGCCAGCAGGATAATGGCGATGATGCGGGTATACCTGCGCATACCGAACCGGCGGCGCACCTTCATCTGCCGCATGGTCATGCCCGCTGCCCGCTGACGGGGCATCTCATCCCCGAATTCGCTGTATTCGATGGGATTGGAGGAAAGGACGGGAATGGCGTCGGGGCGCACCTCCCCTTCCACCTTTGCCGCATCGGAGGAATAGGATGTGCTCTGGGCAGTATGATAGATGGATCGGCCGCTGAGGGTCTGCACGGTGCGGCCGGTGGGGGCAAAGCCCTGCAGGGTGCCCTCCTGGCGCAGCCTGCGCTGGGCCACTTCGCCCTGCTTTTTCCGGGCGGCCAATTCTTTCATTTCCGCAGCCAGGGTATCCCGATCGTCCCGGGGAGAGGTGGATTTTCCCTCTTCATTGATCTGGATATAAATTTTGCTGGAAGGCTCCGGCGCGGGGCCGGCCGGCATCTGCCTTTCTTCCTGGGGCAGCTCCATGCCGCAGCGGAAGCACCGGGGGAAGGATGCCCGGTTCCAATGGCCGCAATGGGGACATTTCATAGAAAATCAATCCCTTCAGGATGATGAATCGGTCAGAAACGACGGAGATAAGAGCAATGGGCATATTTATCCCCATTCGCTATTAATGTTTTCGCAATCAGCAGAGAAAAATCCTGCCTTTATCCGCCGTTTTTTACGAAACATTTACATTTTTTATGCCGGTGTGCTATAATATCATAGAATGGAGAAATATGACCATTCTATTCGTTTGTTTGTTTGATTTTCCCCTTTGAGGGAATGGAAGTTTTTATGGAGTGTATGGAATGACGCTATCCCAGATTAACTGCCCGGCAGATTTAAAAAAGCTGACTGCCGGGGAAATGAAGGCGCTGGCCGGCGAAATCCGCAATGAGATCATGACCACTGTGGCCCATAATGGGGGGCATCTGGCCTCCAATCTGGGCGTGGTGGAATTGACCATGGCGCTGCATCGGGCGCTGGATTGCCCCCGGGATCAGATTGTTTTTGATGTGGGGCATCAATGCTATGCCCACAAATTACTCACCGGCCGATATGACCGGTTTGCCACCCTCCGGCAATTGGGGGGGATCAGCGGCTTTCCCCGCAGGGAAGAAAGTGAATATGACGCCTTCGGCGCCGGCCACGCCTCTACTGCCATTTCCGCCGCCCTGGGCATGGCCCGGGCCCGGGATCTGCAAAAAGCGGATTACCGGGTGGTCGCCGTGGTGGGGGATGGGGCGCTGACCGGGGGCATGTGTTATGAGGCACTGAATGATGCGGGCAGCCGAAAAACGGCGCTGATGGTCATCCTGAATGATAACGGCATGTCTATTTCCCCCAATGTGGGCGCCCTTTCCAGTCAATTGACCAGGCTGCGGGTCAGCCGGGGCTGGCTGGGGATGAAAAAAGCGGTATCCGGGGGATTGCGCAGGCTGCCGCTGGTGGGAAAGCCGATCCACCGGCTGTTCCAGCGGATCAAGAACGGGGCCAGAAATGCTTTGGTCAAGGATAAATTTTTCACCGCGCTGGGCTTTCGCTATTTCGGGCCCATTGACGGCCATGATCTGGAAGGGCTGGAGCGGGTGCTGCTGCGCATCCGGGATCTGAGGGAACCGGTGCTGCTGCATGTGGTCACCACCAAGGGCCGGGGCTATTCCCAGGCGGAGCAGCGGCCTTCTGCCTATCACGGTGTGGCGCCTTTGTATATTGAAGACGGCCGGGGAAAACGGAAGAGCGGAAAAAGCATGGGCAGCATGGCAGGGGATCATCTGATTCAGCTGGCACAAAAGGATCAGCGTATCTGCGCCATCAGCGCCGCCATGGCGGATGGCACCGGCTTTTCCGGCTTTGAGAAGCAGTATCCCGATCGGTTTTTCGATGTAGGCATTGCGGAGGAGCATGCCGTTACCCTGGCTGCCGGCATGGCGGCGGCAGGGCTCAGGCCCTTTGTGGCTATTTATGAAACCTTCCTGCAGCGCTCCTTCGATCAGATGATGGAGGATGTATGCCTGCAGCGGCTGCCGGTCTGCTTCCTGATGGATAGGGCGGGCCTGGGCGGCGAGGATGGGGCCACCCATCACGGAATCTTTGGCGTTTCCATGCTGCGGGCTATGCCGAATCTGATTCTTCTCTCCCCCCGGAACGGGGCGGAACTGACGGCCATGATGGATTGGGCTCTCTCCCATGATGGGCCGGTGGCCATCCGCTATCCAAGGAGCGGGGCAGAATGGGATGCGCCTTTCCGGGGCTTTGCACCGGGAAAATGGGAATGCCTGAAAGAGGGGAAGGACGGGGCCATCCTGGCTTTCTCTGCCATCCTGGATGAATGCCGGAAGGCGGCGGATATCCTGTGCGATCAGGGGATGGATCTGGCCGTTTACAATGCATCCAGCCTGCAGCCCATGGATGAGGACCTGCTGAAAAAACTGGCGGCAGAGAATATTCCTGTTTTCACTGTGGAAGAGCATGATAGAACCGGCGGCTTTGGCGCTGCCGTGGCGGAATACTGTGCCCTGGCAGGGCTGCCTGCCCCCCGGGGGATGATTGGCCTGCCCCATGAATTTATTGCCCACGGCAGCCGGGAAGGGCTGCTGGATCAGATGGGGATGGATGGCCGGGGCATAGCACAAAAGATCAAAGAGGCGATGGAAAAATGAAGCAGCGGATCGACGTATGGCTCACAACCCGGGGCATGGCGGACAGCCGGGAAAAGGCCCAGGCCCTGATCATGGCCGGGCAGGTATATGTGGGGGAAAAGAAGGTGCTGAAGGCATCCGAACAATATGCGGAGGACGCCCCCATCAATCTCCGGGGCGTGCAGGATGCCTTTGCCAGCCGGGGCGGCCATAAGCTGGAAAAGGCGATTACCGCTTTCCAGGCGGATGTTTCCGGCCTTACCGCCATGGATATCGGCGCGGCCACCGGCGGCTTTACCGATGTGCTGCTGCGCCACGGGGCCGCCCATGTATATGCCATTGACGTAGGATACGGCCAATTGGATTGGCGGCTGCGCAATGACGAGCGTGTCACGGTGATGGAGCGCACCAATGCCCGCAGCCTTACCCGGGATCGTTTCGATCGCCATCCCACGCTGACGGTAATGGATGTATCCTTTATTTCCATCAAGCTGATTTTGCCGGTGGCGGCTGCCATCATGGGAGAAGAGGGAAGGTTCCTTACCCTCATCAAGCCCCAGTTCGAGGCCGGTAAGGGCCAGGTGGGCAAAAACGGAGTGGTGCGGGAAAAGGAAACCCATATCCGGGTGCTCCAGGAGATCTGCACCTTCTGCCCCTCCTTTGGCTGGCATGTGGAAAATCTTACTTTCTCCCCCATCAAGGGCCCGGCAGGCAATATTGAATTCCTGGCGGATATCCGGCCCGGCGCCGGGCGGGAAATCACGGAAGAGGAAATTGCCCGGCTGGTGAATGAAGCGCATGTGGAATTGAAAGCGTAAGGAGGCCAGTAATGGCAAAAATTCTCATTACCCATGGGGCGCCCCGGGAAGGCTTTTCTGTATTCGAAGGCCATGATGTGATCATGCCGCCCCATCTTTCCGCCTTTTCCATGGAGGAATTGGCCCGGTATATCGAGGATGCGGATGGGGTGGTGGCCTTTGGGAAATTGCCTGGGGAGATCATCCGCAGGGGCAAAAAGCTGAAGATCATCGCCAATTACGGCGCCGGTTATGACGGGGTGGATGTGAAGGCAGCGGCGGAATGCGGCGTGCCCGTCACCAATACCCCAGACGCCGTCACCCAGGATACGGCGGAGCTGGCCCTGGGGCTGATGCTTTCCGTCTCCCGGCGCATCGGGGAATTGAATCTGCGCCTTCGGAAGGAGGCACCGGAATCCCTATTCGGCATGGGCCGGAATATGGGCCGCTCCCTGATGGGGGCCACCCTTGGCATCATCGGCTGCGGCCGCATCGGATGCCTGACGGCGCAGATGGCCAAGGCCTTCGGCATGCGGGTGCTGGGCTACAGCAGGCATGGGGCCGATCCGGCCTTTGTGATTCCTGCCTCCATGGATGAAATTCTGCAGCAGGCGGATATCGTATCCCTCCACTGCCCCCTGACGGAAGAAACCCGGGGCCTGATGGGCAAAAGGGAGTTTTCGATGATGAAGGAAGGGGCCCTGCTGATCAATACCGCCCGGGGCGCCGTGATCGATGAAGAGGCGCTGCTGGAGGCCATGGAATGCGGCCGCATTGCCGGGGCGGGGCTGGATGTATATCCGGATGAACCCCATATCAATCCTGCGCTGCTGAGGCATGACCGTATCGTATGCGTGCCCCATATCGGCACCAATACCGAACAGACCCGTTTTCTCATGGCCCGAACCTGCGCCCTGCAGATTCTGGATGCCCTTTCCGGCAAGCGGCCGGAGAATATCGTAAACGGCTTATAAGGAAAAGAATATTATGCATCAGAAAAAGGGAGACGGCAGCGCCTCCCTTTTTCTTTCGGATAAGAAAAACAGAATTTTCTCATTTTACCCATTGACAATTATGCTCATTTCCGCTATAATACATTTTGTTGCGTAGGGGTATGGTGTAATGGTAACACGTGGGTCTCCAAAACCTTTGTTCTGGGTTCGAGTCCTAGTGCCCCTGCCACAAGAGCGTAGCACATTATGTGTTACGCTCTTTTTTGAAATGGAGGGGTACATCGATGACGCCGATTCGTGAAATTCTGCTTAGCCGCATCAAACAGATTATCGATCAATGGTCTGTTGAGGACCAATATGCCATTTCCTTTTTTGTATACACAAACGAAGCATATGAATACGGCGATTATTCCAACGTTCCCTATTTTGCAATCAGTTACAACACCGAGTCGCAATGTGACACGGACGATCCCTATGGAGAAGAACGCTGGAATTATGCATTCTGGCCGCAAAACGAAAGCGTGATTATCGATACAGCCCAGCCAACGCCCGAAACCGAGCATCTCTTTTCTTGGTATCGTGACATCGGACTAGAGAACATCGGATTTGAGGATCCGACGACCGTGTATGATGAACATATGCATTATATTGGCAAGGGGCCTGTCGGTCTCGCTGAATTATTGGAAGTCATAACGGATATCGCCGAAGAACTTCAGCAAACAGGATATATCGAAGAGAAGTTTGGCAAAAAACTGCCGATCATTATCCACGATCTGGAATACATATGGTATATGATCGAAGCTACGCGAAAAGCGAACAAACACGGTGAAGCTGATGTGTTTTTGCAATCTATGCATCAATTGGGATTTTACAGCTGATAGCCGGTATTCTAACGAATAGGGACTAACGCAAATAAACATTTGTTCTAGGTTCGAGTCCTTCTGCCCCTGCCAGAAGAACCCGCTTCGAAAGAAACCGGCCGTTTTCATACTATTTGTATCGGGTGATAAGCGATGAGAAACTATGCAGAGTTCGATGAATTGATCTTTTTTTCAAAGGTAAAGAAGCGGCCAGGCATTTTCTTTGGCAAAAAATCTTTAATAAGCCTGAGAGATCAGCTTTTTGGTATGATCTATGCGTTTTCGGCTTGCGGCCATCCTGATGCCTTGAAGCTGTTCAAAGGCTTCATCGAATATTACAATAACAAACTGTTTGTTACCGATCAGAATGGCTATGTCTGTTGGTGGAATCATCTTCTTTATACCAGTGGCGGCATGGATAACTTGGCATTTGATTCATTCTATTGTGAGTTCGAAACTTATCTTCTTGAAGAACACAATCTGGTATTACCAGAGGTTGAATAAATCAAAGAGGCTATTCTGCCCCTGCCAGCAAGAGCCAGCTTCGAAAGAAACTGGTTCTTTTTTTGCACTTGTAACAACGCTGCCATCACGGTTGACGGCATTAGGCGATGATGGTATACTGACGATAGAAGATAGGAGGTATACTGTGTGAGAAAGATTCTCGGAGTTCTGCTCTGCTGCTTCATTATCCTTGGAGCGTCAGGATGTTCTTCTCCACAATCCACCGCGCCCGAATACTGGGGTTCTTTCACAAATGGGCCGGTGATTAGTTCGGATGGTTTATATCGTGCAGAACATACTGCGACGAAGCAGGATGGAAGCAATGTCTCTGCCATTCTGGTGAACGTTTACGATAACAACACCAACGAGCTGCTGGACAGTTTTTACCCTGCCCGCGCACTGGATTTCTGGGGCATATGCTGGGAGGATGGCACGCACCGCATCTGGATTCAGTCGGCGGATATCGGTATCCACTGCTATGAGCTTCAGAATGGTCGGTGGGTGCTGAATAAAGATATTGAACGTCCGAATACGATTGTATCAAAATGGGATGCTAAGTGAACCTTTTGTCCTGGGGTTGAGTCCTAGTGCCCCTGCCAGCAAGAGCCGGTTTCGAAAGAGACTGGTTCTTTTTTTGCGTCATTCTCCGGAATGTCTTGGAAGCAGACTCTTGAAAAGTACACACATACCGTGTATACTTATTTGTATGGTGCGTACGATGCAAAAGATTACATTTAGAAATCGATGGGAAGGGATAAGACTGTGGCTTCGAATTCAGATCATAGCTTCTTTGAAATCAGCAACGGCGTATTGATAAAATATCATGGCGATCAGGCTGTTGTACATGTACCGGATGGCGTAGTTCGCATTGGCGAAGGGGCATTCACCAAGCCTGTTACCTTTTTAGGTTATGGCGGTCCACCGCCGATGTGCTCATGGGGCGGCATGGAATCCTCTGAGACCAATGTGGGAACGCACGAAGAATTTTGTGGATTTGAGTTTATCCGCGAGATTTATCTGCCCGCAAGCGTCGAGACAATCGGGGCGCATGCGTTCCAGAGCTGCGTTAATCTGGAATACATTCACTTGCCCAGCCGTCTCCGCAGCATCGGCACACATGCCTTTGCCCGTTGCCACAGCCTGAAGCAGATTGAAGTGCCGAAGGATACAATGATTGAGTATCAGGCATTCTTCATGTCAAGAACCAACGTCATTCGTGTTTGAGAAGCGTTTGCCATCGTCGTTTGCGTGCGTGAA
>JAFQOD010000067.1 GCA_017395685.1 Clostridia bacterium
ATGTGGGGGCGGGGTCATGGCAGGGGCGGCCTCCGTAGCAGCGGATACCACCATCATCATGTATACCATGATGGTTTTGATCAGATCCATAGGCTCATCTCCTTTACGGCAGGGGATCAATTATAGAACGTGGAAAAGGGAGAATTTGTTTCCAATCGAGGAAAAAAGATCAGTTTTATCCCGGAGCGATTTTTGGTGAGGCTTTCTCATAAAGCAATCACGGGGAAACAAGAAATAGAGAGAAGATAGATTTGATCCCGGAGTGGTTTTCTTTGGGAGGGTGCGGGAGGGGATTTCTTTTTCCGAAAAGAAATCTCCTCCCGCCAATCCTTCCATCAGATATTCATAAACTTCCTGAATTCAGGCATGATGCCGATGCCGTCGGGGTAATGGGCGGCGAACTGGGGCACGGCGTGGCTGGGGAAGGAATTGCCCTCGATAAAGACGGGGCCCTTTTCGGTGATAGCCACATCCCAGGCCACGAATCTCACCTGGGGCACCACCTGCATGGCCTCCAGGCACATTTTTTTCGCCTCTTCAAAATAGGGCACGGTAAAGCCGATGATGGGGGTGCCGGTCATGGGATGGGCTTCGAAGGTATTGCCCTGCTTATCGGCGCCCACGGTGAGTAGCTTGCCGCTTTCCAGATCCACCCGGGCGGCCATGCCACCGCAATCCACATTATCCATCACCTTGCCGTTGCCGATGCGCAGGAAGGCGTATACGATGCCCTGCTGCTTTTCGCCGATGAGGGTAGCAATGCGGATGGTGTTGACGGAGGTGGGGCACATTTTCGCCATGGTGGGATGCTGGATGACAATCTCCTCCAGAATGGCGGGGCCGTTTTCGATGAGCAGCTCCCGGAAGGCGGGCAGATCCTGCCAATCCTTTTCGGTATATTTTTCAATGCCCTGGCCGCTGGAGCCCTCCAGGGGCTTGAAAATGCAATCCTTGCGGCCCTTGAGGAAGGCTTCCAGGGCCTCCTGGGTGAGGGCTTCATCGATCTTGATCCAATCCCGGTTCACCCATTTGGAAAAGAGGGTATTGAACTGGGTTTTATCATCGAAATGATGCCAGTAGGCCTTATCATTCATCCGGCGCACGATTTCATTGGAGAGGCCCCGGGTGATGACGGTGCGGCGCTGGGCGTCGCTGAGCTTATACATTTCGGCGATCTTGTAATCCATATAGCCGGCATTGTATTTAGCGGCGCAGCGGGCCATATCGGCCAGCAGCCACAGGGTGGATTTGCCGGTTTTTTTATGCAGCATGCGGGCGGTTTGCCGCATCCTGGAAAAATCCATTTTCATCACGCGCTTGAGAACGAATGTAATACGGCTCATATTCTTCCTCCGAAGATTTTCCTTCATAGTATACTCAGGATACCATTCCCATTATACGCCATCTTTCCCTTCATTGCAAGGCGAAGGAATGTAAATTGAGGGCGGGGGAAAAATCCCCGGGCCGGGCTATCCAAAGGGCAAAAAAACGTGTATAATAAGAAAAAAGCATTGAATGGGAGGCAGTGATATGATCGCACAGTATCCCCCCATGGGGTGGAATAGCTGGGATTGCTGGGGACCCAGCGTTACGGAAGAAATTACAAAGAAAAATGCGGAATATATGGCCAGGCATCTTAAGCCCTACGGCTGGGAATATGTGGTGGTGGATATCCAGTGGAGCCAGCCCACCGCCCTTTCCCACTATTATGTGCCCTTTGCGCCTTTGAATATGGATGGCTATGGCCGGCTGATGCCGGCGGAAAACCGCTTCCCCAGCGCCGCAGAGGGAAAAGGCTTCAAGCCCCTGGCGGATTACATCCATTCCCTGGGGCTGAAATTCGGCATCCATATCATGCGGGGCCTGCCCCGGCTTGCCGCCCACAATCATCTGCCCATTCTGGGAAGCGAGTATACCTGCGCTGATGCGGCCATGGAAAATTCCATCTGCGATTGGAACGGGGATATGTATGGCCTGCACAGCGATCATCCCGCCGCCAGGGCCTATTATGAATCCATCTTCGCCCTGTATGCGGATTGGGGTGTGGATTATGTGAAGGTGGATGATATCGCCCGGGAATATCCCCACTGCGAAAAGGAAATTGAATTGATTTCCAGCGCCTGCCGCCATTGCGGGAGGGATATGGTGCTCAGCCTGTCCCCCGGGCCTGCGCCCCTGGAAAGGGCGGAGCATCTGAAAACCTATGCCAATATGTGGCGGATCACCGATGATTTCTGGGATCGGTGGGATCTGCTGCTCAATATGTTTGAGCGGGCGGAAAAATGGTGCATCCATGCAGGGCCGGGGCATTGGCCGGATGCGGATATGCTGCCCCTGGGCGCCCTGTGCCAGAATAAGGATGAAAAGATCTGGACCCGGTTTACCCAAAGCGAGCAGCGCACCATGATGACCCTGTGGTGCATGATGCGATCCCCCCTGATGATCGGGGCGGAAATGACCAAGAATGATGATTTCACCCTGCAGCTGCTCACCAATGGGCCGCTGCTGGAGATTGAAAAAATCACCCACTGCGCCCATCCCATTTACCGCACCCCCTCCGAATGCGCCTGGATGGCGCCCTGCCGGGATGGCAGCGGCGGCTACATCGCCCTGTTCAATCTTTCCGATGAGGAAAGGGCGGTATCCATTCAGCCCGATCCCTGGCAGGGGAAGGCGACGGAGCTGTGGACGGGGAAGGAATGCGCCCCCGGGGATGCGCTTTCCGCCCTGCTTGGGCCCCATGACGCCGCCGTATGGAAGATTGAAAGGGAATGAAAATGAAGCTGATTTCATGGAATGTGAACGGCCTGAGGGCCGTGGCGGGCAAGGGCTTCCGGGAGATTTTCGACGCCCTGAACGCCGATATTTTCTGCCTGCAGGAAACGAAGCTGCAGGAGGGGCAGATTGATCTGGATCTGCCCGGCTATCACCAGTATTGGAATTATGCGGAAAAGAAGGGCTATTCCGGCACGGCGATCTTTACCAGGGAAGCGCCCCTTTCCGTCCGCTACGGCATCGGGGTGGAACAGCATGATCACGAGGGCCGGGTGATCACCCTGGAATTTGCCGATTTCTATGTCATCACCGTCTATACCCCCAATGCCCAGCGGGAGCTGACCCGGCTTGCCTACCGGATGCAGTGGGAGGATGATTTCCTCCTCTATCTCAAGGGCCTGGAGCAGCATAAGCCGGTGATTTTCTGCGGCGATCTGAATGTGGCCCATCGGGAAATTGATCTGAAAAACCCCAAATCCAATCAGAACAATGCCGGCTTTACCAAGGAAGAAAGGGGCAAGATGGATCAGCTGCTGCAAAGCGGCTTTACCGATACCTTCCGCTTCTTCCATCCCGATCAGGAGGGGGCCTATACCTGGTGGAGCTATATGTTCAAGGCCAGGGAAAAGAATGCGGGATGGCGCATCGATTATTTCATCGTTTCCGATGCCCTGCAGCCCCGCCTGGAGGGGGCCGCCATCCATTCCGAAATCATGGGATCGGATCATTGCCCGGTGGAACTGACGCTGAAATGAGGATGTAATCATGTTTGATTTTAATTTTCTCAGGGATGCAGCATCGCAGATGGAAGGGCAGATCCTGGCCATCTATCAGCATCTGCATCAATATCCGGAGGTGGCCCACAAGGAACAGGGCACCAATCGCTATATCCGGGATATGCTGGAAAAATGGGGCATCCCCTATCTGGCCCCGGCGGATAATATCACCATCGCCCTGGCGGACAGCGGAAGGGAAGGGGCTGTGGTGGGGGTGCGCTGCGATACGGATGCGCTGCCTGTCACCGAGGAAACGGGGCTGCCCTATGCCTCCCAAAATCCCGGCGTGATGCATGCCTGCGGCCATGACGGCCATATCGCCATGGGCCTGGCGGCGGCAAAGATGCTGCAGGATCATAAGGATCAATGGCAGGGCAAGGTGAAAGTGATTTTTCAGCCCGCCGAAGAAGGGGAGGATGGCGCCGCCGAGGTGCTTGAAACAGGGCTGGTGCAGGATGTGGATGTGTTTTTCGGGGTGCATCTGTGGAGCGCCTATCCTTCCGGCGGCCTCCATGCCTCCAAGACCGTTACCAGCGCGGCGGTGGATATGTTTGAAATCCGTGTCCGGGGCAAGGGCGGCCATGGGGCCAGCCCGGAAAAATGCCGGGATGCCATCGTCGCCGCCTCCCAGATCGTTACCGCCCTGCAATCCATCGTTTCCCGCCGGGTATCCCCCCTGGATCCGGCGCTGATCACCATCGGCAGCTTCCATGCCGGCACCGCAGGCAATATCATTGCGGAGGAAGCGGTGCTCAAGGGCACCTTCCGCACCCTGCGGGCGGATACCAGGCGCCTGATCACCGACGCCATCGGGGAGATGGTGGAAAATATTGCGAAAATCCATGAATGCGAAGGAAAATTCATCAATTATCCCCTGCATACCGCCGTGGATAATGATGAAAGGGCGGCAGCGCTGGCCCGGCGCTGTGCCATCGGCCTGACCGGGGAGGTAAAGGACGAGCAGACCGCCATGCTGGGGGATGATTTTTCCGCCTATGGGCAGATTGCCCCCTATTGCTATTTACAGATCGGCATTGCCGATGAGAAGAAGGGTACCCATTACGCCCATCACAACAGCCATTTTTCCATCGATCCTGATATGCTGCCCCTAGGGGCGGCATGGCTGGCCGCCACGGCGGCCCTGGCCGGGGAAGAATGGAAAAAGGCCGAATAAAGGAGGTTCATGATGAAAAAATTGTTTCTTGCCCTGGTGATCGCCCTGCTGCTGCCCGCTTCCCTGGCCTTGGCGGAGGGCCAGGCCCAGGATATCACAAAGCAGTGCCAGTTTACCTATGCCAGAGGATCGAAAAACCGTAATACCATGCAGGATGATTCCTATCTCACCTATTACACCGGAAAATATCTGGAGATTGCCGCCCCCGAGGCCCAGCCCGTATATGGCCTGTATCTTTCTTTTTCCCAGCGGGAGGCCCCCTATGGGGTGCAGGTGCTCAATGAAAAAGGGGATTGGGTGGTGATTGAGGAGGATCATCGCCGCTATGCCAATAGCTATTTGCCTTTGGATGGTCTCACCCGCTTCCGCATCGTGCCCCTTTCGGGGGATGTGATCAACATTGCGGAAATTTCCCTGCTGGGGGAAGGGGCGCTGCCCTCCTGGGTGCAGACCTGGGTGCCCTTTGAGGGGAAAGCGGATCTGATGGTGCTTTCCGCCCATGGGGATGATGAATTGCTGTTCTTCGGCGGGGTGATCCCCTATTATGCCGGGGAAATGGACCGGCATGTGATCGTATGCTATCTTACCGATCAGACCTCCTGCCGCCGTAATGAGCTGCTGGATGGATTGTGGCTGTGCGGGGTGCGGGAATATCCCAGCATGGGGGTATTCAAGGATATCAAAAATAATTCCCTGGGGGACAGCTATGGTTTCTGGGGGGAAAAGCCGGTGGTGCAGTATGTGACCGGCCTGCTGCGCACCTATCAGCCCGATGTGGTGGTCACCCACGATATCCGGGGGGAATACGGCCATGGGGCCCACCGGGTGTGCGCCGATGCCATGATCAAGGCCCTTGCCCATGCGGCGGATGAAAAATATCTGCCCGGCCAGGGGGATACCTGGCAGGTGAAGAAGCTGTATCTGCATCTGTATAAGGAAAATGAAATCATTTTTGATTGGCGAAAGCCTCTGGATTTTTTCCAGGGCAGAACCGCCTTTGATATGGCCGATGCTGCCTTCGAATGCCATAAATCCCAGCAGAGCAACGGCCTGATCGTGCAGGATTGGGGCAGCTACGCCAATAATCGATTCGGCCTGTATTATTCCCAGGTGGGGACGGATGTGGAAAAGAATGATCTGTTTGAGCACATCGACTGAAAAAGGAGTGACGGCCATGAAACGGTATGCCATCTACGGCGCAGGATCCCTGGGTACGGTGCTGGGGGCCTATATCACGAAAAACGGCGGCAAGATTGATCTGATCAACCGCAATCAGGCCCATGTGGCCGCGCTGAAGGAAAAGGGCGCCCGTATTACCGGCACGGTGGATATGCAGGTGCCTGTCACCGCCCTCACCCCCGGTGAAATGACGGGGAAATATGATGTGATATTGCTGCTCACCAAGCAATTGCAAAATCCTGAGGTGGTCACCTTCCTCAAGGATTATCTTCAGGATGACGGCGTGATCGTCACCTTGCAAAACGGCATCCCGGAGCCGGGTATCGCCGCGATCATCGGGGAGCAGCGCACCATGGGCTGCGTGGTGGAATGGGGCGCCACCCTTTCTGCCCCCGGGGAATGCATCCTCACCAGCGATCCCGATAGCCTTTCCTTCCAGATGGGCAGGATGAAGGGGGTGCCGGAGGAAAAATTCCAGGAAGTGAAGGCGCTGCTGGAAAAGATGTGCCCCGTCCATGGGGAGGATAATCTGACGGGGGTGCGCTGGTCCAAGCTGCTGATCAATGCCACCTTCTCCGGCCTGGGCACGGTGATGGGCGGCCTGTTCGGGGATGTATCCGGGGATAAGAAAGCCCGGAAGGTGGCCATCCGCTGCATGAAGGAATGCATCGATGTGGGCCATGCCGCCGGGGCCGTCTTTGCCCCTGTGCAGGGCAAGAGCATCGAGAAGCTGTTCTATTATAAGGGATCGCTGAAGCGGGCCTTTGCCACCCTGCTCATTCCCATCGCCATGAAAAAGCATGCCGGCATCGAGCCCTCCATGCTCCAGGATCTGAAGAAGGGCAAGCCCTGCGAAATCGACGCCATCAACGGCGTGGTCTGCGAATGGGGGAGGAAGCTGAATGTGAAAACCCCCATCAATGATAAGATCGTGGAAATCGTGAAACAGGCCCAGGATGGGAAAATCAAGCTGGGCAGGGAAAATATCGCCCTGTTCGATGAGTTGCTGTAAAATTCGAGAGCCCTTCTCAAACGAGAAGGGTTCTTTTTTCTGTTTTTGGGCATGCTATCATCATCATATCAGAAAGGATGATCTCAGCATGATTGAACAGGATACCGTGCGCCTCCTCAGGGAGTGCGATGCCGGGGTGCAGATGGGCATGGAGGCCATTGACGAGGTGATCGGCTTTGTGGGGGCCAAGGATCTGGAGGATCGGCTTTCCGCCTGCCGCAGGGAGCATTCCCAGCTGGATGGAGAAATCCAGGCCCAGCTCCATCGCTTTCACGATCAGGGAAAGGATGCCAATCCCATGGCCCGGGGCATGAGCTGGCTGAAGACCAATGTGCGCCTTTCTATGCACGCCTCTGATCACACCATCGCCGATCTGATGACCGATGGCTGCAATATGGGGGTGAAATCCCTGAATAAATATCTCAATCAATATGAGGCGGCGGATGAAAAATCCAAGGATATCGCCAAGCGCCTGATCAATCTGGAGGAGCAATTGGCCATCGATATCCGCAAATACTTGTAATAGAAAAGGACGCTTCTGAAACAGAAACGTCCTTAGACTGTCAAAAAACCCCTGGGATGCGTCGAAGGGCCGCAGCCCTTCGACTTTGAATCCGCAGCCGGCGACATGTGCGGCGGCGAGGAGCAAAAGGATTTTGCTTCCTATATCAATTTACGACCGTAAAAATAGGTTTTTC
>JAFQOD010000068.1 GCA_017395685.1 Clostridia bacterium
CGTATCGTTTCCTTACGCTTCGTGCAGAAAAGAGCAACGATTGAATAAAGACGCTTCTTCGCAGGGTGGAGTCCAGAGGATGGAATCCTCTGGTGCGGGGTACAGGGGGGCGCAGAGCCCCCCTGCTTCGTATCGTTTCTTTACGCTTTGTGCGGAAAAGAGCAACGATTGAATAAAGGCGCTTCTTCGCAGGGTGGAGTCCAGAGGATGAAATCCTCTGGTGCGGGGTACAGGGGGCGCAGAGCTCCCCTGCTTCGTTCCCACGGCAGAAAATTTTCCGGGAAACCTTTATTTCCCCTTCTGCAGGATTTGACATCTTCCCCTGCCCATGCTATACTATGAGGAGTTGATCGGCCGCCTTAAAGGCTGTCACTAAAAGGAGAGATCATCATGAAGAGGATTCAGACCATCAACACCCGCGATCTGCAGAAGAGCACCGTTACCGGCGGCTGCGGCGAATGCCAGACCTCCTGCCAGTCTGCCTGCAAGACCTCCTGCGGCGTGGCCAACCAGAAGTGCGAAAACAAGAATAAGTAATTCAGTGTTTTCAGGAAATGCCGCCGCAGTGGCGGCATTTTTCTTGCAATAGATGGAGGAAATACAAATGGTTCATCAGTATAAGCTCAACGGCTACAATATCGTTCTGGATACTGCTTCCGGCTCCGTCCATGCGGTGGATGAGGTGGCCTATGATATCATTGCCCTGTATCAGCAAAAGAGCGGGGAAGAGATCATCGCAGAAATCACGAAAAAGCATCCGGTTTCCGCGGAAGAAGTGGAAGAATGTCTGGGCGATATCGCCCAGCTGATTGAGGAAAAGAAGCTCTTTTCCGAGGATATTTACGAGGATCTGGCCTTTGATTTCAAAAAGCGGCCCACGGTGATCAAGGCGCTGTGCCTGCATGTGGCCCACACCTGCAATCTCAATTGCAGCTATTGCTTTGCCAGCCAGGGAAAGTATCATGGGGAACGGGCGCTGATGACCTTTGAGGTGGGCAAGCGCGCCCTGGATTTCCTGATCGAAAATTCCGGCACCCGGCATAATCTGGAAGTGGACTTTTTCGGCGGCGAGCCGCTGATGAACTGGGATGTGGTAAAGCAGCTGGTTGCCTATGCCCGCACCCAGGAAAAGATCCATAACAAGAATTTCCGCTTCACCCTCACCACAAACGGCATGAATATTGATGATGACGTGATCGAATTTGCCAATAAGGAAATGAGCAATGTGGTGCTCAGCCTGGACGGCCGCAAAGAGATTCATGACCGGCTGCGGGTGGATTATCAGGGCCGGGGCAGTTACGACCGCATTGTGCCCAAGTTCAAAAAGCTGGTGGAGGCCCGGGGCGGCAGGGATTATTACATGCGGGGTACATTTACCCGCCATAACCTGGATTTCACCAATGATATTTTCCATATGGCGGATATGGGCTTTACCGAGCTTTCCATGGAGCCGGTGGTTTGCCCGCCCGGTGATCCGGAGGCCCTGCGGAAGGAAGATCTGCCCATCCTGTTTGAGCAGTATGAAATCCTGGCCAAAGAGATGATCAAGCGGAAGAAGGAAGGAAAGCCCTTCACCTTCTATCATTATATGATCGATCTCACCTCCGGCCCCTGCATCTATAAGCGGATCACCGGCTGCGGATCGGGCACCGAATATATGGCTGTCACCCCCTGGGGCGAGCTTTTCCCCTGCCATCAGTTTGTGGGCGATCCCCGGTTTTCCCTGGGCAATATCTGGGATGGGGTGACCAATGAAGCCGTCCGGGATGAATTCAAGCTGGTCAATGCCTATGCCCGGCCGGAATGCAAGGATTGCTGGGCTAAGCTGTATTGCTCCGGTGGCTGTGCCGCCAATGCCTTCCATGCCACCGGCTCCATCCGGGGCGTGTATGAGCATGGCTGTGAGCTGTTCAAAAAGCGGATGGAATGCGCCATCATGATTCAGGTGGCGGAAAATCTGGAGGATCAGCAATGAACACCCCCATCCGTGATTTCGTAGCCGCTTATCAGCAGAAAAAAACTGCCCGGCTGCATATGCCGGGGCATAAGGGCATGGGGCCCCTTGGCTGCGAAGCAATGGATATCACCGAAATTCAGGGGGCGGACGCCCTCTATGAGGCGGCGGGCGTCATCGCGGAGAGCGAAAAAAACGCCTCCGCCCTTTTTGATACCCGCTGCACCTGCTATTCTGCGGAGGGCTCCACCCAGTGTATCAAGGCCATGCTCCATCTGGCACTTAAGTTTCATGGGGGGCAGGGCCGTCCTGTGGCCCTGGCCGGGCGCAATGCCCATAAGGCCTTCCTCTATGCCGCCGCCCTGTGTGATTTTGATGTGCAGTGGCTGTATCCGGAGCATCAATCCGATCGCTGCGCCTGCCCCATCACGGCGGAGGGGGTGGCCCGGGCGCTGGAGCAGATGAATGAAATGCCCTTTTGCGTGTATATTACCAGCCCGGATTACCTGGGGGGCATCACGGATGTGGAGGGCATTGCCCGGGCATGCCATGCAAGGGGCGTTCCCCTGCTGGTGGATAATGCCCACGGGGCATACCTGAAATTCATGCCTGAGGATGCCCATCCCATGGCCCTGGGGGCCGATCTTTGCGCCGATTCCGCCCATAAGACGCTGCCGGTGCTCACCGGCGGGGCATACCTGCATATCGGGAAAGGGGCGCTGCAGCCCTATGAGCGGCACGCCAAGGAGGCCATGGCCCTCTTTGGCTCCACCAGTCCATCCTATTTGATTCTGCAATCCCTGGATTGCGCCAATGCCTATCTCGAAAAGGATTTCCCCGGGAGACTGGGGGATTTATGCCGGCGGCTGGATGCCTGTAAGGAAGAATTGCGGCAGAGGGGCTTTTCAGTGCTCCCCGGGGAAAGAATCAAGCTGGTGCTGAAGGGCGACGGCCCCGGGCTGTGCAATCGGCTTTCGGAAAATAATATTGCCTGGGAATTTGCGGATGACAGCCATGTGGTGCTGATGTTTTCCCCGGAAAATGGGGAGGAGGATTTTGCCCGGCTGGATCGGGCGCTGCAATGCCCCCTGCCCCCGAAGGAAGGGAGGGCCCCGGCCCTTTCGCCCCTGCCCCGGGCCGTCACCATCCGGCAGGCCATCTTTGCCCCTTCGGAAATGATTCCTGTGGAAAAGGCGCTTCACCGCATCTGCGCCGCCCCCACCGTTTCCTGCCCTCCGGCAGTGCCCATTGTGATCAGCGGCGAGATCATCACCCATGACGCCCTTGCCGCCCTGATTTACTGGGGCGTGGATCAGATCAGCGTGATAAAAGAATAAAGGAATGCCCCTGATGCATGCATCAGGGGCATTTTTCTGTGGATAGCATTATTTGGTGGCCAGCAATTTGCTGTAGCCGGGGAAGGGCCAGGCGGATTCCTCCGTGATCATTTCCGCCTGATCGGAAAGAGCGCGCAGATTTTCCATGGCCCGGAAGATATGATCCCGGCAGTGCCGTGCCCGGGCCAGGGGATCGGCCGCGGTGTGGAGGGCGGAAATGCTGTCCGCCAGGGCCTTTGCCCCATCCCGGATACCCAGCAGCAGTTCATTCAGGCGCCGCACCAGCCCTTCCTCGCAGGAAAGATCCAGATCGGGCAGGAGGGCCCGCTTGGCAAGGGCGGCCTGGGCCACTTTATGGGTATAGCCGATCACGGCGGGGATGACCCCCTGATTGACCATATCCAGCATGGTATTGCCCTCGATGGCAATCAGCTTGCAGTAATTTTCCAACTGGATTTCATAGCGGCTGTGCAGCTCTTCGCCGGTATAAACCTTTTGCCGCTCAAAAAGGGCGATATTGCCGGGATGAATCAGATAGGGCAGGGCATCCGGGGTGGAGGGCAGATTGAGCAGCCCCCGCGCCTTTGCCTCTTCCTTCCATTCATCGGAATAATTATTGCCGTTGAAAAGGATGCGTTTATGCCGGGTGATGGTATCCACCACGATCTGCTCCACGGCGGCCCGCAGATCAACCGCCTTTTCCAATTGATCGGCGAATTGGGAAAGCACATCCGCCACGATGGTATTGATCACCACATTGGCCTCGGAAATGGACATGGCGGAGCCGGGCATGCGGAATTCAAATTTATTGCCGGTGAAGGCCAGGGGGGAGGTGCGGTTGCGGTCAGTGGTATCCTTGGGGATCCGGGGCAGGGTTTTCACCCCGATATTCATTTCCGTCTTTTCCCCGGCCACATAGGCCCGGTGATGCTCCAGCGCATCCAGGATGGCCCGCAGCTCATCCCCCAGGAAGATGGAAATGATGGCGGGGGGCGCTTCGCTGGCACCCAGGCGATGATCATTGCCGGCACTGGCCACGGAGATGCGCAGCAGATCCTGATGCAGATCCACCGCCTTGATCACCGCCACCAGGAACAAAAGGAACTGGGCGTTTTCGGCGGGTGTTTCCCCCGGCTCCAGCAGATTCATGCCGGTATCGGTGCTCATGGACCAGTTATTATGCTTGCCTGATCCGTTTACGCCGGCAAAGGGCTTTTCATGCAGCAGGCAGGCAAAGCCATGCCGGGCGGCCACCCGGCGCATGGTTTCCATGGTCAGCTGATTATGATCGGTGGCGATATTGGCGGTGGTGAAGATGGGGGCCAGCTCATGCTGGCAGGGGGCGGCTTCATTATGCTCGGTCTTGGCGGATACCCCCAGCTTCCACAATTCTTCATCCACTTCCCGCATGAAGGCGGCCACCCGGGGCTTGAGATTGCCGAAATAATGATCATCCAGCTCTTGCCCCTTGGGGGGACGGGCGCCCAGCAATGTGCGGCCGGTGCAGATCAGATCCTTTCTTTGATCATACAGCTCCCGGTCGATGAGGAAATATTCCTGCTCCGGGCCTACGGTAGCGGTCACTTTTTTCACTTCGTGATGGCCCAGCAGGCGCAGGATACGCTTGGCATGATGGTTCAGCGCCTGCATGGAGCGCAAAAGCGGCGTTTTTTTATCCAGCGCCTGGCCGCCGTAGCCGCAGAAGGCGGTGGGGATGCACAGGGTATCCCCTTTGATGAAGGCGAAGGAGGTGGGATCCCAGGCGGTATAGCCCCGGGCCTCGAAGGTGGAGCGCAGGCCGCCGGAGGGGAAGGAAGAGGCGTCCGATTCTCCCCGCACCAGTTCCTTGCCGCTGAATTCCATGATGGCGCCCCCGCCCTCAATGGGGGAGAGGAAGGAATCATGCTTTTCGGCGGTGACGCCGGTCATGGGCTGGAACCAATGGGTGAAATGGGTGGCCCCCTTTTCCATGGCCCAATCCTTCATGGTATTGGCCACCACGCTGGCCACTTCCGCATTGAGGGTGCGGCCCTCGGCAATGGTGCGGTGCAGCACCTGATAGGTTTCCTTGGGCAGGCGCTGACGCATGACGGCGTCATTGAATACCAGAGAACCGAAGGTTTCCTGCAAATTCATAAGATATCCCCCGATGTAATAGACTGATAAATAAAAATTCGGAATGCGGAATGCGGAATTCGGAATTAAGAATGATTTTTCAGAATTCCTTCTTTCACCGCTCATTTGATTGAGCAGCAAAGGAATGAAAAAAACACTGTCAAATCATAATTCCGCATTCCGAATTCCGCATTCCGAACTGATTCAAGAATTGCTGATAGAATGAAGACGGGATGATCAGATTTTTCTTTCCTTGCCCATGAACACGATGGCCAGGGTGCCGGGGCCGCAGTGGGCGCCGATAACCGGGCCGATGATCTGCAGGCGGACGGATTTCAATTCAGGGATGCGCTGCAGCAGCATATCCTTCAGCTTCAGCGCCTCTTCCTCCACATCGCCGTGGAGCAGGATCACTTCCTGATCCTGGGGATTTTCGATATTTTCGGCGGTGCGTTCCACGATGGTGCGCAGCGCCTTCTTCCGGCCCTGCACCTTTTCGGCAGGATCCATCTTGCCGCCCTTACCCATGACGATGATGGGCTTGATATCCAGCATGGTGCCGAACAGGGCGCTGGTGGAGGAAATGCGGCCGCCCCGGCGCAGATATTTCAGATCATCCACCGTCATCCAGGCCTGGGCCTTCATGCGGTTATCCAGAATCCACTGCTCCACTTCCTCCATGCTGGCGCCGTCTTCATACATTTTGTGGGCGGCCAGGATCAGAAGCGTCTGGGGGCCGGAGATGCTCAGGGTATCTACTACGGTGAATTTCCGCTCAGGATATTTTTCCAGCAGGATGCCCCGGGCCTCCATCACATTATTGATGGTGGCGCTCATCTGGGAAGAGAAGGCCACGAACAGGATATCCTGTTCCTTGATATAAGGCTCAAAAAATTCCAGATAAACGGCGGTGGGCAGCAGGGAGGTATTGGGGTTGGCCCCTTCCCGCATACGGCAGAAGAAGGCTTTTTCGATGCCGGCCCGGCCGTTATCATCCAGGTATTCCTTGCCGTCGATGGTGTAGGGCATTTGCACAACGGGAATATTTTTTTCATCAGCGATGGAATAGAGCAGATCGCTGTCGCTATCGGTGATGAATACATAGTTTTGCGCCATACATTCATTCTCCCCTCATATTAAACTGCCGTTTTCACGGCATACCCACATTTTACAATGTTTTGCCGAAAAAAGCAACAATTCCTGTTTTTTTGTACTTTTGTCCGTTTACTGGGCGGCGGCCATGGCCCGGGTAAGGGCGGTCATGGCGGCGGCCAGATCGGCGCTGGAGGGATTATTATAGATCAGCGTATTCAGATCGCTGATGGCCTGCAGCAGGGCATAATATCCAGGATGCCCCAGGGGCAGATTGGCCAGCTGGCTTTCCGCCTGGGAAAGCAGCCGCCTGGCATCGGGCAGCAATTGATTTTCCACCAGATTCTGATCATAGCTGTAGGGATTCTGATGGATGGGGCAGGTGCGGCTCCGGAGCATGGCCTCATTGGCGGCAGGATCGGCGGTGAGCCGCAGGGCGGCATATTCCCCCAGATAATCGGAAAGTACGGATGCATACTGGCCGGAGGTGTGATCATACAGGGGATGGCCGATGGGCAGAATAACCACGCCCTTGGTGGCATGGGCAGGGCAATACTGGGTGGCCAGCATGCCGGAAACGGCGCATACATCCAGGGTGTAATGCATCTGACATTCCACGGTGGGCGCATTTTCCCGGGGCCAGTAATCGGTGACGGTGCCGTAATTCATCACGTCGCTGCGGCAGGCGGCGGTAGCCAGCTGGCCGGAAACGGCGCAGGTGGTCACCTTTACCAGCCCGTATTCAGAGGCGCTGCCTTCCATGATATCCCGGTTGGAAAGGCCCTTGTGAATGGGCTGCATGAAGGCCTTCCACAGCTTGGCTGCGCTGTTGCCGCCGGTGGTCTTGGAGGAGAGGGCCTTGTAATTATCATGGCCGATCCATACGGAGGCGCAGTACCAGCCCGTCAGGCCGCAGAAGAATACGCCCTTCTGATCGGAATTGGTGCCCGTCTTGCCCGCCACCGTCTGGCCGGAAAGCTTGGCCGCTGTGCCGGTGCCGCTGGATACCACATTTTTCATCATATCGATGGTGAGATAGGCGGTGGATGCCTTGAATACCTGGCGGCGGGATTGATTGGCATGGCCGTCGTAGATATTCACCATTTCGCCCTTCTCATTTTCCTTGAAGATGCCAAGGAAGGTGACGGGGCTCTGATACACGCCGCCATTGCCCAGCACGCCGAAGGCCACTGCCATTTCAATGGGCGAAATGCCGGAGGAGCCCAGGGCCAGGCCGAAGGGGGTGCGGTTGATATGCTCCTCCGATACCCCCATCTGCAGCAGGAAATCGGCGGAACGCTCTACCGAGACAAAATGGGTCAGGGCGTATGCGGCGGCGGTATTATCGCTGCGGGTGAGGGCGGTGCGCATGGTTTCGGGCCCCCGGTAGGAGGATCCGCCGTAATTCTGGGGCCAGGAATCCTTGCCGTCGCTGCCCGTCCAGCCCCGGATGGGCAGGGGCATATTATGCAGGATGGTGCCTGCGCCGCCCCCCAGCTCAATGGCGGGGGCATAGACGGAGATGGGCTTGATGGCGGAGCCTACGGGCATATTCATATCGGCGGCCCGGTTCAGGGTTTTCCGCTTTTCCGGGGCGGTGCGGCCGCCCACGATGGCCTTCAGCTCCCCTGTGCGGTAATCCAGCACCACAGCGGCCGCCTGGGGCTGGATGATTTCATCATAGGTGCCGTCGGAATTGCGGGCCCGGTAAATCTTATCGGCAGGATCCCGCAGGGAGGGATAATCGGTATAATTCTGCAGGGTATTTTCCACGATGGTCTGGATTTCGGTATCCAGGGCCAGATAAACGTGATAGCCCCCGGTGCGCAGTTTTTGCTCCATCTTATTGCGGTTGGCGGAGGTATTTTCCAGCTTTTCCAGGGTCAGCAGCGCCTGCACCACATCCCGGATGGCATATTCCACATAATGGGCATAGGGATAGAGCGCCGTGGAGGCGGGGGATGTTTCCAGTACGCCGGCGGTGGAGGCATTCAGGGCATTGAGATACTGCTCCTTGGTGATGAACTGATTTTCATACATGCACCGGAGCACATAATTGGTGCGGTCATTGGTGATTTTTTTATAATCGGTGGTTTCGCTCTGGCGGGTATAGAAATTCCGGCGGGGATTGTAATAATAGGGATTGGTGGTCATCCCTGCCAGCATGGCGCATTCCCGCAGGGTCAGATCATGCAAATTTTCCTTGCCGAAATAGCCGTAGGCGGCCACCTTCACCCCGTAATAATCCTCGCCCAGATAAATTGTATTCAGGTAGGATTCCAATATTTCATTTTTTGTATAGCGGGTTTCCAGCTGCATGGCCAGATAGGCCTCCTGGATTTTCCGCTTGTAGGATTGCTCGGAGGACAGCAGGGTATTTTTGATCAGCTGCTGGGTGATGGTGGAGCCCCCCTGCTGGGTGCCGGAGATAAAATTGGTGACGAAGGCGGAAATGATGCGCTTCACATCCACCCCGTTATGGGTGTAGAAGCGGGCGTCCTCCACCGCCACGAAGGCATGCTGCAGCATCAGGGGCATGGATTCGATGGATACCATGATCCGGTTTTCGGTGCCCCGGTATTCGGTGATCTGATTGCCGTTTACGTCATAGATAAAGGATGTCTGGGCCTGATCATCGATGGCGGCCAGATCCAGAACGGGGGCCGTTTCCATATAGGCCTTGGCCACGCCCACCACGGCGCCCATGCCTGCCAGGCCGAAAAGCAGGATCAGAATGATCATCAGCCGGAAGGAATTGATGATCACCGCCAGAATGAAGGATGGCTTCCGGGTGCGGGGCTTGAAGATGGTGCGCTTCGGGGGCTTTTCCTCTTCCGGCTCCGGTTCATTGGCCCAGCTGTTTTCATCCAGGGGCAGATACATATTGCGGGTGAAATATCCATCCTCCTGCCCTTCTTCCATCCAGGGCTGTTCATCCTCCTGGGGCCAGAGGGCGGCGTCATCCTCCAGGGGCATTTCCTCCATAGGATCATAGCCCTCCTGGAAATAATCCTCCTGGGGGGCTTCATCATATGGCTCATCATAAGGCCCGTAGGCCTGATATTCATCATATTGGGGCTGGCGGTTTTTCCTTTTCTTCACGGTACACCCCCTTGGATCAAATGCATGATGGATCATGCCATCGGATGGACAAAAATATTATAGCACGAATGCCCTGCAAAGTACAGCAGGACATGAATAGAACGAAAAAGGCCCCGGGTTTCATGCCTGCCGGGGCCTGGTATTTGATCCGCTGCGTATTTACTCAATCCCCCAGCGCCTGCCGGAGCACCTTCAGATTGCTTCGCATGGCCTCCTCATAGGCGGTCAGGGTATCCGGCCCGGTGGCCATGGAATCCAGGATGAATACCGGGGCGCCCGTTTCCTGGCTGATGGCGGTCAGGGCAGGGGATTGATACTGGGGTTCGGCAAAAAGCGGGGGATTGCCTGCCGCCTGCACCTTTTTCACCACGTCCTCCACCATCCGGGGGGAGAGGGGGGATTCGGGCTCCAGCGCCACGATGGCCACCACATGCAATTGATAGGCATCTGCAAAATAGGGGAATGCCTCATGGAAGGTGACGATATCCCGATGGGGCAGGGATTTGATGGCTTGATCCAGCTCTGCATCCAGGGCGGTCAGCCGGGCGGTATAGGCCGCTGCATTTTTTTCGATCCGGTCTGCCGCTTCCGGCAGCGCCAGGGCCAGGGCGGACGCCATATTTTCCACCATCCGGATGGCATTTTTCGGGGCCAGCCAGATATGGGGATTGTATTCTCCGTGATCATGATCATGATGATCTTCTTCCGCTTCTTCATGGCCGTGATCGTGATCGTGGGCCTCCTCATTGCAAAGAAGGGGCACATCCCGGGAGCAATCCACCACCTCAAGATCGGGGAACTGGGGCAGCACATCCGGAAGGAAGGCCTCCATTCCCGCTCCATTGATCAGGAAGATTTCCGCCTGGGAGAGGGCGCGCATATCGCTGATCAGCAATTGATAATCATGCAGGCAGCCTGTGGAGGGGGCGGTCATCACGGAAAGACGGACGCCCTCCACCCCTTCCAGCACATTTTTCGCCATGATATAGATGGGATAAAAGGAGGCCACGATGGTTCTTTCCTGCCCCTCTGCCAGGGCGGGGGCCAGGGGCAGCAGCATCAGCGCCAATAAAATACAGATGATTTTTTTCATAAAGGGCTCCTTAAAACCGATGAAACTATCCCCTTTTCAGGGATGGATACAGCATAGCAGATTCATTTTTTTTCGTCAAGCGCCATCCCTTTTCCAGGGAAATGTCCGGCCCCCGGATACCCTTCCGCAACCGGATTTATCTATCCGAAATCATGGCGACTGCCGCAGTCAATGCCTAATTCTTCCATTATGGTAACGATTTTTTCTATTCGGTTAAAGCATTCTGCATCATCCAGGCCATCCTCCCGAAGAATGGCTTGGATTTTTTTTATTGCTTGATAGCAGTGTCCCTCCGCCCATGCATGGACATCTGCCGCCTTTCCATCAATGGTAATGCCGATGTCTCCCCGTTCCAGGCACTGTGCAATGATTTCCAGCAAGATTTCCATCTTTTCTGCCCCCTGAAATTTGATAGGGGGATTATATCCCCTTAATAAGGGGGATTATAACCCCCACAATAGAGATTGTCAAGAAAAGGAGGGAAGGGAAAATGATCTGCTTCGACAGGCTTTGGATTACCATGCAGAAAAAGGGCGTATCCACCTATTGGCTGAGAGAAAAATGTGGTATTGACAGGAAAACCATCCGTCGTCTGCATGCCAATGAAAATATTGAAACCAAGACCCTCAATAAACTATGCGCCATTCTGGGCTGTACCCTTCCTGATATTGCTGAATATATCCCCGATCAGCCGGAGAGCCAGGAATAAATTTCATCCAATGAAAAAAGGCCGCGATCTGCGGCCTTTTTTGATTGAATAAGAATTTTGTCAGAGCACTTTATTCAGGAAATCCTTGGTGCGCTGCTGGGTGGGATGGGAGAAAATCTGCTCCGGCACGCCCTCTTCCACGATCTGGCCCTCATCCATGAAGATGACCCGATGGGCCACTTCCCGGGCAAAGCCCATTTCATGGGTGACCACCACCATGGTCATGCCCTCCTGGGCCAATTGCTTCATAACCTCCAGCACCTCGCCCACCATTTCAGGGTCCAGGGCGGAGGTGGGCTCGTCAAAGAGCATCACATCCGGATTCATGCACAGCGCGCGCACAATGGCAATGCGCTGCTGCTGGCCGCCGGAGAGCTGCTTGGGATACACCTTTGCCTTTTCCACCAGGTTCACGCGTTCCAGCAGCTTCATGGCCTTTTCCTCAGCTTCGGCCTTCTTCATCAGGCCCAGCTGGACGGGGGCAAGGGTCATGTTCTGCAAAACCGTCAGGTGCGGAAAAAGGTTAAACTGCTGAAACACCATGCCCATGCGGCGGCGAATGAGGTTGATGTCGCACCTGGGATCGGTGATGGTCTGGCCGTCAAAGATGATTTCGCCGGCGGTGGGCTGCTCCAGCAGGTTCAGGCAGCGCAGGAAGGTGCTCTTGCCGCTGCCGCTGGGGCCGATAACAACTACCTTTTCACCGGGCTTGATGTGCTGGTTGACGCCCTTGAGCACTTGCAGGCTGCCAAAGGACTTGTGCAGGCTGTTAACGGTTATCACTCTGACGCAGCCTCCTTTCGAGCTTGCTCACCAGCCACGAGAAGAACATGACC
>JAFQOD010000069.1 GCA_017395685.1 Clostridia bacterium
GCAGCTTCCTTCACTTTGCCGCCCAGGAAAGGCGTTTCGGCAAACTGATCATCACCAATCTTCAGAGAGGCGATCTTGCCTTCAGCATCCAGGGTAACTTCCACATACACGGGGCCGGCATAGCCCTGAGCGGAGGCGGATTTCACATCCCCGGCAGGAGCGGCAGCTGCATCAGCACCGCAGGCGGCGTTGATGGCATTGACCACAGCCTGGGAGGTGATGGTGGCATTGGCCACGGCGTCGATATCGCTGAGCGCAAGGGGAGGAACCTTACCGGTGAACTGATCGGTGAAGGCAGCTTCCTTCACTTTGCCGCCCAGGAAAGGCGTTTCGGCAAACTGATCATCACCAATCTTCAGAGAGGCGATCTTGCCTTCAGCATCCAGGGTAACTTCTACATACACGGGGCCGGCATAGCCCTGTGCGGAGGCGGACTTTACTTCCCCGGCAGCAGCGGCAGCGCCAGTGGTATTATCCTCAGCGGGAGCAGAGGGGGCAGCACCCTGAGACTGGGCAGCAATCTGCTCCACTGCGCTCTTGATGGCGCCGGAGGTAACCGTTGCGCCGGAAATGGCATCCACATTCTTGGCTTCATCAGCGGTCAGGCCGATATACTGAATCAAATAAGCGGGTTCCTTGGCCTTGGCACCGAAACCATCGGTTTCCTTGAACTGATCATTGCCGATGGAGAAATAGCTGATCTTGCCCTGGGCGTCAAAGGCGGCTTCCGCATATACGGGGCCGGCGAAGCCCTGGGCAGAAGCGCTGTAAATCTGTACGCCTTCAGGCTTTTCGGGCAGCACAATTTCATCCTCAGCACCGGGGAAGAGGATGCCCTTGGCATGATTGGCGGCGGTATTGACGGCACCGGCCACAGCATTGGAGGTAATGGTGGCGGAGGTGATGGCGTCTACCGTGCTTTCAGTGGCCTTGCCGCCCGCCTTGATGACGCTGACAGGGAGAACCTTGCCGATGAACTGATCGGTGAAGGCGGAATCCTTGGCTTTGGCACCCAGACCGGCGGTTTCAGAGAAATTGCCGCCGCCCACGGAAATGCCGGTAAGGGTGAGATTGGTATCCACGCCAACCACCACTTCCACCGGGCCGCCGAAGCCCTGAACGGTGGCCTGGGCCACATAGCCCACCACTTCTTCCCCCTGATAGCCGGCATAGCACCAATCCACCAGCACTTCTTTGGGCTGGGCAGCATTGACGGCGCTGATAACCGCATTGGAGGTGATGGTGGCGCCGGCGATCAGATCGATATCGCCGTCGGCCAGGGGCAGGGATTTGCCGATGAATTGATCGGCAAAGGCGGGCTCCAGCGCCTTGGCGCCAAAGCCGGGGGTTTCAGCAAATGCGCTGTTGCCGATGGTGATAGAGGCGATTTTGCCTTCTTCATCCGGCACATATTCCACATATACAGGGCCAGCAAAGCCATCCGCCTTGGCAGCATGCACATTCAGGGGCATCTCCTGAAAGGAATCGGCCAGGGGCAGCACGGCCTTGCGGGCATTTTCAGCCTTCAGGGCATTCTGCTCATTGATGGGGTCGATGGTGAGGGCATAGGTGCAGCCCAACGCCAGCCCTGCAACCAGGGTGATGATGAGCAGCGCCGCCCAGCCGGGAAGTTGCTTCTTCACGAAAGTTCCGTCCTCCTTAATGCGCAGGAAAGCGCGCATATGGTATTCATCCGGATTACCATCCGGGGGAGCATAAGGGGCAGCCGCCCCCTGGAAATAGAATCAGATATCGGGCAGATCGGGGGAAGGGGTGCGGTCGGTAAGCACCAGCTCTACCTGCACTTCATTATGGGCGCAGATGACCCTTGTCCCCAGGGCCCGTTTATCGTAATTATCCACCGTCACCTGGCCCTGCTGGATACACTGCTGGGTGATGCAGGTGGATTCTTTCATATAAAAACCATTTTCCATCAGATGCAGGATATTGGTTTTGCCGTCAGGCTGGGAGATGGCGACATCCCTTTCCATCAGCAATTCTTCCTGGGAATGCAATTGACCGCTGATATAAATGCGCACCAGGCCGTTGGGGGCCTTTCCCAGCAGGGTTGTCTGAGAAACGATGATCAGGATGCAGGCGATAATCACCACGCCCAGAATCAGAAAAATATTCTTTTTGCTCATGGCGCCCCCTTACCTGGAGGTGGCGCCCATGGACCGGGCATATTTTGCCATCCCGTCGCTCATCAGTACCGTGCCATCCATCAGGGACCAGATGGCTTCCGCCCCTTCCGTTGCTTCAATCAGCGCCCTGCCCTCTTCATAGGGCATGAGGAAGAGGGTAGTGGACAGATAATCGGCCAGCAGGGAGCTTTCGCATACCACCGTTACCGCCTGGATATGCCGGGCGGGCATCAGGGTGGCGGGATCGATGATGTGATGATACCGTTCCCCATCCACCGTATAATAGCGCCAGTAATCACCGCTGGTGACCACTGTCAGCTGATCGACATACAATACTTCCAGCATGCCGCTGAAATCATCAGGATCCTGGACGCTGACGCCCCAGTGGAGCCGGCCGTCCCGGGGAGGCTCGCCGGCGATGACATTGCCCCCCAGACTGAGCAGGAAGGAGGGCATTTTTTCCATCAGGGATGCGGCGGCAAGATCGGCGGCATAGCCCTTGGCCACAGCGCCGATATCCAGTTTCAGCAGGGGATCGGCAAAATAGACCGTCCGCTTTTCGTGATCCAGAATGACTTTGGAAAAATCGGTATGCTGTGCCGCTTCTTCCAGGGCAGCCATGGGAGGCAGCTGGGCATTCAGGGGATCCTCAATTCCGGCAGTACGGAAATCATGCCACAGGGACAGCACGGCGCCCATGGCGATATTCGCGCCCTCTTTTCCATCCGCCCATTGCTCCTTGCACCAGACGATCAGATCAAAGAGGGGGGCGGGGATTTCCACAGGCTCTTTGGCGGCATGGGCATTTACGTACCAGAGATTGTGCAGATTGGGATAGGAATTATAGGCGTCAAAGATGCGGTGATAATCCCGCAGCTGTGCCATCACCTCATCAGCGGCCTGATTGAATTCATTCTGATCTTTTGTATAGCCGATCAATTGGATTTCTGTATCAAAAATGCCATAGGCCACACGGCTGAATTTGGCATATTCCTCTGCGGTGGTACAGGCCGGGCATGCAAGCATCAATGCGGCCAGCAGGCAGATCCATTTTTTCATCCACTCAACCAACTTTCCAGATCCATTTTTACATTTCAAAGAGGAAAAACATGCAAATGTGCACACTTTTCCACTTTCATTTATTATAACAAAGATGTATACTTAATTCTGTGATGCGAGTCACAGAAAATTACAGGCAATTCGTGTATACTGTCTTCGCCTTGCAATAAGGTTATTTAACATGTAGAAATTTTTCAGAACGGAGGGTTTGCGTGGATATCTCTGCCCAATTGCAGAAATTGCCGTTTGCCTCGTTTGCTACGGAAGAAGAGATGAGAATCGCCGCCCAGTATGCCTATCTGATGTCATTTTCCAAGGGGGAAGTGGTGCATGCCCGTTCCCAAGGCGATTGTCTGGGGGCGGTGATGGTGCTTTCCGGTTCCTTGTGCGCATCCATGATTTCAGATGACGGAAGGCAGATTATGCTCTATCGGCTGCAAAAAGGGGAAACCTGCGTTTTTTCCGCCCAGTGTGTGCTGAATCTGCTCAGCTATGAAGCGGTGGTGGAAGGGGAAGAGGATGGCACGGCGCTGGTTGTGCCTGTAATTGCCCTTAGTGTCATCATGAAAAATGTGCATGTGCAGAATGCCATGATCCGCCTGGCGCTGAAGCGCTGCTCCCAGATCATGCATTCCCTGGAGAGCGTATTATTCAGCCGGGTGGACAAACGGCTGGCACAATGCCTGGTGCGGGAAGCAGAAAAGCATGGAAAGATGGAAGTGCATCTTACCCATGAGCAGCTGGCCCGGGATATTTCCTCCGCCCGGGAAGTGGTCAGCCGCACCCTTTCCCGTTTTACCAGGGAAGGGCTGATTCAGGTGGGGCGGGGCGCCATTATCATTCTGGATCCGGAAGGATTGAAAGCATACAAATAATCGCCGCATCTGACGGCGGAAACAGAGGGGAAAGCCTGATGGCAATATTGATTTATGGGTTCTGGCTGGTGCTCAATGGGCGCCTGACCGGGGAAATTATGCTCCTTGGCATCCCGGTGATGGGGATTGCTATGCTGTTTGCGTGCAAATTCTGCGATTGGTCCCTGAAAAAGGAATGGGGATTATACCGATGCATCCCGCTGCTGATTGCCTATATGGCTGTGGTAGTATGGGAAATCATCAAGGCCAATCTGGCGCTGACCCGGGTGGTTTACCGCAAGCAGCCACAGCCTGTGGTCTGCACCGTCCAGACCAAGCTGAAAAGCCGGATGGCCCGGATGCTGCTGGCCAATTCCATCACCCTCACCCCCGGTACCATCACCCTGACCTTAAAAGGGGATGAACTGACCATCCATTGCCTCACCCCCGAAATGGCGGAGGGGCTGGATCAGACGGTATTTGAAAAACGACTGCAGAGAATTGAGGAGGTGCTCCATGGATAATGCGTATGCATATCTGATCCAGGGGGCCATGGCCATCCTGGGGCTTGCCCTGTTTGTATGCCTGTTCCGGGCGGTAAAGGGGCCTTCCACTTCTGACCGCATCATTGCCGTCAACATGATCGGCACCATTACTATGCTGCTGATTGTGCTGCTGGCCCTTCTGATGAAGGAAGGGTATCTGATGGATATCGCCCTGATTTATGCCATGCTCAGCTTCCTGGCGGTGGTGCTGCTGTGCAAGATTTATATCGGCATCCACCGGGCGAAAAAGGAAAAGGAGGAAAAGCAGAATGTTTGAATATCTTCGCTTTGGCCTCTTTGCTCTGTTTCTTGTGAGCGGGCTTTTCATCCAGCTGACGTCGCTGATCGGCGTCAATCGTTTCCGTTATTCCATCAATCGCATTCATGCCGCCGGCATGGGGGATACCCTGGGGCTGCTGCTGATTTCTGTTGCGGCCATCATTTATACCGGGTTTGACGGAGTAACGCTGAAGATACTATTCATTCTGGGCTTTTTCTGGCTGACCAGCCCGGTATCCGGCCATCTGCTGGGCCGGCTTGTCAGCGAAACGGATGAGCATTTCCAGGCGGAGGCAGAAATATGGAAGCGCTGAATGTGATTTTGCTGATTTTTATTCTGGTATGCGCCATTGCGGTGGGCCGGGCCAAGAGCCTGCTGGCCTCGGTAATCATTTTCATGTCCCAGGGGCTGGCCATGTCCATCGTGTGGATTTTGCTGCGCTCCCCCGATCTTGCCATTACGGAGGCGGCGGTGGGCGCAGGCATTTCTTCCATTCTGATGTTTGTTGCGCTCAAAAAGATCCATGCCATTAAGGAGGAGGGGGCCAAAGAGGATGAAGAAGCACAAGAGTGACGCCCTGGCCCGCCTGAAAAACTGGCTGGAATACGGGGATGATCCACTGGAGGTGGAAATGGAAGAGGCGCTGGGAGAGGAAGAGGCGCCCCCCATTCCCGCAGAGGAGGATGCCCCGGAATGGGAGGAAAGGGAAGATCGAAAGGCCCTGGCGCCAAAAAAAGAAAAGCATCCCCTGTATGATAAGGTATACCGCATTGCGGCTGAGGTGATCAGCCTGATGCTGATCGCAGTGCTTTTATATGCTGCCGTCCACATGCCCAATTTCGGCGGCGCCGATACATTGGTGAACAGCGAGGTATCCGCCTTCTATGTGGAAAATACGCTGGAGGAAACGGGCGCTGTCAACATCATCACCGGGATCATTCTGGATTACCGGGGATTTGATACCCTGGGCGAATCCCATGTGTTGTTCATCGGTATCTGTACGGTGCTTTTGCTGATGAGCATCAAAGGGGAGAAGGATGAGGAACAGCGTATTTTTGAGGATGCCTATGACCGGCATTTTGAGCCGCGGCATGATGAAATCCTGCAGACGGCCACCCGCATTCTCACTCCCCTGATTGTGGTCTTTGGCATTTATATCATTGTCAACGGCCATCTTTCTCCCGGCGGCGGCTTCTCCGGGGGTGCAGTGCTGGGTGCTGGGCTGATTTTGTATCAGAATGCCTTTGGGTATCTGAAGGTGGAGCGGATTTTCACCTTCCGAACCTTTAAGTGGGTTTCTGCATGTTCCCTGCTTTTCTATTCCCTGGCGAAGGGATACCATTTCTTCACCGGGGCCAATCATCTGGAAAGCGGCATTCATCCCGGGGTGGCAGGCAATATCTTTTCCGCCGGGCTGCTTTTGCCCCTGAATGCAGTGGTGGGCCTGGTGGTGGCCTGCACCATGTATGCATTGTATACCATGTTCAGAAGGGGGGATTTCTGATGCTGCAATTGCTTTATGAGCATATTGATGTGGTGGTGGCCCTGGCCCTGTTCGGCATTGGATTCACCCAGCTGCTGCTCAATAAAAACCTGATCAAGAAGATCATCGGCTTTTCCATGATGGATAGCGGTATTTATCTGTTCCTTGCATCCTACGGCTATATTGAATCGAGGATCGCCCCCATCTATGTGGAGGGCAATACCGATCCTTCCCTATATGTCAATCCCCTGCCTGCCGGCCTGGTGCTCACCGGCATTGTGGTTTCGGTCAGCGTAACCGCTGTGATGCTGGGGCTGACGGTGCGGCTGTATCAGAGGTATCACACCCTGGATATTGATGAAATTGCTGAGCTTGTAAGAAAAGAGGGGAAATAAATATGCAGCTGTGGCAGAATCTTCCCCTTGTGATGATCGTGCTGCCCCTGATGTGTGCGGTGCTGTGCTCAGTACTGCGCAAAGGGGCCGCCCGGGGGCTGATGACGGGGCTTTCCCTGTTTTCCGGCCTTTCCATGGGGACGCTTTTATATCTGGTGGCCCAGCGGGGCGAAAGCTATATCTATGTAATGGGGGAAATCGGCGCCCCCTTTGGCAATGAACTGCGCATCGGCATAACGGAATGCCTGATCGGGCTGCTGTTTTGCCTGGTGCTGATCTGTTCCATTCTGGGGGGATGGCGAAGGCTTTCCCAGGAAGTAGCGGAAAACAGGATGCATCTGTATGGATCCATGGTATGCCTGCTCATTTCCGCCATGATGGCCATCACCTTTACCAACGACCTGTTTACCGCCTATGTATTCATTGAGATTACCACCATCGCCGCCTGTGCGCTGATCTGCTCCACCAACAAGGGACGCACGCTCTTTGCGGCCACCCGGTATATGATCATGAATCTGCTGGGCAGCGGCCTGTTTTTGCTGGGCCTTTCCATTCTGTACTGCCTGACGGGGCATCTGCTCTTTCCCCAGATTGAGGAAAGCGTGACCGCCCTGCTGGCCGACGGCAGATATGCCATTCCCCTGGCGCTGGCCTGTGTGCTGATGACCATGGGTATCGCCTGCAAAAGCGCCCTGTATCCTTTCCATACCTGGCTGCCCAATGCCTATGCCAGCGCCACACCCACATCCAGCGCGCTGCTTTCCTCCATGATTTCCAAGATGTATATCTTCCTGCTGATCAAGATTTTCTTCCGGGCGGCGGGAAGCCTGGTCTTTGCCCGGGGCATCGGGGATATCCTGTTTGTATTTTCCATCGTGGGCATTATTCTGGGCTCTGTGGACGCCATCCGGGAGCATCATTTCAGCCGGATGATTGCCTATTCTTCCGTATCCCAGATCGGCTATATCTTCCTGGGTATTTCCCTGGGAACGGAGGCCGGTATGGCGGCGGCGCTGTTCCATATCCTGGCCCATTCTGCGGCCAAATCCATGCTGTTCCTTTCCGCCAATAAGCTGAGGGAAGTGTCCGGCGACAGCGACGCTTTCCGGGATATCCGGGGCTCGGGTCTGCGTGCGCCCCTGGCCGGTGTGGCATTTGCCATCGGTGCCTCCTCGCTGGTGGGCATTCCGCTGCTTGGCGGCTTTACCTCCAAGGTATTTCTCTCCCAGGCCGGTATAGAGCTGGGGGGGTGGCGGATGGTAACGCTGCTGCTGGCGCTGGCGCTGAGTACAGCGCTGAACGTAGCCTATCTGCTTCGCACCACCATGACCCTATACCGCCCCGGTGAGCGTTATCCCCTGACCCGCTCCCCCCTTGTGAAGGATAAGCCCTTCACCGCTGCCATGCTGGCGATGATTGCCGTCAATGTGGCGCTGGGCATCTGGGGCGGCCAGGTGATGGATCTGATTTACAAAGGCATTGCCATGTTCAATTGATTTCAGGGAATGAAGGGAGAATTACAAATGAACATTTTGCTGCTTGCGCCCATCCTGCTGCCCATTTTGCTGGGCCTCGGCTGGTATGCATTGAAATTGAAGGGGAAGGCGCTGCATGCCGCTTCCTTTATCACCATTCTGGTTTCTGCCGTGCTGGCCGTACTGGCGGCGGTGGCAAAGGGAGCGGGGGAAATCTGCCTGCAGTGGACGGATACCCTGTCCCTTACTTTGCGGGTGGATGGCATGAGCCGCATTTATCTCATCCTGGTATCCGTGATCTGGCCGGGGGTTGGCCTGTATGCCGCGGAATATCTGGAGCATGATAAGCGGCCGGAAAGATTTTTCCTTTTCTATACCATTACCCAGGGCATTCTGTACGCCCTTTCCATGAGCGGCAATCTGGTAACCTTCTATATGTTCTATGAAGCCATGACCCTGCTTACCGTGCCCCTGGTGCTGCATAACCGGGATAAGGAAGCGGTGGCTGCCGCCATCAAGTATCTGATTTATTCCGTTATCGGCGCTTCTGCTGCCTTGGCCGGCATCTTCTTTGTAGGCTCTCTGGGCTCCGGGGGGGATTTTGCCGCCGGTATCATTACTGCCGAGCAGCTGGCCGGCAAGGAAGGCCTGGGCATGGCGATTTTCATGGCCATGCTGGTGGGCTTTGGGGTAAAGGCGGGCATGTTCCCCCTTCACGGCTGGCTGCCTACTGCCCATCCTGTGGCTCCTGCCCCTGCCAGCGCCGTGCTTTCCGGCGTGATCACCAAAATGGGCGTGCTGGGCGCTGCCCGGGTGATTTATTCCGTTGCCGGGGTGGAACGGCTCCGGGGCACCTGGGTGCAGATGGTGCTGCTGGGGCTGTCCCTGCTCACCATCCTGATGGGCTCTTTGCTGGCCTTTAAGGAAAAGCGGCTGAAGAAGCGGCTGGCCTATTCCTCCGTATCCCAGGTATCCTATGTGCTCTTTGGCCTGTTCACCATGACGGAACTGGGCTTTGTAGGGGCCATGCTGCATGTGATCTTCCATTCCCTGATGAAGAATACCCTGTTCATGGGCGCCGGCGCCGTCATCCACAAGACCGAAAAAACCAGGGTGGAGGAAATGGACGGCCTGGGCCGCCGGATGCCCTACACTTATGTATTTTTTACCGTTGCCTCTCTGGGCCTGATCGGCATTCCGCCCACCGGCGGCTTTGTGAGCAAGTGGAACCTGGCGGAGGGTGCCCTGGCCACCGGGCTGAATATCAGCTGGGTGGGGCCGGTTGCGCTGCTGATCAGTGCGATCCTGACCGCTGCCTATCTGCTTACCATCGTCATCCGGGGCTGCTTCCCCGGTGAGGATGTAAAGCCCGGTCCCCGGTGTGAAGCGGGCTGGCGGATGCTGGTTCCCATGGCGGTATATGCGGTGCTGATTGTGGGCCTGGGTATGTTCTCCGGTGGGCTGGTAAGCTATCTGGAGCAGCTGGCGGCCGTGTTCATGGGCTGAGGGAGGAAATATGCTGCTGTTGATTTGCGGCCTGACGCCGCTGATTCTGGGAGGGGCGCTTCCCTTCCTGAAGATCAGGCAAAGAAGGAGCAGGATGATTTATGTGGTGGCAGGTACTCTGCTTACCTCTCTGCTCTGTGCAGTGCTGATCTTCTCTGAAAAAGAGCATACCCTGGAATTGTTCCGGGTAACGGATCTGCTCACCTGCCGGCTGCATCTGGATGGGGCGGGCAAGGTATTTCTGGCGGTGGCGGCGCTGCTCTGGCCCCTTGCCGCCTTGTATGCCACGGAGTATATGCGCCATGAGAAGCGGGAAGGAAATTTCTTTTCCTGGTATATCATGACTTATGGGGCGGCGATCCTCTTTTCCGCTGCCGCCAATCTGTTTACCCTGTATATTTTCTATGAGCTGCTGACCCTGATCACCCTGCCCCTGGTGCAGCATGAAAGGGATAAGGCCTCCATCCGGGCGACCCGCCGATATATGCTCACCCTCATTGGCGGGGCGGCCCTGGGCTTTATTGCATTGATTGGGCTTTCCTTCTTCGGCGCAGGGGATTTCATTCCCGGCGGCAAGGAAATTGCAGGCGGCAGCACATGGGTGCTGTGGCTGTGCATGCTGGGTTTTCTGGGCTTTGGCGCCAAGGCTGCGGTATTTCCCTTAAGCCGCTGGCTGCCCTCTGCGTCCGTGGCTCCTACACCGGTAACGGCGCTGCTGCATGCGGTGGCGGTGGTCAATGCCGGGGTATTTGCGGTTACGAGGCTGCTGTATTACACGGTATCGCCTGCCCTTTTGCAGGGCACCTGGGTGCAGAGCACCATGATGATCCTGAGCATGGGCACCATCCTGATGGGCTCTGTCATGGCGGTACGGGAGCAGCATCTGAAAAAGCGGCTGGCCTGGTCCACAGTGAGCAATCTGAGCTATATGCTCTTTGGCCTTTCCATGCTGACGGAAAAGGGCATGGCGGCAGGCCTTGGGCATATGGTTTTCCATGGCCTGATGAAAATCATCCTTTTCTTCTGCGCCGGGGCTATCCTGGTGCAGTCCGGGCGTACCCAGGTGCGGAAAATGCATGGCATGGGCAGAAAGATGCCCCTCACCTTCGGCGCTTATCTGCTGGCCGGTGCATCCCTGGTGGGCGTTCCGCCCCTGCCCGGGTTTATCAGCAAGAATTACCTGGAAACAGAGGCCTTTTCCCTGGGCGGCGCTCTGCCCATTGCCGGGGCGGTGATTCTGCTGATGTCCTCGGTCCTGACGGCAATTTATATTTTCACGGTGGCATTCCCTGCCTTCTTCATGCGGCTCAATCCCGCTGATGGGGAAGGAAAATTCCAGGATCCCGGTGCAGCCATGAAGGTGACCTTCGTGGTGCTGTGCGCGCTGCTGATTGCGGCGGGCATCTGGGGCGGCGATGTCATCCGATATCTCAACGGCATTGCAGGAGGCATCCTTTCATGATTGCAAGCATGCTGATTCTGCCCCTCATCGGGGCAGTGGCCGCGCCCCTGATGGGGAAGAAGAGCGGGAAACTGCGGGGCATCTGCCTGCGTATGTTCACCCTTGTGGAAATGGCGCTGGCGCTGGGGCTGTTCCTTGGGGTGCTGCAGGGAAAGGAATTTTCTCTTTCCCTGCCCGGCATGTGCGGCCTGGATTTATCCTTCCGGGTGGATGGCTTCCGGGGCCTGTATGCGCTGATTGCCGCCTTCATGTGGGCAATGACGGCCCAGTTTTCCAAGGAATATTTCAATCACGGAGAAAATCACGGCCGATACGCCTGTTTTACCATGATCACCCTGTGTGGCGTGATGGGCGTATTCTTCTCTGACGATCTGTATACTACGTTTGTTTTCTTTGAAATCATGTCCATTGCCTCTTATCCCTGGGTGGCCCATGAGGAAACCAAGGGCGCCATGCGGGCGGCGGCCACTTATCTGGGGGTATCCATTGCCTGCGGTATGGTGACGCTGATGGGCATGTTCCTGGTGTGGCATGAGATCGGGGATCTGTCCTTTGCGGCGCTCAGGGCGAATAACGGAAATGCCGCCCTGGTGCTGCCCGCTTGCCTTACCCTGGTGGGCTATTGCGCCAAAGCCGGCCTTGCTCCCTTGCATATCTGGCTGCCCAAGGCCCATCCCGTGGCCCCGGCCCCGGCCAGTGCGCTTTTGTCCGGTATGCTGACTAAAACGGGCCTGTTCGGCGTGATCGCAGTGGCCCTCAATCTGATGGGCGAAAATCAGATTTTCGGGCATATCATGCTGGGCCTGGGGCTGTTTACCATGCTGCTGGGTGCGGTGCTGGCGGTATTTTCCATCAATCTGAAGCGGACGCTGGCATGCTCCTCCCTTTCCCAGATCGGATACATTACCACCGGCCTTGCAAGCGCCGTGATCCTGGGCCATCATGGATCGCTGGCTGCGGCGGGCGCAGTGGGGCATATGATCAATCATTCTCTGCTGAAGCTGCTTTTGTTCATGGCAGCCGGCGCTGTTTATATGAATACCCATACCCTGGATCTTTCCGCCCTGCGGGGCTACGGCCGGGGGAAGAAGCTGCTGCATGTGCTGTTCCTCATTGGCGCCCTTGGCCTGATGGGCGTACCCGGCATCAACGGCTATGCTTCCAAGACCATGATTCACGAGGGCCTGGTGGAAATCGTGCATGAATTCCACGGGGTGATCTGGTACAGTGTGGCGGAATGGGTCTTCCTGTTTGCGGCAGGGCTGACCACCGCTTACATGCTCAAGCTGTATATCTGCCTGTTCTGGCAGAAGAATCCGGATCAGAAGCTGCAGGAAAAATACGACGCCCTGAACGGCCGGGATATGACGAAGCGATCCGCCATCGCCCTGATCCTTTCTGCCATTCCTGTGGTGATCCTGGGCATACTGCCCAATCAGCTGCTGATGCCCCTTACCCGGATCAGCGCCCATTTTTTGAATCATCACGAGCAGGGGGATGTGCATTTCTTTGCCTGGGTGAATCTGAAGGGCGGGCTGATTACCCTGGTGATCGGCACCGTGGTGTATCTTTTCTTCGTCAGGAAGGTATTGTACAAAAGAGAAAAGGGATATCTGGATCGCTGGCCCAAAGGGCTGGATCTGGAGGAAATCTTCTATCGCCCGGTGTTCTGCCGTTTCCTGCCCTGGCTGGGATGCGGTATTGCTTCCTTCTTCAATGGGATTCCTGACAGCAAGCTGATTCAGGTGTATATTCCCAGGGTGATCAGCGGCTTTCTTTCCTTCCTGGACAGGCTGCCGGAAAGCCGCCTGTTTACCAGGGGGCTGCCCGGGGTGATCGTGGGCATTACCCGTGTATTCGATGAACTGGTGGATCACGCCATGCTGGTGGGCCGGGAAATTTTCCTGGTAAACCGCAGGGAACTGCGCCGGGCCAGAAACCATAATATCTTCACCTATCTGGCCAGCGTGATTGCGGAAGGCATCCATAAGATGATCCGCTTCCTGCTGCCCAACCGCTGGCTGCCTCACCGGGCGCCTACGGATATGCGGTACGGCACTTATGTAACCAATGCCATTTCCTTTGGCCTGCTGCTGTGTGCATTGGGCATTGTGGCGGCAATTATCTACGTGTTTATCCGTACAGGAACTTAAAAATAGAAAAAATATCCAAAAGGGGCCGGAAATGTGACTAAGTCACAGTTCAGGCTCCTTTTTTTCGGGTATAATCTATTTGAAACTTCCTGACAAAAAAGGAAGAAAAAAGAAAACAAGGAGAAAAACGACAAATGAAGAAACTGCTTGCCCTGACCCTGGTTCTGTGCTGCTTTGCCAGCGTTGCCCTGGCGGATACCTACGGCCTTGGTGTATACACCGTTGTGAGCGGCGCCCAGAATGCCACCGCTGAAAAGAACGGCCAGTATGAAGTGCTGTCCAATGTGTGCTCCCTGGTGCTGGATGACAACGGCGTGATCAAGGATGTATGGTTTGACGTTGCCCAGACCAAGGTTGGCTTCAATGATAAGGGCGAAGTAACCACTGAAAAGGGCACCATCGTAAAATCCAAGTTCGAACTGAAGGAAGGCTATGGCATGAGCACCTATGCCAAGACCAATGAATGGTATCTGCAGGCCCGGGCCCTGGAACAGTACTGCATCGGCAAGACCGTTGCTGAAGTGCTGGCCACTCCCCTGACCGCTTCCGGCGCCCCCGATGTGGCTGATCTGAAGACCAGCTGCACCATCGGCGTATCCGATATGCTGCTGGCGCTGGTGCAGGCTGCCACCAATGCCCGCTGATAGCAACTATTCAATCCTTCAGGAGGCTGGATGACCGGCCTCCTTTTCTTATGCACATTTCTGCCTTTTTGTTGTACTTGACGATGATGAAACAGGGAATTATAATAGTAGGAAAGGAAGGTGAAAAAATTCAATGAAATGGTTGAACGCCATAGAACGGAAAATAGGCCGCCATTACATTCCCAATCTGATGAAATATCTGGTGCTGGCCATGGCAGGCGTATTCATTCTGGAATATCTGCCCCTGCCCCGGAGCGCCTATCAGTTTCTGATGTTTGATCGGGCTGCCGTCCTGCGGGGAGAAATCTGGCGGGTGATCACATTCATTTTCCTGCCCCCCAATGCCAGCCTTTTCTGGATTATCTTCAGCCTTTATTTCTACTATTTTCTGGGCTCCAGCCTGGAAAGCCAGTGGGGCAGCGCCCGATTCAATATCTATTATTTATTTGGGATCATCGGCAATGTGATTGCCGGCTTTATTACCGGATATGCCACCAATGAATATCTGAATCTTTCGCTGCTGCTGGGCTTTGCGGCACTGTTTCCCAATATGGAATTTATGCTGTTTTTCTTTTTGCCGGTCAAGGTGAAATGGATTGGCCTGGTGGATGGATTATTCCTGATTTATCAATTGATTATGGTGCCATGGCCCAATAAGATTGCCCTTGTGGCATCCATGCTGCCCTTTATCCTGTTCTTTGGCCGGGATGCCTGGCTGATGATCCGGATGGAATACAGGCGCATCCGGCGCTGGTTTGCAATGCGCAGATAATACGGAGGAGAATGAAAAATGGAAAGAACAAAGGCCATTATCCTGGCGGCGGGGAAGGGATCCCGGCTGCAGTGCGAAAAGGATGAAATTCCCAAGGCGCTTCGGATGGTAGGGGGCAAAACGCTGATTGAGCATGTGCTCGCCGGAATCGATTTTGTAAAGCCCGAGGATATTACCATCGTCATCGGCGTGATGGGCCAGAAGATTAGGGATTATCTGGGAGAAAAATACCATTATGCCTGGCAGAAGGAGCAGCACGGCACCGCCCATGCCATGCTCTGTGCAGAGGAAACGGCATCCGGCTTTGACGGCCCGGTGCTGTGCCTCTATTGCGATATGCCCCTGCTTTCCCGGGCCACCTATTCCCGCATGGTGGAAGAGCATCTGGCCACCGGCGCGAAGAACACCCTGCTGGCGGCAAAAATCCATCCTATTCCGGCTTTCGGCCGGCTGATCCGGGATGAGCAGGGCGAGCTTTGCGATATCGTGGAGCAGAGCGCCTGCACGGAAGAGCAGAAGCTGATTGACGAAGTGAATGTGGGCATTCAGGTGATGCAGGGCGATGTGATGTGGGATGTGCTCAAAAAGGTGGAAAACAACAATCCCAAGAGGGAATATTATCTCACCGGCGTTGTAAAGGTAATCCACGATATGGGCATGAAAAATCATGCGGTGGTTACCGCCGATACCCCGGAATACTGGGGCGTCAATACCATGGAGGAACTGGAACGGGTGGAAAAATATCTTGCTGGAAACGGCTGATATTTTCTGGAATTGCTGATTGCATCGGTAGAAAAAGCAAAGAGCGGCATGCAAGCCGCTCTTTTTTCAATCCCCCGATTGCCAGAAAAGGGATAGGGCGTCGGTGGTCTGATCCTCATCATCTGCTTCTTTTCCAAAGATCAGATCGGTGATATCCTGCCACAGGCTGCGGCCGGTGGAGGGGGCTTTGGCCCTTGCCACCTGTACGGCCTGCTTGCCTTCTAATAGGATGCCGTTATCCAGCAGCTCCGAATTGATGGGGATGATGCGATAGGTGTATTCCACCCCAAGCCGGGCTTTGGCATCGGTATAGCGCAGGGTCTGCCCGGCGTTTCCGTATATTTCATTGAGGATGATGGATTCCCCGATGGCATCCCGCTGGATGCGGTACAGCCCTGCATCGGCAGTGGTGACCACCAGCACAGGATTGCCGCTGTCATTATGGGTTACATAAAATGCGGAGGGGGTCCGGGGGGCGTTCCATACATTGGAATGCTTGGTGGGCTTGTTATCGGCGGTGAAGGCTTCGGAATAGGAATAGGCACTGGGGGTGAGGGAGGTGGAAAGCATGGGTTCCCCCGCCCATTCGATGGCCTTTTTATCAATTTTCAGCCATACGATGTTATCCGCTTTCGGGAAATCTGGCTTTTTCTGATTGGCATAGCAGCTTTTGAAAAATTTGGCGGCAAGGGCAGCGGTATAATCCCCGCCGGATACCCAGCTTTGCAGCTTGTGATCCTGATCGGGATTGTCAAAGCCCATCCAAAAGGCGGTGGAAAGCTGGCTGTTATAGGCGGCCATCCAGATATCCCGGTTGCCGCCGCCGGTCATATTGACAGTGCCTGTTTTGCCGGCCACCGGCGTTCCTGCCCCGGATAGCTTGGCGCCGGTACCGGAGGAGGTAACCGTCTGCAGCATGCTGGTCATCAGATAGGCTGTCTGGGGAGAAAGCACCCTTTCCCCGCTTTTTTCATGCTGATAGAGGATGTTGCCCTGGGCATCCTCGATCCGTTCGATGAAGTACGGGGCGTAGAATGTGCCTCCGTTGGCAAAGGGGGCATATGCGGCAGCCAATTGCACCGGTGAAACCCCGTAGGTCATGGCCCCCAGGGCAAGGGAGAGATTCCAGTCCCGGTCATCCAGTTCAATACCGGTTTTGAGCAGATAATCCCTGCCGGACGCCACCCCGATCTTGTTCATCAGATATACGGCGGCCACATTCAGGCTGTTTTTCAGGGCGGACCGCAGGGTCACATTGCCGTAATAGAGATGGCCGCTGTTCCGGGGGGCATAATTGCCAAATTTCTGCGGGGTATCATCCAGAACGCTGGCGGTCATATACCCATGGGATTCTATAGCGGGGGCGAATACAGCCAGGGGCTTCAGGGCCGAGCCGGGCTGGCGGCGCATCTGGGTGGCCCGGTTCAGCCCCCGCTGCACATCATAGCTGCGTCCGCCTACGATGGCCCGGACAGCTCCGCTTTGCACATCCACACAGGCCATGGCCCCCTGAACCTGGGTGCCGTCGGCGGCATCGGATGGGAAATTGGAGGCGGAGAGAAACTGGGTATCGATGATATCCTGCTGCCGGGTATCCAGGGCGGTGTAGATATAATATCCGCTGCCCAGCAGCGTTTCCGCCTGCAGGGAAAGCAAGCTTTCCGCTTCATCCAGCACCGCATCCATATACCAGCCGTAGGGGGAGGATACGGCTGTTTTTTCCCGGGGCGTTACATCCTGGGCAAGGGCTGATTGATAGCTTTCTTCCGTCAGCATGCCGTTATCCCGCATGGTGCGCAGAATATATTGCTGTCGCTGCCGGTTGGCCTCCGGCTGCAGATGGGGCGCATAGAGGGAGGGGGCCTTGATGATAGCGGCAAGGCAGGCACCCTGAGCGGTGTTGAGCTGGGATGCGGATACGCCGAAATAGCTTTTTGCCGCCGCTTCGATACCGTAGGCGCCCCGGCCGAAGTAAATGAAATTGAGATACATTTCCAGGATTTCTTCTTTGCTGCAGATCTTTTCCAATCGGGTGGCCAGATAAATTTCTTCCATTTTCCGGGCGATGGTCTTGCGGGAACTAAGATGGCTCAGCTTGATCAATTGCTGGGTGATGGTGCTGGCCCCTTCGGAATAATCGCCGCTGCGCAGATTGGCCATCACTGCGCCGAAAATGCGCACGATATCAAATCCCTTATGCTGATAAAATCGCAGATCCTCCGCCGCCAGAAAGGCATTCTGCACATCCTTGGGAACGGAGGAAAGGGGGATGCTCACCCGGTTTTCGCTTCCCTGAATGCGGGTGATGAAATGGCCGTCCCGATCGAAAATGGCGCCGGTCTGGGGAATATTGCGGATTTTTCCAAGATCCAGCCGCTGCCAGTTTCCTACATCAAAAATGAAATAAAAGGATGCGGCGCCCGTGATCATCAGCGCTGCAAAAACGATCAGAATGGTGCGGCCTGTATGCCGTTTTTTCTTTCCTTCCAGGGCCCGCAGATCCTGTAATTGCTGCTTTTCACTGGCTTTTTGCAGCCTGTGCATTTTCCGGCCCCATTTGCCCGTTCTCATGATGCACTGCCTCCCTGATGGTTTCTTTTCATCATTCTTCCCAGCCATATGCTTCCTTTACCCTGTTATTTCATGGCAGGTTTCCTCAAAGTACCATGGACGGGCATGGATTGCTTCTGTATACTGTGCCTGTGTGCGGCATCTGATGCGCCGCACGATGGGAGGCTAATCAATGAGCAAATGGAAAAACTGGAAAGGAATTTTTGTATTTTTTATGGTGGCCACGCTGGTGGTTTTATGCCTTGCGGATGGGGCGGGGAGCAGCCCCCGGATGCTTTCCTATCCGGAATTCTGGCAGATGGCGGAAACGGGGGAGATTCAATCCGTCCGCATGGGTGATGGTGAAAACTGGCATGCGGTTTTATCGGATGGGCAGATGGCCCTCACCCCCAATCCCCGGGCGCTGGATGGAAAGGAACGGCTGCTGGCCATGAATGTTCAGGTAACCGAGCAGCAGGAAAGCGCTGTGCCGCCTCTGGTATTTATGGGGCTGATGCTGGGCATCTTTTTCATCATGATGCGCAGCCGCAGCAAGGGCGCCAGCATGGGATTGCAAAAATATGCGGCCGTGCAGGCGGATGAAAGGGTGCCCGAAATCACCTTCAATGATGTGGCGGTGGCAGGCGAAACATTGCAGAGCATGCGGGACCTGGTGGATTTTCTTCAAAAGCCCGATCATTTTTCCCGGTACGGAGCCAGGGTGCCCAAGGGGGTAATGCTCTACGGCCCTCCCGGAACGGGGAAAACGCTGCTGGCAAAGGCATTGGCAGGGGAGGCCAAGGCCCCCTTCTTTGCTATGAGCGGCGCTGATTTTGTGCAGGTCTATGTGGGCGTGGGTGCTTCCCGGATCCGGGAATTATTCAAAAAGGCCAGGAAGGCCGGGGGCGGCGTCATCTTCATTGATGAAATCGATGCCATCGGTAAAAAAAGGGATAATGGAAACGATGAACGGGAGCAGACCCTCAATGCGCTCCTGACGGAAATGAGCGGCTTTTCTGACAGCAGCGGCATCATTGTACTGGCTGCCACCAACCGGCTGGATACATTGGATGCCGCCCTGCTTAGGGAAGGCAGATTTGACAGAAGGATTGAGGTGGGCCTGCCTGACCTGGAGGAACGATTGAAAATTCTGCAGGTGCATGCCCGGAAAAAGCCTCTGGCCCCGCACCTTTCTCTGGAGGATACGGCCCGGCAGACCACTTTGTTTTCCGGGGCGCAGCTGGAAACGCTGCTCAATGAAGCGGCGATCCGTGCCGCCAGAAGGGGAGGAGAGCACATTGAAGAGCAGGATTTGAAAAATGCTTTTTGCGCTGTAACGGTGGGGGAAGAGCGGCCCCGGATCATGACGGAACAGGAAAAACGAATCACCGCTTATCATGAGGCAGGGCATGCCCTGATTACCCGCCTGATGATTCCGGAGGCAAAAATCACCCGGGTGACAATTATCCCTTCCTCCAGAGGGGCGGCAGGCTATTCCATGAGCATTCAGCCGGATAAGATGCTCCATACCAGGAAAGAACTGATGGCAATGATCTGTGCGGCCCTGGCCGGCCGGGCGGCGGAAGAAATGATCTTCGGCCCTGATCAGGTAACCAGCGGCGCCGCGGGGGATTGGAAAAAAGCAAGGGAAATTGCCCTTGCCATGGCGGATGAATTCGGCATGGGCGAGACGGGAGATAAGGAAAAGGATCAGCGGCAGATTCTTGTAAAAGCCATGGAAATGGCAAAAGAATGCCTGCTCCATCATCGGGAACTGCTGGATCAACTGGCCGGGCAGTTGCTGATCCGGGAAACGCTGGAGGAAGAAGATATCCAGGCCCTGATTGCATGAGGAGAAAAGATGAAAAACGCTGGAAATTGGTCATATTTCTGTCGTAAATTGGGGGTATTCAAATGAGAGAAAATCCTGTATAATAGTAGTATTACCACAAAGGAGGCAGGATCAATTGTTCAAGCGTATCATTTGCTTGTGTCTGGCCTGTGCGATCAGCTTTGGCCTGTGTGCCCTGGCTGAAGATGCTGCAGCCCCCGCTTATGTGATGGCCGGGCTGGAGCTGAATACTTCCCGGGATTGGAGCAATAATGATTTCTTTAAGCGGATGCAGGAAAAGACCGGCATCTCCTTCACCTTTCAGCAGTATGCTGAAAATGCAAAATGGCAGGAAGCAAAGCAGGAAATGATCGGCGGCGGCCAGCTGCCTGATGTACTTTTCAAGGCCAATCTTTCTCAGGCTGAAACCATTGAAATGATGGAAAAGGGATTGCTGGTGGATCTGGCCCCCTATCTGGAGGATTGCTGCCCCAATCTGTGGGCGAAGCTGCAGGAAAATCCTGAATATCTGGAGGCAATCACCCTGCCCGGCGGCCAGATTGCTGCGCTGCCCCAGATCCAGGATTATTCTGTTCAGAATTTCATGTGGATCAATGAAAAATGGCTGAAGAATCTGGGCCTTTCCGCCCCCACCAATGCCCAGGAACTGGTAGAGGTGCTGGAGGCGTTCAAAACAAAGGATCCCAACCGCAACGGTAAGGCGGATGAAATTCCCCTGGGCTTTATCGGGCCCTTCGATCTGAAATTCCTGGGCCATGCCTTTGGCTTGATCGCCAACGATTACAATGTGTATGAAGAGGATGGCAAGGTGCATTTCATGCCCCTGCAGCCTGAATATCGCACCTTTGTTACCTGGCTCAAGGATCTGTATGAAGCGGGCCTGATTGACAAGGATGGATTCACCACTGTGGATACCATGCGCACCGTCACCGATTCCAAGGCGACGGCCATCTACGGCATCGTTCTTACCAATACCATTTCGAATATTTTCCAGGTGGATTGGTCTACCGATTATAATCTGCTGATGCCCCTGACCTATGAAGGCAAGCAGGAATACCGCAATCTGACCGGTAATCTGGCGCGGGGCGCCTTTGCTGTAACCACTGCCTGTGATGATCCTGAAGCGCTGCTGCGCTGGGTGGATTATCTCTACACCGAGGAAGGGGCCATCCTGGCAACTGTGGGCCAGCAGAATGTTGATTTTGTGGTGGACGGCGATCAATCCTGGCGGTATCTGGATCATGTGCAGAGCAACAGCTACTTCACCATTTACGCCCTGATTGAAGGGGTGCCTTACTATCCCGGCATCCAGGCCAGCGATTTTCAGATGCGGATGAGCGGGCTGACCGATGCCCAGCGCTCTCCCCTGGAGCGGCAGGCCCAGATGCAGTCTTCGCTGGTGCGGCCCTTCCCCTTCTATTATCTCACCAATGCACAGCAGGCACAGGTTTCTTCTCTTCAGAATGCCATCGGCTATGAAGTAGATCTGCAGCTGGCCCAGTGGGTGCTGGGAGAAGAAGAAATCAGCGATGAAACCTTTGATGCTTTTGAACAGAAACTGAATGAATTGGGTCTGCAGGATTTCCTGGCTTTCTGGCAGGATGTGCTGGATCACAACTGAGGAGGAAACCAAAGATGGATAGCTATGCCCAGATGCTCGCCCAGCTGAAGCGCCCCCGTGCCATGGAGCGTTTTGCCCGGCTTTACGGCCACAGGGAAGGGGAACTGGCCCGCCAGTTTACCCGCTATACCCAGCTGGTAAAAATTCATGAGGATCTGTTTCACGCCTCCTCCAAGCCGGTATATCTGATCAGCGCCCCCGGACGGACGGAAATTATCGGCAATCATACCGATCATAATAACGGCCGGGTGCTGGCGGCCGCCGTCAATCTGGATTGCATTGCCTGCGTTACCCCCCGGGATGACGATCTGGTGCGTATTCATAGCCAGGGCTTCCCTGTGATTGAGCTTTCTGTAAGCGATCTGGAAAAGAAGGCTGAAGAAGAGGGCACTTCTGCCGCGCTGGTCAAGGGCGTGGCCCAGGGCATGATCAATCATGGCTATAAGGTGGGCGGCTTTGATGCAGCCATCACCTCCGATGTGCTGGGCGGCAGCGGCCTTTCTTCCTCTGCTGCTTATGAAGTATTGATCTGCGCCATTGAGGATATTCTGTATAACGGCTTTACGGTGAGCAGCACCCTGCGGGCACAGATTTCCCAGTATGCTGAGAACGTTTACTTCGGTAAGCCCTCCGGCCTGATGGATCAGATGGCTTCCTCCACCGGCGGCCTGGTCACCATCGATTTCAAGGCTGATCCGGAAGTGCAGCCCCTTTCCTTTGCCTTCAATGAGGCGGGGTATTCTTTGGTTGTGGTCAATACCCGGGGCAGCCATGATAATCTGACCCCTGAATATGCCGCCGTCCGGGAAGAAATGCAGAATGTGGCTGCTTTCTTCGGAAAGCCGGTGCTGCGCCAGGTGCGGCCGGAGCAGTTCAGCCAAAATATCGGCCCCATCCGGGAAAAACTGGGGGAAAGGGCCGTACTGCGGGCTATGCATTATTTTGATGAAAATGAACGGGTCAAGCAGATGGTGCATGCCATCCGCATGAATGATCTGTGCGCCATGTTTGAAAATATCATTGCCTCCGGGGAAAGCAGCTGGATGCTGCTGCAGAATGTGCATATGCCCGGCGGGCATCAGCCCCTTTCCCTGGCCCTGGCCATGGCGGCCAGCATGCTGCGGGGTAAGGGCGCCTGGCGGGTACATGGCGGCGGTTTCGCCGGCACTACGCTGAATTTCGTGCCCAATGATCTGGTAGATGAATTCGTAGGACGGATGGAAGCGGTTTTCGGCGAGCATGCCTGCTTCGTGCTGGATGTACGGCCCGACGGGGCGGCGCTGGTGCTTTCCTCTCAGGAACAGTAAACGGTTTTTTTCACATCCATCCGCTTTTTCCGGCGGATGGATTTTTCATGAGGAAAGGATATGCGCCGATGGGGCATGGCCGGCATGCTGCAATCTTGACAGCCGGATGGATTCGGCGATATAATGCCATGAGAATGATTAAGGGAGAAGCGATGATGATCACCCATTCCGCAGATGAAACCCGTGCCCTGGGAAAGAAACTGGCCGCCCATTTGAAGGCGGGGGATATTGTGCTGCTCCAGGGGGATTTGGGGGCGGGGAAAAGTGAATTTGCCCGGGGGGTCGCCAGGGGCCTGGATATTCAGGGCCCGGTGCCCAGCCCTTCCTTTACCATCCTCAATGCCTATGATGAGGGCCGCATTCCTTTGTATCATTTTGATTGGTACCGGCTGGAGAGCGCCCAGGAAATTTATGAAATGGGTATGGAAGAGCAATTGGGCGGCGACGGCATTGCCCTGATTGAATGGAGCGAAAGGGCAAAGGAATGCCTGCCCGGGCGCCTATTGGAAATTGTGATTCATACCATCGATGAAAGCACCCGGGAAATCACCTTTATTCCCCGCGGTGGATTTTCCTTTCAGGAGGAAATGCTTCAATGATTTTGCTATGTATTGATACTTCCGGCCCGGTGGCAGGGGCTGCGCTGATGCAGGATGGGGTTATCCGCTATGAGGGTATGGCCCTTAATTCTTTCACCCATTCCCAGTCCATCCTGCCCATGGTGGAGGAGGCATACCTGCGCACCGGCCTTACAATTGAAGATACCGATTATTTCGCGGTGACGGTGGGCCCCGGCTCCTTTACCGGGGTGCGCATTGGCGTCAGCACCGTAAAGGGTCTGGCCCATGCCGGGGATAAGCCCTGTATTGCCGTGGATGCCCTGGAGAGCATGGCGGCAGGCGTGATGCCTTTTTCCGGTATTATCTGCCCCATCCAGGATGCCCGGGCAGGGCAGGTATACGGCGCTGCCTTCCAGGGGGAAACGCTGCAGCGGCTGCTGCCGGATGAACCTATCAGGCTGGAAGAATATCTGGAAAAGGTATCCGCTCTGGGAGAAAAAATGCTGTTCCTGGGGGATGGCATGCCGGTGCATAAGGAAAGAATCGCCGAAATTCTGGGGGAGAGGGCAATCTTTGCCCCTGCCCATCTTTCCTTCCTCCGGCCGGCCGCCGCGGCTTATCTGGCCTGGGAGAAACGGGATCAGGCGGTTTCCTATCTGGATCTGCAGCCCTTGTATCTCCGGCCGCCCCAGGCAGAAAGGCAGAAGAATCTGAGGGAGAAGGGCCATGAGTAATATCATCATCCGCAGGATGGGCTTGCCTGATGTGGAGGCAGTACATGCCATTGAGGCCGCTACCTTTCCCAAGCCCTGGACGAAAGAAGATTTTGAAAAGGAAATGACCCAGAATCGCTGCGCCCGGTATCTGGTGGCGGAAGAAGATGGAAAGGTGATTGGCTTTGCCGGGGCATGGATCGTGCTGGATGAAGCCCATGTAACCAATATTGCCGTTACTCAGGCGTGCCGGGGCCGGGGCATCGGGAAGATGCTTACTGAAGGCCTGATGCATTATGCCGCCAACCTGGGGGTGGTCTATGCCACGCTGGAGGTACGCAGAAGCAATACCGTGGCCCAGAATCTGTACAAAAAACTGAATTTTGAGTATGTGGGCGTTCGCAAGCGCTATTATGAGGATAATGGGGAGGACGCCTTCCTCTTCTGCTGTCAGCATATGCCTGCCCCTGATCCGGATTTTGAGGAAGAGGAAAGCATTACGGAGGAATAATCATGCCCTTCCAGCTGAACCGCCTGTATCATCCGCTCACCGCTCAGCCCTTTTCCATTACCCCGGATTACCGGGAAATGGCCCCCTGCGCCCCGCTGCGGCCTTATATCTGCTGCTTCTGGGGCGCAGATGCATTTCACAGCCCATGGGAAGAGGAAAGGCAGGTGCCAGGCCTTGTGACCCCGGACACCTGCATGGATGTGATCCTTTCCCTGAATTTTTCCAGGAATACGGTAGAGGATACCTTCTGCGGCATCAATGATGCATCCTTTGCCTCCTTTTCTGCCCCCACTCCCGATCAGACCACCACCTTCGCCATCCGCTTCTATGCCTGGAGCGTCATTCTTTTTTCGGATGAGGATATGGGGCATTCCCTCAATTACCACGGGGAGAGCGGCGCCTATTTCAGCCGTCTGAAAAGGGATCTGTTCTGGCTGCTGATGGATACAGAAACATTGGAAGACAGGGCGAAGATCACGGAAAAATACTTGCTGGGCCGCATCAGGCCCTCTATGGAAAATGCAGATGTGATGAATGCCCTCTATGCTATGATTTCTTCGAAGGGAGGGCAGGATATCCGCAGTATTGCGGAGGGCCTGGCCCTCAGTTCCCGGCAGCTGGAGAGGATTTTCAAGCAGCAGGTGGGCGTTTCCCCCAAGAAAATGAGCGATATGATCCGCTATCAGTTGCTCTGGCAGGAAATGATCTCTTCGCCCTGTATGGATATGGCGGATGCGGCCCTGAAATACGGATATTTTGATCAGGCCCATCTGATCAATGATTTCAGAAAATATCATACCATGGCCCCGGCAGAGGCATTGAAGTTTGCCGGACGGAAGTGAATCTGTCGCATTTTTCCAAGACAGCATGGCTTTCTTTATCGTATGATCGGAAAAAAAGGAGGGAATTCCATGAATCCACTGCAGCAAAATGCCAGGCGCTTTATTTATCGCCATGCCCGGGCACTGGATGTGGCCCGGTATCAATATCATTTTGAACAGGGGAGCAAGGATGCGGTGATGCTGGCCTTATCTGCCTATCAGAATGAGGATGGGGGCTTCGGCCATGCCCTGGAGCAGGATTCGTGGAATCCCCATTCCTGGCCCATTCCCACCTGCACAGCAGTATCCATCATCCGGGAGATCGGCTGGGAGGATCGGGAGCATCCGGTAATTCAGGGCCTGATCCGCTATTTGACAAGCGGTGCGGATTTTGACGGCCGGGTATGGGCCTGTATGGTGAAAACCAATAATGATTATCCCCATGCCCCCTGGTGGGAAATGGGATCGGAAAGCACCTGCCATCAGGATTATAATCCCGGGGCGGGGCTGGCGGGCTTCCTGATCCGTTTTTGTGAAAAGGGAAGCGCAGCCTATGCCCTTGGCAAACGCATCGCTGAGGAGGCCTATCAGGCCTATATGGGGAAAGATCTGCTGGAGGATATGCATGAATCTACCCTGTATCTGCAGCTTATGGAGGACGCCAGGATTGCCTGCTTTGAAAGCGATATTTTTGACGCTGATCAGCTGGAGGAAAAATTGCGCCGCCAGGTGAGCCATCTGATCACCAAGGATAAGGAAGCCTGGAAAAAATGGTATATCTGCCGTCCCAGCCAGTTTTTCAATCAGAAGGACACTGTATGGTACCGGGATAATCAGGAATGGGCAGATTTTGAATGTGATTTTATCCGCAAATCCCAGGAAGAGGATGGCGGATGGGCGATCCATTGGAGCTGGCAGGATTATCCTGAGGCCTGGGCCATCAGTAAAAACTGGTGGCGGGGCACGGTGGCAGTGAATTATCTTTTATATCTGAAAGGAATGGGTGAGGAATGAAAATTGTGCCCAATCTGCGATTCTGCGGCCAATGCGGGCAGGCGATGAGGCTGTATGAAAAAGTTTTTGGCGGAAAAATCACCTGTCTGTTGCATTACAGTGCCGCTGTTTCCCAGGATTATGATACGGCAGATTGGCCGGAGGAAAAATTACAGGCGGTCTATCATGGGGAAATGATGATCGGAGAAATGCGGTTTATGATGTGCGATGATTTTGTGCATGATGCCGCCCCAGGGGATCGGATTGCCATGAATGTAACTTTTAGTGATCCACAAGCGGCCCGGGAGGCCTTTGATGCCATGATGGGGGAGGGGGCGTCCATCGTTGTGGAGCCCCATACCACGACATACAGCCCTTTTATGGCAGTGATCCAGGATCCATTTGGCATTCGCTGGGGGATCGTGACGGAATAAAAATATCTTGACAGAACGGCAGCTTACGCATATGATATGGAACGGTTCCGCTGATTTTACCAAAGTGAGGCGCATGTTCCATGGCTGATGCTGCTGTTGCTTCTCAGCGCCCTGAAAAAGGGCGCTTTGTTGTGCTGGTAAAGAAAAACGCTGTGCTGGTCATTGCTTTCCTGGCGGCGGTGATTTCCGCTTTTCTGGTGCCGCCGGACGGGGAATACCTGGGATACTTTGATGTGAAGACGCTGTGCTGCCTGTTTGGTACGCTGGCGGTGGTCTGCGCCCTGAAGAACATCCATTTCTTTTCTATCCTGGCCAGCCGGATCATCCAATTGACGGGCAATTCCCGGATTGCGGCGCTGACGCTGATTTATATCACCTTTATCGGCTCCATGCTCATTGCCAATGATATGGCGCTGATCACTTTCCTGCCTCTTGGGTATTATGTTTTCTCCGTTGCCGGCAGGAAGGATGAGGTGGCCACCGTATTCATTCTGCAGAATATTGCGGCCAATCTGGGCGGCATGCTCACCCCCTTCGGAAATCCCCAGAATCTGTATCTGTATCAGCGCTTCAATATCCCTACCGGGGAATTCATGGGCATTATGCTCTGGCCCTTTTTGATTGCTGTGGCGCTGATTACGGTCTGCTGTCTGCTGGTACCCAGGCACAGCCTCAGGGTCAGCCCCAAGAAGGATGAAATTTTGCCTGCCGGCAGGACGGCGGTTTATATTGCGCTTTTTGCTCTTACAATTTTCATGGTATTCCGGCTTCTGCCGCCCTGGCTGGTGCTGGTGATTGTGGTGGGGGCGCTGCTGATTATGGATCGGAGAGCGCTGCGCCAGGTGGATTATGGGCTGCTGCTTACGTTTGTATGCTTTTTCATTTTCTCCGGAAATATGGGCAGGGTGCCTGTGATCCGGGAATTTTTCTCCGGGCTGCTGGAAAAGAATGCGCTGCTGACAGCCGCCCTTTCCTGCCAGGTGATTTCCAATGTGCCTTCCGCCATTTTGCTCTCCCAGTTTACAGAGAATTATGCGCCGCTGCTGGTGGGCGTCAATATCGGCGGCGCAGGCACGCTGATTGCATCCCTTGCCAGCCTGATTACCTTCCGGGAGTTTTCCGCCCATTACCGGGAATGCACCCGACTGTATCTTGTGCGCTTCACGCTGCTGAATTTTGGTTTTCTTATCATTCTGGCCCTGTGCTGCAGCCTGATCATGTAAATAAATTTGAAAAAAATTTAGAAAAACCTATTGCCAACCAACCACAAGATATGGTATAATTCATCTGTTGCCAAAACGGGCGGTCCGCTGGCGGCCAAGTGCCGCGCATGAACGTCTATGAGGGAAGGAGGAACTATTCAATGAGCGAAATCATCCGTTCTATCGAACAGGCGCAGCTCCGTACCGATCTGCCCAGCTTCAACGTCGGCGATACCCTGCGGGTATTCGTTAAGGTTGTGGAAGGCAGCCGCGAACGTCTTCAGGCGTTTGAGGGTACTGTGATTGCCAAGCGCAATGGCTCCAGCCGGGAAACCTTCACCGTTCGCCGTGTATCCTACGGCATCGGCGTAGAGCGTACTTTCCCCCTGCATTCTCCCCGTGTGGATCATATCGAAATCATCCGCCGTGGTAAGGTGCGCCGGGCCAAGCTGTATTACCTGCGTAATCTGCAGGGCAAGGCTGCCAAGATCAAGGAAGCTGGCCGCCGCTAATAACAGCATTCCGAAGGTCATCCCGTTGGGGTGGCCTTTTTCTGTGTGGTATGGCAAAAGGGTGGCCTCATCCCTCTTTTGCCATGATCTTGCCTTAAAATGACAGCCAATTCTGTTGCGTTTGCCAGCGATTTGGAGTATAATATACATTGGTATTTTTCAATGCGGCAGGATAATCAGAAGGGGGGCTCCTGATGGCCTGGGGAATCATTGCGGCGGTTTTTCTGCTTTTGATTTTTGCCTATATCTTTCAGGTGGCTCCATTCTTTATCAAACGAAAACGGGATTTTTCCCCGTTCAAGGTAAAGGCCTATGCCCATCGGGGGCTGCATGATGTATCAGCCGGCATCCCGGAAAATTCCCTTGCCGCTTTCAGAAGGGCAAAGGAAAAGGGCTATGGCGTGGAGCTGGATGTATTCCTTACATCTGACGGCCATATGGTGGTGCATCATGATCGCTCGCTGAAGCGCATCTGCGGCATAGACAGGAATATCGATCAGATGACGCTGGAAGAGGTCAGGGCGCTCACCCTTTCCGGTACGGATGAAAGGATTCCAACCCTGGATGAGGTGCTTTCCCTGATTGACGGAAAAATCCCGATGATCATCGAGATGAAATCCGATCGGGGGCCGATGGCCCGTGCGCTGCCGCCCGTTCTCCATGCACGGATGCAGCAATATCAGGGCCCCTATTGCGTGGAATCCTTTGATCCTTTCATGCTGCATTGGTATAAAAAGCATGCGCCCCAGGTGATCCGGGGCCAGCTGTGCTATGATCAGCGGCGAATGGAAGGAAAATATGAATCCCTGTTTATGTTTTTCTATGCCCACATGCCCATGAATCTGCTGTCCAGGCCGGATTTTCTGGCCTATGAATACCGATCCCGGAGGAATTTTTCCTTTCGGCTGGTAAGCTGTCTGTTCCGGCCGCTGCTGGTGGCCTGGACGGTGCGGGATCAGCAAACATACAATCAACTGCAATCAACATTTGATTGGCAGATCTTTGAGGGGTTTGAACCATAACCTCGGGAAAAAAGAAAAGGAGATAGATCAAGATGAGCGAAATCCATGAACACGTAAATAAAACCGTCGTTTCTGCTGAAGGCATGAAAAAGCTGGAAGAAAAGCTGCAGTACCTGACCACTGTCCGCCGGGCGGAAGTGGCTGAGCAGATTGCCATCGCCCGCGGCTTCGGCGATCTGAGTGAAAATGCCGAATACGATGAAGCCAAGAATGAGCAGTCCCGTCTGGAAGCGGAAATCATTGAGCTGGAAAATGCCATCCGCACCGCCATCATTATCGATGACAGCGATATTTCCACCGATTCTGTGAATGTGGGAACCACCGTGAAGGTGCTCTATGTGGAAGACGGCGATGAAGAAGAATATGCCATCGTGGGCGCCCGGGAAAGCGATCCCATGAACAATCGCATCTCCAATGAATGCCCCATCGGCGCTGCTTTGCTGGGCCACAAGGAAGGGGAAACCGTGATGGTAGATGCCCCCGACGGCTCCGTCGCCCTGAAGATTCTGGAAATCCGCCGGTAATTTCCCAAACATTTACCAACGAAATGAGGTTTTATTCATGACCCAGGAACAGAACGTAATCAATTATTCCGAGCAGGAGCAGATCCGCCGGGAAAAGCTGGCCGCCCTGCAGCAGGCCGGTCATGATCCCTATGAAATTACCCATTATGATGTGACCCATCATAGCCAGGATATCATCAGCAATTTTGCGGATGATGCCGAACCTGTCGAAGTTTCCGTGGCCGGCCGGATGTTGAGCCGCCGCGTAATGGGCAAGGCTTCCTTTGCCAGCCTTCTGGATCGCCAGGGCAATATCCAGATCTATGTTACCCGGGATGATCTGGGCGAAGAAGCGTATGCTGCCTTCAAAAAGAGCGATATCGGCGATATTTTCGGTGTGAAGGGCTTTCCTTTCCGTACCAAGACTGGCATGGTTTCCATCCATGTGAAGGAAATGACGCTGCTGAGCAAGTCCCTGAAGGTGCTGCCCGAAAAGTTCCACGGCCTGGTAGATACCGATCTGCGCTTCCGTCAGCGTTATCTGGATCTGATCGTGAATCCTGAAGTGAAGCGGAATTTCATCATCCGCTCCCAGTTCATCAAGTTCATGCGCAATTATCTGGATGATATGGGCTATATCGAGGTGGAAACCCCGGTGCTCAATACCATCGCCGGCGGCGCAACTGCCCGCCCCTTTGTGACCCATCACAACACCCTGGATATCAATATGTACATGCGCATCGCCACCGAGCTGCCCCTTAAGCGGCTGATCGTGGGCGGCATGGACCGGGTGTATGAAATCGGCCGTATTTTCCGCAATGAAGGCATGGATCCCAAGCATAATCCCGAATTCACCTCTGTGGAACTGTATCAGGCCTATGCCGATTTCCATGATATGATGGATATCTGCGAAGGCATCATTTCCGGGGCCGCCAAGGAAATCCTGGGCACCTATGAAGTGGAATGGATGGGCGAAAAGATCAATCTGGCCCCCGGCTGGCGGCGCCTTACCATGGTGGAAGCCGTCAAGGAATATGTAGGCATTGACTTTGGCGCCATAATCGATGACGCCCAGGCTGTTGCCGCCGCCAAGGAAAAGGGCGTGGAACTGGCCAAAACCGCCGATCAGACCTGGGGCAATGCCCTGTATGCCTGCTTCGATCAGAAGGTGGAAGAGCATCTGATTCAGCCCACCTTTATTACCATGTATCCTGTGGAAGTATCCCCCCTCACCAAGCGTAGCCCCGAAGATCCCCGGCTCACAGAACGCTTTGAGGCCTTCATCTGCCACAGCGAAATGGGCAATGCTTATTCCGAACTGAATGATCCTATTGATCAGCGGGCCCGCTTTGAAAAGCAGCTGGAACTGCGTGAGCGGGGCGATGATGAAGCCGAAATGCTGGATGAGGATTTCCTCAATGCCCTGGAATACGGCATGCCCCCCACTGGCGGTATGGGCATCGGCATTGACCGGTGCGTAATGCTGCTCACCGGCAGCGATACCATCCGCGAAGTCATTCTTTTCCCCACCATGAAGCCCCGGGATTGATAAAGGAGAATACCATGCATATCAACACCCCCCTGACCAAAGAAAGGCTGCGCAATCATCTGACCTATTCCAGCTGGAAATATGTGCTGCTGGTGATCTGTGCCGTTTTCGGGTGGAGCCTGATTTATACCATGACTGCTCCGCAGGTGCCGCAGGATAAAAGAATTGATGTTTATCTGCTTTCCTATTCCACGGAAACGGAATTGTCGGATGCATTTATTCAGCCTATCGGCGCTGCTGTTGTGCCGGAAATGGAAAGAGTATCTTCTGTGGTTTTGTTCCCGGATGAAACCTACAGCAGCATGCAGCTGACGGCATATTTTGCAGCGGGGGACGGCGATATCTATTTCCTCCCGGAAACATATTTCAAATCCTTTGCTTCCGGCGGTACTTTCCTGCCCCTGGAGGATCTGGTGGCCAACGGCACCATCGATGTGGGGGATGTGGATCTGACCAAGGGCTATGTCACCTATGTTGATTCGTATGATGAGAATATGCGCCCCATCATCGGGGATCAGCATCTCTATGGCATCCCGCTGGATTCCTTCTATGGCTATATCGAGGGGATGAATATGGATAATCGGGGCATGTATGCCGTGATTACCGTCAATAATCAGAATGACGAAAATGTAATTCCCTTCTTTAATGCGCTGCTGCAGGCTGGCCGGGGCGAAATGCCCGGCTGGATGAAGGAACAGCTGGAAAAGCAATAAACCATCACAGAAGGGCTGAAAATGCCCTTCTTTTTCATAAGGAGCAATGATGAAGATTCGTATTGCAGGAACCGTTAACGACAGCATCGTGGATGGCCCCGGGCTGCGTTTTACGGTATTTACCCAGGGCTGCCCCCACGGCTGCCCCGGCTGCCATAACCCTGAAACCCACGATTTCAACGGGGGAAAAGAAGCGGATACGGAAGCGATCATCGGCAATATGCTGAAAAATCCGCTGTTGTCCGGCGTTACCTTATCCGGCGGTGAGCCGCTGATGCAGTGCCAGCCCTGCCTGGAGATTGCCCGGGCGGCCCATCAGCATCATCTGAATGTATGGGCCTATACGGGCTATACCTGGGAATATCTGATGCAGGAAAATGATCAGGATCGGATAGCGCTGATCCGGGAAGTGGATGTGCTGGTGGACGGCCCCTTCCTGCAGGCAAAAAAATCCCTGGAACTGGATTACTGCGGCAGCAGCAATCAGCGGCTGATCGATGTGAAGGCATCCCTGGACCAAGGCAGGATTGTGTTGTGGCACATGCCGGTCTGGTAAATAAAGATTTGAAAAAACGCTCTTTGAAGTGAAGTGCCCCCAAAAAGTTAGACATAAGAATAGATTAAGCAGCCGATAGGGCTTGTTGTCTGTGAAGAGCAGGCGGCAAGCCCTTAAGCTTTGCTTTGATACGACGGTTGTTGTAGTAATCCAGGTAGTCTATCAGTTCTTGTTTGAA
>JAFQOD010000070.1 GCA_017395685.1 Clostridia bacterium
GGTGCCGATGTTTACGTGCGGCTTATTGCGTACGAATTTTTCCTTTGCCATGGGGATTTCCCTCCTGTTTCCTGTTTTAACGTAATGATGCCGGGCTAACAGCCGGGCGAACCAGAGAAAGCCGGCATCCGCCGGTGGTCTTCTATGCTGCTAAAAGCAGGCATAGCAGTGGAGCGGGTGATGGGAATCGAACCCACGTGGTCAGCTTGGGAAGCTGGAGTTCTACCATTGAACTACACCCGCACGCAATTACTATTCTACCTAAATTTCCTTCACTTGTCAACACATACAATAAATTTTTTTGTCCTTGCAGGACTTTTTCTTCCCCGGTTGAACATATGAATCATGTTCATATTCAAAGGAGGATGCCTGATGTATTCTGATTTGAAATATTTATCCACTCCTCTTCCCGAAGATATTCTGAAACTCAAATATTTCGGCGATTTTGATCGGCTGATCAGCGTTATTGATAAGAAGCTTGAAAATCCCTCGCTCCCCATTGCCATGCGCAATCGGCTTGAATATGAAAAGCTGATCACACCGCTTTGGATCCGTGCCTATCCCCATGATCAGGAAAAGGCGCTCCAGATGCTCCGTGAATGCTTTGGCGATTTTTCCGAAGCAGAACTGGAACAGCTTCGGGATGACGATGCAGTGGAATGGGCCTACATCAACGGCAAAGTGCATTACAAAAATAATTTCCTCGGCAATCTGATCAAGACCCGGCCCCAGTATGAAGCAAGGGTATTGGATGAAAATCGGCTGACTTACAAACGGGAAAATGCCAAACTGCTTAACAGCATCATGGAGCGTATGAAAAATGAAGGAAAGCTGATCTGCCGGTTCCATATTCGCTCCACTATGACCATCGATGCTCTCCCTGGCCGGGAGGGACAAAAAGTATATGCACATCTGCCGCTGCCCATTGAATATGCCCAAGTCAAAAATTTCAATATTCTTTCCGTCAGCCATCCTGATGCCGTGATCGCCCCTTCTGATTATCCCCAGCGCACCATCTGCTTCCATGATGTTCCTGATCGCCCCTTCACCATCGAATATACCTACGAAACCCATATGCATTATGTAAACCCCGATCCGGATAAGGTAATTGATCAACAGCCTACTTTTTATACCGAGGAATACGCCCCCCACATTCTTTTCACCCCGTATCTGAAAGCACTGGCAAAAGAAATCATCGGCGATGAAACCAATCCCCTTCTGAAGGCCCGAAAAATCTATGATTTCATCACCACCAAAATGATCTACTGCTATATGCGCCCGTATTTCACCATGCCCAACGTTCCCGAATATGGGGCATCCTGCATGAAAGGTGATTGCGGCGTGCAGGCGCTCCTGTTCATCACGCTTTGCCGGATCGCCGGGATTCCTGCCCGCTGGCAGGCCGGCCTTGAAGTGAGTCCCCTGGATGTGGGCAGCCATGACTGGGCCCAATTCTATGTCGCCCCTTACGGCTGGCTCTTTGCCGATCCTTCTTTCGGTGGCGCCGCCTGGCGGATGGGGCATATGGATCGGTGGAATTTCTATTTTGGCAATCTGGATCCCTTCCGTATGCCTGCCAATTCCGAATACCAGCATGATTTTTACGTTCCCTATAAAAACCACCGCTATGATCCTTATGATAACCAGGATGGCGAAGCGGAATACGAGGATGCTTCTGTTCCCGGCCCAGCCTGGCACAGCCATCACGAAGCATTGAAGATTGAGTATTGACCAAATAGAGATTGAAAAAAGGGCGCATGCTATTGCGTCCTTTTTATAAAGTATTTTTCAATATTCATCTTTCAGGACGCCGTACCATACTTCATCTACAACGCCCTGGTTGTTCTTACCAGCGGCACGCAGCGTGCCTTCGTACCGCATGCCGATTTTCTGCATCACACGCCCGGAGTTGGGATTATTCTTATCGTGAGTAGCGGCAATTCTGTTAAATCCCGCTTCTTCAAACAAATAGCGGATTACTGCCTTTCCTGCTTCCGGCATGATGCCCTTCCCCCACCACTTTCTGCCCATACAGTAACCAAGTGTGGCAGCAGAGATTTCTTCATTTATCTGAACAACAGAAATATTGCCAATCAGCTCTCCGGTTTCCTTCAGCTCAATCCCCCAGTTATAATAATCCTGCTTTTCATAATTCTTAACCCAATATCCAAGCAGCATCCGGGTCACATCAGCATTTGGATGCGTTGGCCAGGTCAGGAACCGGGTCACATGATCGTCACTTGCCCAGTTCTGATACATTGCATCCCCATCCTCCAGCCGGAATTTCCTGAGAATCAGCCGATTGGTATGTAATTCTTTTGTGCCGCAATGATTCATAAATTTCTTCCTTCTGCAAAACAGCACAAGGCGCCGCACCTTTACCGGATGCTGCGCCTTGCTAATTATCCTAATACCAATTAACGATCCATCCGGGAATAGTTGGGGGCTTCCTTGGTGATCTGGATATCATGGGGATGGCTTTCCAGAAGACCCGCATTGGTAATGCGGATGAATTCTGCATTCTGCCGCATATCTTCAATGGTAGCAGTACCGCAATAGCCCATGGACGCCCGCAAGCCGCCCATCAGCTGGAAAACAGTATCGGCCAGGGGGCCCTTGTAGGGCACACGGCCCTCCACGCCTTCGGGAACCAGTTTCTTGGCGTCTTCCTGGAAATAGCGATCCTTGGAGCCGTTGGCCATAGCAGCCAGGGAACCCATTCCGCGATAGCTCTTGAAGGAACGGCCCTGATAGATTTCCATTTCGCCGGGGCTTTCCTCTGTACCGGCAAAGAGGCTGCCCAGCATGACGGCCTTGGCGCCGGCAGCAATGGCCTTGGCGATATCGCCGGAATATTTGATGCCGCCGTCAGCAATAACAGGGATATTATACTTTTCAGCTTCTTCAGCGCAATCGGCAACTGCGGTCACCTGAGGAACACCGATGCCGGCAACAACACGGGTGGTGCAGATGGAGCCGGGGCCGATACCTACCTTGACGCAGTCAACGCCGGCAGAAATCAGATCGTGGGTAGCGGCAGCAGTGGCCACATTACCAGCAAACAGCTGCAGATCAGGATAAGCCTTGCGGATTTTTTCAATGGTGCGCAATACGCCCAGGGAATGGCCATGGGCAGTATCGATGGAGATAACGTCCACCTTGGCGGCAACCAGCGCTTCGATACGCTCCATCACATCAGCGCTCACACCTACGGCAGCGGCGCACAGCAGCCGGCCATTGGCATCCTTGGCGCTGTTGGGATATTTTGCGGTCTTCTGGATATCCTTGATGGTAATCAGGCCGCGCAGATTATAATCATCATCCACCAGGGGCAGTTTTTCAATCCGGTGTGCAGCCAGAATATTCTTGGCATCTTCCAGGGTAATGCCTTCTTTGGCGGTGACCAGATTTTTGCTGGTCATCACCTTGCCGATAGGTTTGCTATCTTCCGTTTCAAAACGCAGATCGCGATTGGTCAGGATGCCCACCAGCTTGCCATTTTCAGTAATGGGCACGCCGCTGATACGATAGCGGGCCATCAGGGCCTTGGCATCGGCAATCAGATGATCAGGAGAAAGATAGAAAGGGTCGGTAATAACGCCATGTTCGCTGCGCTTTACCTTATCCACATGGGCAGCCTGTTCGGCAATGGACATATTTTTATGCACAACCCCAAGGCCGCCTTCACGGGCAATGGCGATAGCCAGCCGGGAATCGGTAACGGTATCCATAGCGGCTGAAAGCACGGGAATATTCAACTTGATTTTGGGTGTCAATTGAACAGCCAGGGAAACATCCTTAGGCAATACTTCACTCCGGCGGGGAACAAGCAGCACATCATCAAAAGTTAATCCTTCCCGCACAACCTTCTGCAGCATAGCGGATCCTACCCCCTCAATAGTATTTTGCCAATTATAGCGCAACTTTTGTCGTATGTCAATTCATTTTCGTGATTTTTCCGAATGAAAAATTCATCTTTGGCTATAATATACGTTTTTTGTAAGAATAGGTTTTTATTCCTCCGGATCAGGGTGCATACGTTTTTCAGCATCTTTTTTCTTGTTTGGAATGATCCGGGAAACAGGCGCAAAATCCCACCGGATTCTTTTCTCCTTATCGATTTCCTTTTTGGCCTTCTTGGAAAGCTTCTCTTTCTCAACAAATTTCTTCATTTTCATTCCTCGCTGATCCTTCTGTTGACCCCATCCTGCATCTGATACACCCTTCTTCTATTTTTTTCAATTTTCTGCATTAATTCTTTTTCCAGATCCACATTCAGGATTTTGGAAAGGCCCAGCAGATAGATCATTACATCCGCCATTTCCTCCCCTACACTGCCCTTTTTCCGGATATAGGCATCCCATATTTCAGAAACCTCTCCATGCAGGTAGCAGATTTCCATAGGAATATCCGTCACATTAAAATGCTTTTCCAGTTTATTCATATAAACGATTTCTGATAATTCCTTTAAATCAATCATAGAAGCCTCCGTTATTTCTTTTCTTCATTATACTTCCCCATCATTTTCCCGTCAAGAAACGTCCTCAATTCCCCCCTTGCATCAATTTCTCAGGCATGATATCATTGAAGCAATTCAAATCGCTTATAAGGGAGGTTTATTTATGCTGGTTCATCGTCCGCCCATGGGCTGGAATACCTGGAATACCTTCGGATGGGAAATTTCTGATTCTCTGATCCGTGAAAGCACCGAAGCTTTTATTGCCCTTGGCCTTAAAGATGCAGGCTATCAATACATCGTCATCGATGATTGCTGGAGCAAAAAGCTGCGTGATCCCGAGACTGATTGCCTGGTGCCCGATCCCGATAAATTCCCCCACGGCATGAAATCAGTTTCGGATTTTGTGCACGAAAAAGGGCTGAAATTCGGCATGTATTCCTGCGCCGGTCAGCGCACCTGCGGGGATCATCCCGGCTCCTTCGATCATGAATTCCTGGATGCAAAAACCTTTGCCTCCTGGGGCGTGGATTTTCTGAAATATGATTTCTGCTATAAGCCCCACGGCATTGAAGGGGAATTGCTCTATCGCCGGATGGGTATGGCCTTGCGCGCATCCGGAAGGGATATTCTTTTCTCTGCCTGCAATTGGGGCAGTGATAACGTATGGCAGTGGATCCGCTCCACCGGCGCCCATATGTATCGCTCCACTGGTGATATTTTTGATAATCCCGAATCCTATCGCCGCATTGCTGTCAGCCAGCTGGATAAGCTGGGTGCTTCTGCTCCTCAATGCTTCAATGATGTAGATATGCTTACCGTTGGCATGTATGGCAAGGGGCTGGTCGGTTCCGAAGGCTGCAATGATGCTGATTACCGCAGCCAATTCTCCCTGTGGTGCATGTTCTCCGCCCCCTTGATGTTGGGCTGTGATATCCGCAAAATGAATGAAGAAACCCGGAAGCTGGTCACCAATCCCGATCTGATCCGCATCAATCAGGATCAGGAGGCACGGCCGCCCATCATCGGCCATCACCCCTGGAATGATAAGCTGCTGATCCTGTTCAAGCACCTGGATGACGGCACATATGCCCTGGGCGTTTTCAACATGGAAGAAAAGGAAGCTGAAGTGGGTGTTACCTTCTCGGATTACGGCCTGCCCGCTTCCGCCGGATATGATCTTGCGGTCCGTGATATCCTGAACGGCGGCGAAGAAGAAACCCATCGGGAATACATGCGGGTAAAAGTGGGCAATCATGACTGCCGCATGTTCATCGCCCGGCTGGTGAAAAGATGATCTGTTCCCGTTGCGGCAAGGATTTGACTGCCAATGAAACAGGGCTTTCCCGGAAGCTGATCAACCGGGGAACAAAAGAATTCTTCTGTCTTCAATGCTTGAGCGCCGATTTCAAGGTATCCGTAGACAGCCTGATCCGCATGATCGATGATTTCCGCCGTGCCGGATGCACCCTATTCTTATAAAGAAACGCCGCCCGGAGGCTTCTTTCCTCCAGGCGGCTTATCTTTACATCATCACTTTATCCAGCATGGCGGCGCCGATAATGCCGGCGTCATTGCCCAGAATGGCCGGCACAATATCAGGGCATCCCACCAATTCCGGTTCATCCACCATTTTATAAACAGCCTTTTGCAGCGGGATAAACAATTGGTCCCCGGCAGCGCTCACCCCGCCTCCGATCACCACCCGCTCTGGGCCGAACACGGCAATCAAATTGCTGATGCCAATGGCCAGATGACGGATATATTCCTCCAAAATCAGGTTGGCTGCCGGATCATTCATGGCAGATGCATCAAAAACCATTTTGGCATTGGGTCTTCCCTGATTTTCAGAAATCATCCGTTGGAGCACAGGTGAATTGCTCCTCTCTGCCTCTTCCATCAAAGAAGTGGCTGAGGCATAGGTTTCCAGGCATCCGATTTTCCCGCAGGAGCAGGGCTTTCCATGATCATGAATCACCATATGCCCCGGCTCCAGGCCGATACCATTGCCCCCAAGAAACAATTTGCCATTATGAATATAGCTGCCTCCGATACCAGTGCCCAAAGTGAGCATCAGGCAGCTTTTTACTTTCTTTGCCGCGCCATGGATCAATTCCCCGACAGCGGCACAATCGGCGTCATTGGCAAGATAAACAGGGGTTTCTCCCATATACTTTTTTAGTTCTTTCCGGATATCGCAATGCTTCCATCCCAGGTTATTGGCATGGATGATCACCTGGCTGCCGGGAATCAGAGTGCTGGGAATGCCAAAGCCCACACTGGCAACCGCCCCCATCGCAAGTACCGCTTCAGCGATTTCCTTTACTGCTTCCTTGAACGGTTTATTCCTGTTCATCGGCAGAGTAACCCGCTCCACAATCTGGTTATCCTCACTCACTACGCCGATTTTTACGGACATTCCCCCAAGATCCACACCGATACGTTTTCCTGCGGCCATTCCATCCGCCTCCTGTAAATCACATATTGCATACGAATGAATCAATACTTCTACCAAGAATCAAAAATTCCTGCATAATATACGCAAAGAAGGCTTCCCATAGATTCTATCGGGAAGCCTTCTTTTCATTGGTTAATCAGATATTCAGCAGATCGCTGTATACCTTCAGGGCACCGTCGGTTTCGTGCGCCAGCACTTTCTTGGCCAGCACCTTACCCAGCTGCACGCCCTCCTGATCGAAGGAATTGAGATTCCACAGGAAGCCCTGGAACATCACCTTGTTTTCATAATGGGCAAGCAGCGCACCCAGAGCGCCTGGGGTCAGCTTTTCGCCGATGATAATGCTGGAAGGCCGGCCGCCCTCAAAATTCTTATTGCGGTTTTCATCCTGCTTGCCGCATGCAAAGGCAACAATCTGGGCAGCCACGTTGGCGCACAGCTTCTGTTGGCTGGTGCTGCCCTGGATCACCAAATCAGTGCCCATCTGGCTGTTCTTAAAGCCCATAAACTGCAGGGGGATAATATCCGTTCCCTGATGCAGCAGCTGATAGAAGGAATGCTGGCCGTTGGTGCCGGGTTCGCCAAAGATGACAGGGCCGGTCACGTAATCAACGGGTTCGCCGTTCCGGTTTACGGATTTGCCATTGGATTCCATATCCAACTGCTGCAGATGGGCAGGGAAGCGGGAAAGCGCCTGGGAATAAGGCAGCACCGCAGTGGTGGGATAGCCCAGCACATTGCGTTCATAAACGCCGATTACAGCGTCCAGCATGGCAGGGTTCTGCGTCAATTCCTGATTCTTGGCCGTCGCATCGGCAACAGCTGCCCCATTGAGGAACCGGGCGAATACATCAGCGCCAAAGGCCAGGGAAAGCACCGCGCCGCCCACGGCAGAGGTGGAAGAATAACGACCGCCAATGTAATCATCCATAAAGAAGGCCGCCAGATAATCGGCGCTCTTGGCCAAGGGAGAGGTTTCACTGGTCACGGCGATCATATGCCGGGAAGGATCCAGGCCCGCATTCTTCAGCGCATCCTTCACAAAGGATTCATTGGTCAGGGTTTCCAGGGTAGTGCCGGATTTGGAAACCAGCACAAAAATGGAATGGGCAAGATCAATCTTGTGGAGCACGCCCGCAGCATCATCAGGATCCACATTACTGATAAATTCAGCCTTCATCTTATGGGTATTATTGACGATGGCCCAGTTTTCCAGGGCAAGATACATGGCCCGGGGGCCCAGATCGCTGCCGCCGATACCAATCTGCACAACGGTGGTGAATTTTTCGCCGGCTGCATTGGTGATTTCCCCGGCATGCACTTTATTGGCAAATTCCGCCACCTTCTTTTGCTGTTCCAGATAGAAGGCACGCTTATCCACGCCGTCAGCCATCACCGCATCCCCCAGCTGACCACGGGTCAGATGATGAAGCACAAGACGCTTTTCACCGGTGTTGATGACCGCGCCATTATAGAGCGCCTCAAACTTTTCTGCCAGTTGAGCGTCCTTTGCAAGCGCCGCAAGGGCAGAGAGAATTTTATCATTAACAGGGCGGGCTGCATAATTGAAATCAAGCCCTTCCCCCATGGGCACGGTGTAGTTCTTTACACGTTCTGCCCCGTTTTCACCGGCCATCGCTGCAGCCAGATTGATTTTTTCTACCTTCTGCAGTTCCTGATAGGATGACAATTGATCCATATTCTTCCACTGAATCATGACAGGCCCTCCCATGCTTAATGAAATCATTTGAAAATCATGCCGGAAATATTATACTACGCCGCTCCCGCAATTTCAAGAATGTTCTTTGAATCTGAATAATTTCTCTTTGCCTTCCAATTAAGCGATAATGAATAGCAATCATAACGCAATGGATTCTTATCACATGATTTTTTATTATGTTTTTCGATTGTTTTTTCCAAAATTTCTGCTTGACAAGCATGCGCCGTCGGGATAAAATATCCATAATTTCATATCACTTGAAAGACGATGACGAAGTCGGCCGAAACGGATGCTTTCAGAGAGCCGGTGGTTGGTGTAAACCGGCAGCGGAGGTTTCAAGTGCCCATCCCTTCCGAGTTGAAATCTTGAAATGTTTTCAAAGTAGAGGTTTACGTGAGGCTGCGTGAATGCACAGGGTTTGTTGGAACCCATTGAGGGGCAGCAACAGCTGCAATTTGAGTGGTACCGCGGATGTATTTTCACCCGTCTCAAAGCAAGAACTTTGGGACGGTTTTTTATTTGAAGGAGGTTAGCGAGCATGAAACAATTCAACCAGCATGTACAGGAAGTGGCCCTTCGTATCCGTGAAATGCGGCAGATCATGGGCTTTTCCATTGCTGAAATGGCGCAGCGTACTGAGGTTGGAGAATCCATTTATCTGGAATATGAAAGCGGCACGATCGATCTGCCTTTTTCCTTTATTCATAAGTGTGCCCTGGCCTTCGGGATTGAACTTACTGATCTTCTTGAGGGCTATAGCGCCCACTTGTCCAATTATGCCGTAACCCGCAAGGGCAAGGGCATCACCACCGCCAAGGAAAACGGCATTACCATCCAGAATCTGGCCCCCATGTTCCGCGGCAAACTGGCGGAACCCTATTGGGTTAAATACGAATATAAGCCGGAACTGCAAAACCAGCCCATCCATACCGTCACTCACTCCGGTCAGGAATTCAACCTGGTTGTCAGCGGCACCCTGATGGTACGTGTCGGCGAAAAGACAGAAATCCTGAATGAAGGCGACAGCATCATCTACAATTCCAGCGCCCCTCACGGCATGATCGCCGTGGGCGGCCAGGATTGCACCTTCCTTGCTATGGTTCTTCCTGGTGAAGATGTGCCCGAGCAGGAGGTACGCAGGACCCTCGTCCCCACTCCCAAGCCGCAGCCCCTCTTTGTGGAGCAGTTTGTGGAGTGCGTTGAAGATGAAAATGGGGCGCTCGAATCCCTCTCTTTTAAAAACGAAGATAAATTCAATTTTGCCTTCGATATTGTGGATGCCATTGCTGATCGATACCCGGAAAAGCTGGCGATGCTGCATCTGGATGTAAATCAGAATGAACGCAGGTTCACCTTCAAGGATATGAAGGGGCTTTCCGCCCAGGCCGTCAATTATTTCCGTTCGCTGGGCATTGAACGAGGCGATCGTGTGCTTGTGATTCTCAAGCGCCATTGGCAGTTCTGGCCGGTTATGCTGGCGCTGCATAAGCTGGGCGCCATTCCCATTCCCGCTACCAATCAGCTGGTAGCGCATGATCTGGAATATCGGTTCAATGCTGCCGGAGTCAGCGCAATCCTGTGCACCGCTGATGGGGATGTTGCCCGTCAGGTGGATCTGGCCCTTCCCAATTCCCCCACCCTGAAGCACCGCATCCTGGTCAATGGTGATCGGGCAGGCTGGCATAGCTATAATAAGGAAAGCCTGCTCTTCTCCCACAAATACGAACGCCCGGCTGACGCCCCCTGCGGCAATGATCCCATGCTGATGCTGTTCACCTCCGGAACTACAGGATATCCGAAGATCGCCACCCATAATTACAAGTATGCCCTTGGCCATTTTATCACTGCGAAATACTGGCACTGTGTTCAGCGGGACGGCCTGCACCTGACCATCTCCGACACCGGCTGGGGCAAGGCGCTGTGGGGAAAATTCTATGGCCAGTGGATGTGCGAAGGCGGCGTATTTACCTATGACTTTGATCGCTTTGACGCCGCACAGATCCTGCCCATGTTCGCCAAATATCGCATTACTACATTCTGTGCGCCGCCTACCATGCTGCGGATGCTGTGCAAGCAGGATATCAGCAAATATGATCTTTCTTCCATCAAACATATGACCACTGCCGGTGAAGCCCTCAATCCTGAAGTATACCGCTTGTTCGAAGAAAAAACCGGTCTTCAGATCATGGAAGGCTTCGGCCAGACCGAAACAACCCTCTCCATCGCCAATCTTGCGGGCCGTAACCATAAGGTTGGCAGCATGGGCCGTCCCACTCCGCTGTACGATGTCTGCCTGATGGATCCGGATGGCAATCCCGTGCCCCCCGGCGCCAACGGCGAAATCTGCATCCGTGCGGGCGAAAAGGCGCCCTGCGGCCTGTTCATGGGATACTTCAAAGGCAGCGAACTGGATGAAGAAAAGACCCGTGAAGTGCTGCATGACGGCTGGTATCATACCGGTGATGTGGCCTGGCAGGATGAAAACGGCTTCCTAACCTATGTATCCCGTGTGGATGACGTCATCAAATCCTCCGGTTACCGTATCGGCCCCTTTGAAATCGAATCCGTTATCATGGAGCTGCCCTATGTTGTAGAATGCGGCGTTTCCGCTGCCCCGGATGAAGTGCGCGGCCAGGTTGTCAAGGCAAGCATCGTGCTGGCCAAGGGCACTGAACCTACAGAAGAACTGAAAAAAGAGATTCAAACTTACGTCAAGGAGCATACTGCACCTTATAAGTATCCCAGAATCGTGGTCTTCCGTGATGAGCTGCCCAAAACCATCTCCGGTAAGATCCAGCGCAATAAGCTATAAAACACGTAAAAAAGGCTTGAAAGACTTTTCAGCGCAGAATGGCACATGCTATTCGCCCGAGAGTATTTCAGGCCTTTTTCCTTTTTTGTTACATAATCATCTTAATAGACAAATACATATAAAAAACCCAGAAACCATTGCAGTTTCTGGGTTTGAATAATCTCTGAAAGATTAGCGCTTGGAGAACTGGGGAGCGCGACGGGCAGCCTTCAGACCGTACTTCTTGCGTTCCTTCATACGAGGATCGCGGGTGAGGAAGCCAGCCTTCTTGAGGGCAGGACGCAGCTCGGGATTCACCTTGCACAGGGCACGGCTTACACCGTGACGGATAGCGCCGGCCTGGCCAGAGAGGCCGCCGCCGCGAACGTTAACCAGAACGTCGAAGCTGCCGCCAACGTTGGTGAGAACGAGGGGCTGACGAACGGTCATCTTCAGGGTTTCCAGACCAAAGTAATTATCGATATCGCGCTTGTTGACCAGGATCTTGCCTTCGCCGGGTACGAGACGTACGCGAGCGACCGCAGACTTACGGCGGCCAACGGCATTGAAATCATTAGCCATGATGTTTGCTCCTTCCGCTCAGCTTACTTGATGAGTTCCAATACTTCGGGCTTCTGCGCGGCCTGTTCGTGTTCGGGGCCGGCGTAGATGCGCAGCTTGGTGGCCATCTGACGGCCCAGGGGGCCCTTAGGCAGCATGCCCACGATGGCATGGCGCACCGCGAATTCGGGCTTTTCATCGATCAGCTTGCGGTATTTGGTTTCCTTCAGACCGCCAGCATAGCCGGAGTGATGATAATAAATCTTCTGATCCAGCTTCTTGCCGGTCATAACGATTTTGGAAGCATTGATGATGATCACGTGATCGCCGGTATCCACATGGGGGGTGTAGGTGGGCTTGTTCTTGCCACGCAGGATATTGGCTACCTGGCTGGCGAGACGACCAAGCACCATGCCGTCTGCATCAACGACATACCACTTGCGCTCTACATTCTGCGCATTTGCCATAAAGGTCTTCAAGTGAATTTCCTCCTTGAAACGGTGAACTGTGTGTTTGCCTTCCTGTGATGGTCGCACATTCTGGCGGTGAACAATAGTTTCCGGGGCTAGCGGAGTCTATTGATGCATCTGGTAGTATACTCATTTTCACCCATTTTGTCAAGGGGGAATTCACAATTTTTTAACGTTTTTTGCAAAGAAAAAAGGGAATTTCCGTCATTTCCCGAATAACTTCGTGGAAGGAGGCGTTCGCCATGGATTTCGGCATGCCCACACTCATGGAATTTCAATCCATCACTGAAAATTGTGCCCTTGCCAGGCGGCTGGGGCTAGATTTTGTGGAATTGAATATGAATCTGCCCTACTGCACAATCGATGCCCTCCGGGAGACTGATCTTCCCTCTCTTGCAAAAAAGCATCATCTTTACTTTACAATCCACGCAGATGAGAATCTGTTCTTCTGTGATTTCAACCGCCATGTTGCAGACGCCCATCTTTCCACCATGCTGGAAACCATCAAACTTTGCAAATCGTCTGATATTCCCCTGGTCAATTTTCACATGAGTTCCGGGGTTTATTTTTCTCTTCCTGACGGCAAGCATTATCTGTTTGATGCATATCCAGATCACTATAAACAGCGGCTGAACGCCTTCCGGGATGCATGTGAAAAAGCCGCCGGCAGCCAGGTGGCGCTCTGCATCGAAAACACCGGGCTGAACCAGGGCTTTATCCTGAAAGGAATGGAATTTTTGCTCGCTTCCCCTGCTTTTCATCTCACCTGGGACATCGGCCATGATTACAGCGCCGGAAATATTGACAGTCCCTTTATCCTTTCCCATCCAGATCGGCTGCTGCATATGCATATCCACGGTGCCATGGGGAAAAAGAATCATTTATCATTATCCGGAAGCGAATTGGATTGGCATGAGCAGCTACGGATCGGTGATCCAAAGCGTGCCGTTATTGAGGTAAAGACCTCTCAATTCCTAAAAGAATCCGTGTCCGTACTCCGCAGATCGATCGGCGGCGCCTGAAAGCAGCGCTCCTTCCGTGTTTTTCTGCATCCGCCTGCCACTTTCCCGCTGTCACAATGATAGCAGATTTCGTTTTCCAGATCTTCTCCGGCAAAATAGGCATCCAGATTTTTCAGCGTCACATCTGCGATGTTCCGCAGCGCCTCATCCGTCAGAAATGCCTGATGGGATGTGATAATCACATTGGGCCGGGAGGTCAGCAGGGATAATACATCATCCTGAATAATCTCCCCGGAATAATCCTCAAAAAAGATATCCGCCTCTTCTTCATATACATCCAGCCCTGCGCCGCCAATACGCTTCAGATTCAGGGCTGCCAATAATGCTGCGCTATCAATCAGGGCGCCACGGGAAGTGTTGATAATAAACGCTTCCTTTTTCATTTGCCGGAAAGCATTCACATCCAGAATGTGATGGGTTTGCTCTGTCAGCGGACAGTGCAGGGAAATAACATCGCTTTCCCGGAGCAGGGTGGGCAGATCCACATATTCAAAGGACGCATCCGGGATAGGATAAGGATCATAGGCCAACACCCGCATGCCAAACCCCTTGCAGATATTGATAAAAACCTGACCGATTTTACCTGTGCCGATCACGCCGGCAGTTTTCCCATGCAAATCCGTCCCAATCAACCCGCTCAGGCTGAAATTAAAATCCCGGGTACGGTTATAGGCTTTGTGCACCTTTCTGTTCAATGTGAGAAGCAGTGCCATAGCATGCTCTGCAACGGCATACGGGGAATACGCCGGAACGCGCACCACATTGATCTTCCCATACGCTGCCTTAAAATCCACATTGCTGTACCCGGCAGAGCGCATGGCCAGCACCCGCACCCCATTTTCATATAATCGTTCAATGGTTGCGGCGGAGAGATCGTCATTCACAAAAGCACATACTGCTTCACAGCCTTTTGCCAGGGCTGCTGTATCAGAATTGCATTTACTTTCCAGATAACGAATATCGTATCGATCATTTACCAATTGATCAAACCAAATTTTATCATAAGGCTTGGCATCAAAAAAAGCGATGGTCTTTTTCATCCTCCATTCCCCCTTTCCCCATGATTATACCCATTCTTTTTCGATTATCTGCAAGAATCCTTCGAATTTTTATTAATATAATGCCGGTTTGCTGTGCATACTACCCATCGATCAGGGAGGCGATGCATCTGCTTTATCTGCAATTAAAAAAGAGGGCCACCATCGCACCGGGTGAACAGCTTTTTGTGCATCATGTGGCCGACGCGTTGGACACCGGAGGAACGGACGTAATGAATTTACCGGTGGATTGCCCGAAAACGCCCGGTGTATGGCGATTGCCTGCCATGGCTGTCATCCAGGCCGTATCCTCCGCCTGCCGTCAGGTGGAATTCATTGGGCCATCCGAATGCTTTATACATATCATTCCGCCGTCCAAACGGAACCGAACCCACATCTTCCGCACAATTCTGGCTTTTTTGCTTCTGATGATTGGAAGCGCCCTTGCCATCACCTGGTTTCATGCGGATGTGAACATGATCGACGCTCAACGGGGTCTGTATCGCCTCATTACCGGTAAGGACGTGGATAACATGTGGTTGATCACCATTCCCTATGCAATCGGGGTATTTCTTGGGGTGGCGCTTTTTTATTCCCTGCTTGGGAAAAAGCATACCGTATCTCCCCTGGAAATCAAATTGGAGGATTACCGTCAGTCCGCCGAGGAAGCCATGGGGAAAACGCCATGAAAGAGATTGCTTTCGGTCTTGCCAGCGGCGCCACCCTGGGCTTGTGTGCTGCACCGCTTTGGATGATGCTGCAATTGCCCATGCGGGTTACCGATATCTTTGACTGTGGAAACATGCGCATTGCGGCTTTTGCATTGCTGATCGGCGCCACCATAGGCGCACTCGGTATCAGCGGTTTTCTTCCGCTGATCTTTGGGGTATTTTCCATGCTGCTTGGCGGAATTTTTGTTGGAATGCTGGCATCCGCATTGGTAGAAGCGGTGGAAGTAATCCCGGTTTTATTTGACAGATTGAGCATTACCACCGATATGCGCTATGCCGCAGCCGCACTTGCTATCGGCAAGGGAATCGGCGCCTTGATCGGCGGACTGATGGGAGCATGATGATATGAGCAAAACCGTTTTTCCTCATCCATTGGATCATCTTCCCCGCCCCGGTAATCGTGAAATCCGGCTTTCCCCCATTCCGGATCTTCCCCGGATCCGCAATCAGAAGGAGAATGAACATGCAGCACCATAAGAAATCCGCAAAGCAAGCCGTAATCGAAAATTATGCCGCCCTTGTCCGCCGGGTGACCCCTAAGTCCAAAGTCGGCCAGGGATGTCTTCGCTCTTTCTGGGTAGGGGGGGCAATCTGCGTCTTAGGCCAGGCAATTGCGGATTTCGGAATCAATTATCTGGGATTAACCGCCTCTTCTGCTTCCACTTTTGCTTCCATGTCGCTGGTCTTTATCACTGCTTTGCTCACAGGGATCGGTATATTTGACCGCATCGCCCGCTATGCCGGCGCAGGCACTGTGGTTCCTATTTCTGGATTTGCCAATGCCATGGTTTCCCCGGCCATGGAATTCAAGCCGGAAGGCTGGGTGCTGGGCACAGGCGCCAGAATGTTTACCATCGCCGGGCCTGTTCTGGTTTATGGCATTGCCAGCAGCGTAATTGTGGGCATTCTTTACTATTTTATCCAATGGTGAGGGAGGATGAAACGCCATGCCTCAGCATCGTCAGGGAAAGCAAACGATTATTTTTCAGAATGCGCCGTCCATCATCTCCTCAGCGGCGGTTGTAGGGCCCAAGGAAGGAAGAGGCCCTCATGGGAATGGATTTGATCTGGTATTGGATGATCCTCTTTTCCAGCAGGAAAGCTATGAACAGGCAGAGCATACTATTTTTCAGGAAGCCTGCACCCGATGTATTGAAAAAACCGGTATGCAAAAAGAAGCCGTTCAGGCCATGCTTGGGGGCGATCTTCTCAATCAGATCATGGCAGCTTCCCTTTCCGCCAGAGAACTCTCCATTCCCTTTTTAGGGCTTTACGGGGCCTGCTCCACCATGGCCGAATCCCTACTGTTGGGATCCATTCTTGTAGACGGCGGATATGCCTCCCCTGTTATATGCGCCGCAGGCAGCCATTTCTGCACAGCGGAGCGGCAATACCGCTTTCCTCTGGAATACGGCAATCAGCGAACCCCCGCCGCCCAATGGACCGTAACAGGGGCAGGTGCTTGCCTGCTGGCAGAAAATACAAAAGGAATTGCCCATATTACTTCTGCCACCATCGGACGGGTTGTTGATCTTGGCATCAGGGATCCCAACAATATGGGGGCCGCCATGGCCCCAGCCGCTGCCGATACCTTAATCGCCCATTTCAAGGATACCAATACTGCCCCGAAGGATTATGACAAGATCATCACAGGTGATCTTGGGTTGGTCGGCAGCGGTATTCTGAAGGAACTGATGGATAAGAATCATTTGTCGCTCTTTGAACAGAAATATATGGATTGCGGACTTTGCATTTTTGATCCTGCTGATGATGTGCATGCCGGCGGCAGCGGATGCGGGTGCTCCGCTTCCCTGCTTAGCGCCTATATCCTGCCGCAGCTCAGCTCTGGAAAATGGAAGAAGGTGCTCTTTATGGCCACCGGTGCCTTACTCAGCACCACCACCTCTCAGCAAGGGGAAACCATCCCCGGCGTTGCACATGCCGTTATCCTTGAAGGAGGCTGAAATCATGCTGCTATACTTGAAAGTATTTTTGGTAGGCGGCCTTTTCTGTGCAATCGGCGAATTGCTGATCCTGAAAACCAAGCTGACAGCCGCCCGGATTCTGGTGGTATATATTACTGCCGGGGTTTTGCTGAGTGCCCTTGGGCTTTACGGGCCCGTTGTGCGTTTCGCCAGTGCCGGAGCAACTGTGCCGCTGACCGGGTTCGGCCATGCATTGGCCCAGGGCGCCATTTCCGGCGTCCAGGAGAATGGATTGCTGGGCGCTTTTACAGGTGGAATATCCGCCACCGCAGGCGGCATTGCCGCAGCCGTATTCTTTGGATTCTTAGCGGCCATTTGCTTCAAACCCCGGCCAAAAGATTTTTGAGTGCACAAAAAAGCCTTCCGGATTGTTCATTTCCGGAAGGCAATTTTCTTATTCAGTTACCTGGAGACGGATCAGCGCACGCTTCAGCTTGGCTGAAAGCCGTGCATACTCCATTTCTTTATGATCCAGTTTTTCCATTGCATTGGATACATGATCCCGGGCAGCTTCTGCACGGGCCACATCAATTTCATCCGCCCATTCAAAGGTGGTGGCCATCAGGCGCACATCATTCCCCGATACACTGAGCATACCGCCGCTGCATGCAGCCCTGCGGGTATTGCCCTCGCCATCGGTTACCCTTGCCTCTCCGATGCCAAGCGGAGTAGCGTAATCGATATGATGGGCCAGGATGCATACATCCCCATTGACCGTACGGGCAATCAGCCGTTCGGCCTCCCCATCATATACCATTTTATCAGGGGTTACAATCTGCAAATGAAAATTTGCCATGCTTATTCACCCTTTTTGGCCTTGGCCACGGCTTCATCAATGGTGCCAACAAACAGGAATGCGCTTTCGGGCAGATCATCATGCTTACCTTCAATGATCTCGCGGAAGCCACGGATGGTTTCCTTCAGGGGCACATACTTGCCTTCCATGCCGGTGAACTGTTCGGCAACGGAGAAAGGCTGGCTCAGGAAGCGCTGCACCTTACGGGCACGGGCCACGATCAGCTTATCTTCATCACTCAGTTCATCCATACCCATGATGGCAATGATATCCTGCAGTTCCTTATACCGCTGCAGTATGCCCTGAACCTGACGGGCCACTTCATAATGCTCATGGCCAACCACTTCAGGGCTGAGAATCCGGCTGGTAGAATCCAGGGGATCCACAGCAGGATAAATACCCAAAGATGCAATATTACGGCTGAGAACCGTGGTGGCATCCAGATGTGCAAAGGTGGTTGCAGGGGCAGGGTCGGTCAAGTCGTCAGCAGGCACGTATACGGCCTGAACGGAAGTGATGGAACCCTTCTTGGTAGAGGTGATGCGCTCCTGCAGGGCGCCCATTTCGGTAGCCAGCGTGGGCTGATAGCCTACAGCGGAGGGCATGCGGCCCAGCAGAGCCGATACCTCAGAACCAGCCTGGGTAAAGCGGAAAATGTTATCGATGAAGAGCAGCACATCCTGATTTTCCTGATCACGGAAATATTCTGCCATGGTCAGGCCGGAAAGGGCCACCCGCATACGGGCTCCCGGAGGCTCATTCATCTGGCCGTAAACCAGCGCGGTCTTATTGATAACGCCGCTTTCCTTCATTTCATTATAAAGATCATTGCCTTCACGGGTACGCTCGCCAACGCCGGCAAACACGGAAAGACCGCCGTGCTGCTTGGCAACGTTATTGATCAATTCCATGATCAGTACGGTTTTGCCTACACCGGCGCCGCCGAACAGGCCGATCTTACCGCCCTTGGCATAGGGGGCGATCAGGTCAACTACCTTGATGCCTGTTTCCAGAATCTCGGTAGAGGTTTCCTGCTCTTCATAGGAAGGCGCCTGGCGGTGAATGGGCCAGCGTTCCACATCCGTAGGCGTGGGCTGATCATCAATGGCCTGGCCCAGCAGATTGAAAATACGGCCCAGGCACTGATCGCCGACGGGTACGGTAATGGGGCTGCCGGTATCGATAGCTTCGATGCCGCGCACCATACCATCCGTAGCATTCATGGAAATGCAACGCACCACATTGTCACCCACGTGCTGGGCCACTTCTGCCACGATCAGTTTATCACCGTTTTTAATTTCGATGGCCGTGAGCAGTTCCGGCAGATGCCCATCCTCAAATCGGATATCCAGCACCGGGCCGATAACCTGCACCACTTTGCCAATGTTTTTATTGCTCATAATGGTTGCTCCCCTTTCCCGATGCCTTATTGCTCTGCACCGGCCACGATTTCCGTGATTTCCTGGGTGATGGCGCCCTGACGGGCCCGATTATACTTCAGCCGCAGATCGCTGATCATTTCCCCTGCATTCTTGGTGGCGCTGTCCATGGCATTGCGCCGGGAAGCCACTTCGCTGGCAAAGGAATCACACAGTGCGCTGTACAGCCGCCCCGCCAGGAAATCCGGGGTCACGGTCTTCAGCATTTCGCCAATTTCCATTTCATAGATGGTGGTTACCAGCTTCTCTTCCCCCTCCTCAGGCCGCGGCAGGGGCAAAAGCTGCTCTGCTGCCACCTCCTGGGTCATCATAGATTGGAAGGAAGTATAGACCAGCCACACTTCATCATATTGCTCGGCAAGATACCCATCAATCAGCTGCTTTGCCAACTGATAGCACACACCGACCGTCATTCCCTCAACCTTACCATAGGCATTGCTCAGCAATTCCGCCTTCATGCGGTTGTATTTTTCGATGGCTTTTCTGCCAAGGGGAAGAACGCAGAAATCCGTATCCCCCCGATGGGCATCCACCTCTTTGAATACATTGGCGTTATATCCGCCAGCCAGGCCCCTGTCCCCTGCGATCACCACATAGCACCGTTTTTTTACAGGCCGGATGGCTACGAAGGGAACCGTGGGATCATTGCACTGGGCTACCGCAGCCATAATTGCCTGCCGGGAGATGGCGGCATAGGGCTTGCTGGTTTCCATGCGCTCTTTAGCGCGGCGAAGCTTGGAGGTGGCCACCAGCTGCATGGCTTTGGTGATCTGCATGGTGCTTTCCACGCTTTTGATGCGCAGCTTGATGTCCTTCATGGACGCTCCCGCCATGGCAACCCCTCCTTACTTATTTGGTCTTGAGAAAATCCCGGGTATAATCTTCCAGGGCAGTCTTCAGGGCTTTTTCGGTATCCTCGCTCAGCTGTCCAGTGGTGCGGATGGCAGAAAGGATGCCTTCATGCTGGGCAGAAAGACGGGCATACAGGCCTTCTTCATATTCCGCCACGTCTTTCACTTCCACATCCTTGAGGAAATCATGAGTGACGGCGTAGAACAGGCACACCTGATTTTCTACTGCAATGGGATGATTGCGGTTCTGCTTGAGCACTTCCACAATGCGGGCGCCCTGGGCAAGGCGGGCCTTGGTATCGGCATCCAGGTCGGAGCCGAACTGGGCGAAGCCCTGCAGTTCGCGATACTGGGAATAGAGCAGCTTCAGGCTGCCAGCCACCTTTTTCATGGCCTTGATCTGGGCGTTGCCGCCTACACGGGATACGGAAATGCCAGGGTTCACAGCAGGCATGATGCCGGCATGGAACAATTCCGTTTCCAGGAAGATCTGGCCATCCGTGATTGAAATCACGTTGGTGGGAATATAAGCGGATACGTCGCCCGCCTGGGTTTCAATGATGGGCAGCGCCGTAATGGAACCGCCGCCGTAGGCGGGATCGATCCGGGCAGACCGCTCCAGCAGACGGCTGTGCAGATAGAATACGTCGCCAGGATAGGCTTCACGGCCGGGAGGACGGCGAATCAGCAGGGACAGGGCGCGGTAAGCCACTGCATGCTTGGAAAGATCATCATAAATGATGAGCACATCCTTGCCCTGATCCATGAAGTATTCCGCCATGGCACAGCCGGAATAGGGCGAAATATACTGCAGAGGCGCCAGCTCAGATGCCGTAGCGCTGACGACAATGGTATAATCCATGGCGCCGGCAGCAGTCAGGGTATCCACCAGCTGGGCGACGGTAGAGCATTTCTGGCCGATGGCAACATAAATGCAGATGACATCTTTGCCCTTCTGATTGATGATGGTATCCAGGGCGATCACGGTTTTACCGGTCTGGCGGTCACCGATGATCAATTCACGCTGGCCGCGGCCGATGGGAATCATGCTGTCGATAGCCTTGATACCCGTCTGAAGGGGCACAGAAACGGATTTTCGCTGGATGATGCCGGGGGCATTACGTTCGATAGGACGCTGCTCCTTGGAATCGATGGGGCCCTTGCCATCCACAGGCTGGCCCAGGGCATTGACCACGCGGCCAATCATGGCTTCGCCCACGGGAACGGATACAACCTGGCCCGTGCGCTCCACCTTATCCCCTTCCTTGATCCCGTCATCATCGCCCAGCATAACGATGGCCACGGAGTTTTCCTCCAGGTTCAGCGCCATGCCGTATGCACCGTTGGAAAAGCGCACCAATTCATTGGCCATGCACTGATCCAGGCCGGATACACGAGCGATGCCATCACCAATCATGATGATGGTACCGGTATCGCTTTGGGAAATCCGGTTTTCATAATTTTTAATCTGCTCTTTGATGAGCTTGGAAATTTCCTCAGGTCTCAATTGCATTGTATTCACCGCTTTCCGTATGAAAAGGCCCGGGGGCCTGTTAGATGCTTTTTAGCCTTCGCCGGTCATGGCCTGATAGATCTTCTGCAGACGATGGCGGATAGTATCATCATACCGCTGACCGTTCATTTCCAGCAATACGCCGCCGATCACCTTGGGATCCACCTTTTCAATCAGCGCGATCTTCTTTCCGCTCATGGCGCCCAGCTTTTCGATCATGCGCGCACGCTGATCTTCATTCAGGGGAACGCCTGTGGTCACATGAGCCTCCACTACGCCGTAATCCTGATAATACAGGGCGCGGAAAGCCTCTTCGCAGCCGTAAATCTCCCCCAGCGCCCCTCTTTCACAAAGGATCTTGAGGAAATTGAGCAGATAGGGATGAACCTGCCCCCGAAAGGCATGATCCAGAATGCCCACACGTTCTTCCTTGCTCAGGGACATATTGGATAACAGCCTCAGAAAATCCGGCTGGGCGCGAAAGCACTGGCACAGCAATTGCATCTCTTCCAGCACAGCAGGAGAGATTTTTTCCTCTTCCGTAAGTGCATACAGGCCGCTGCCGTATTCACGTGCCAGTTCCGTCACGATTTTTCACCCACGTTCTTGATGAATTCATCTACAAAAGCATCATGATCCTGTTGCTTTACCTCACGCTCAACCACTTTGGCAGCAATGCTGACCGCCATATCGGAAAGCTCGGATTGCACGCTCTGCAGCATCTGCTTTTTCTCCATGGCGATTTCCTGTTCAGCCTTCTGCTTCAGGTGGCTTGCCTGGCTGGCAGCATCGGCCATGATGGCGTCGCTTCTGCGCTGCGCAGTCTGCACGGCAGAACGAACCAGACTATCCACCTCATCACGGGCGGCAGCCAAACGGGCCTCATATTCCTGTTTCATTTCACCGGCAGCGGCGCGGTCTTCATTCGCATCGCTGTAGATTTTATCCACCTGCTCCTGCCGTGCGTTCATTACCTTAACAACAGGCTTGAAAAGAAATTTTTTCACGATCAGAAACATAACCAGTAAATTGGCAAGGGAAATGAGAATATCCCACAGATTGATTGAAATAATATCCAGTGTCTGCACGTTATTTCAGCCTTTCTATGCCTGCCGCCTTACTTGGGCAGATTGCTTACAGCGTTGAGCAGGATATTGACGAAGCTGTTGGGGGCAACGAAGATCAGAAGAATACCAACAACCAGGCCATAGATACCGGTGGTTTCGGCAACGGCGCAGCCCATGATCATGGTGGAAGTGACGGCGCCCTTGGATTCAGGCTGACGGCCGATGGCCTCGCAGGCCTTTGCAACAGCGTTACCTTCACCAATACCAGGGCCGATACCGGCGATCAGGGCAATACCGGCGCCCAATGCGCAGCAACCGAGGATGATACCGATGGCGAGTTCAATCATGGAAAGTTACCTCCTCAAAATAATTAGGTTTGATTTATGCACGATGCAAAGCTTTTTCTCTCCGCTTTGCCATACGCCGCTCATAATCCTCCTCCGGGAATCCGTTGGAGATATTCAGCATGGTCAGCATGGCGAAAATGAAGGCCTGCAGACATCCACTGAACACATCGAAATACATAGAAAGAATGGCAGGGATACCGATCCGGAGGAAGGGAATTTCACCGAGAATACCGGGAAGCCAGCCCAGCAGCATCCTGGACAGCCCCTGCAGCGCCGCTGCAATAAGGGTTGAGATGACCGCGCCGGAAAGCACATTGCCATAGTGACGGAAACTCATGGAAATGGGCGTTGCAATTTCACCGATCACATTCAGCGGAGCAAAAAACGGAATGGGCTGGAAAAAACCTTTAACGTAATTCCAAAGGCCGCCTTTAAGCTTGTAATAAGTGATCAGGATAAATACCAGAATGGCCCAGCCCAGCAGAATATTCACATCCGATGTGGGCGGATACAAGCCCAGCAAACTGGACAGACTGGAAAAAACAGAAAGGCCCATGATCGCTGTTACAAAAGGAGCAAATACATGGAAGCGATCCCCCATGTTATTATCCACCAGACCCTTTACCTTTTCCACAATCCATTCAGCAGCCAGCTGGCGTTTGGAATTGGGGATAACGGCAATCCCATGAGTCAGGAACAGGCACAGCCCTAGCAATGCAATCATCACAGCACAGGAGACCACCTGAGATTCCGAAATAATCAGATCCATCAGCGGCATAGGAACAGTGAAATATACCTGGGCGCCGGTAATGGAGATCCCTTCAGAAGCTCCCCTTGTCAGAATGCGGAGCACCATACAGGCAACAAAAGGCAAAATGATCATCGCCAGCAAAAGAATATCAATAACTTTTGCGCGCAGTTTTTTATTCACTTGCCTCTCACACTCCTTTTCTTTTTTCAATAAATGAATTGATCAGAATCACAATCCTGGGAAAGAGGAAAGGAACCATAACTGCAACCGGATGGAAACAGGATATCTTCAGCCCGATTATGGCGATAACGACCATCATCACCATTCTCAGCGCATGGGACCGCTGCATTTTTTTCTTTGCCCATAGGGTTTGTTCACGCAGGTCGGCCTGTTCTTCTGCAGTCAGGGGGTCTTCTTCCGTTTCATCATTCCCTGTGGCTTCCGGCTTATTTTCTTTCTGCTCATCAACATCTGCCGGCCGATTCCTTTTTACGCCATGGATCTGCTGTGTGATTTGCTGAACAGTCAATGCCATCAAAAAGAAATTTCCAACAGCGCCGACAGTGCCCAGCAGTGCCCCAAGAGGCACGGTATAATCAAAATAACCCAATCCGATAAAGCCCAGAATCATCAAACAAGAAAGCAATAATACGCCAATGGCAATTTTTCTTGTTTCCTTCCATACCGCCTGCTGAATTTTCATAAACCTACACTCCGGCAACAAAAGATTTGGATATGGCATCCATTCAATCCATCTGTCGCTATATTAATATGATATAACAAATACTTCCGATTGTAAATTATACACGTGTATTCAAAAAAAATCAACTGTATCTTATCGTTTTCTGATAAGAAATTAAGGAAAAAACAAAAGAGCGTTGGTAATTGCTACCAACGCTTCGAATTTTATTTGGTACCAAAGAGCCTGTCGCCGGCATCGCCCAGACCGGGCAGGATGTAGCCGTGATCATTCAGCCTCTCATCGCAGGCGGCCACGTAGATATCCACATCAGGATGTTCCTCCTGCACCCGCTTGATGCCTTCGGGAGCGGCGATCAGATTGACCAGGCGGATATTATTGCAGCCCCTCTTTTTGAGGAAGCCGATGGCAGCCGCAGCACTGCCGCCGGTAGCCAGCATGGGGTCCAGCACAAACAGTTCGCGATGCTGGGCATCCTCAGGCAGCTTGCAGTAATATTCCACAGGCTCCAGCGTTTCGGGATCGCGATACAGGCCGATATGGCCAACCTTGGCATTGGGGATCAGGTTCATAATGCCTTCCACCATGCCCAGGCCTGCACGCAGAATGGGGATAATGCCGATGGGCTTGCCGGCCAGCATCTTGGTCTTCATGGTAACCAGGGGCGTTTCCACCTCCACATCCTGGGTGGGCAGATCCCGGGTTACTTCGTATACCATCAGCATAGAGATCTCATCCAGCAGTTCACGGAATTCCTTGCAGCCGGTATTCTTATCACGCATAATGCTCAGCTTATGCTGAATCAGGGGATGATCAAAAATATGGACCTTGCTCATAGCAATCCTTCCTTTCGTATATATAATAGAATCAGTAACATTCGTTCCAATTGGATATTATATCCCATTTATTCTTCATTGGCAAGTTTTTTCCCATACTCCTGCAAAAAGTTCCTTGCATTGATCGTGGTTTTATTGTATGATGTTATTAAAGAATGGAAAGGGGTGGAAGGATGCGCAATAATTGACCTGCTGCAATGATTGCAAAAAAGGCGCATAGAGCACGGGGCCGTTGCCCTTTGTTTTAATATGCCCTTTGGCAGGCCGGTGAAAGCGCATCTCCAGCGGTTTTTGCGCCCCTTTTTTGTTTTGTTTTTCATAAAGGGATTCCTGTGCCTGCGTACCCAGATACGGAGGATTTTTATGGCACGCATACAGATATCGCATCTAACCTTTGCTTATGAAGGCAGCCCCGATCTGATTTTTGACGATGTTTCTTTCCAGATCGATACCGATTGGAAGCTGGGCTTCGTCGGCCGCAACGGCAGGGGAAAAACAACTCTCCTGCGCATTCTTACAGGCGAGTTACCCGATCACGGCGCTGTCAGCACCCCTGTGCAATTCGATTATTTTCCCTTCCCTATTTCCGATCCTGGTCAGACTCCCCTGGAGCTGGCAGAATCCATGGATGAAGAAGGCCAGGTATGGCGCTTTCTCAAGGAAATTTCCTGCCTGGATGTGGCAGATGAAATTTTGACCCAGCCTCTTTCCACCTTATCCGGCGGCGAACAGGCGAAAGTACTTCTGGCCTGCCTCTTTGCCAGGGAGCATCACTTTCTCCTGATCGACGAACCTACCAACCACCTGGATATGGCAGGACGCGAAACCATCAGCCGGTATCTGAACAGCAAAAAGGGTTTTATTCTGGTATCCCATGACCGGGCATTTCTTGATGGCTGCGTGGATCATATTTTATCCATCAACCGGGCCAATATTGAAGTACAAAAAGGGAATTTTTCCTCTTGGGAGGAAAATAAACGCCGTCAGGATCAATTCGAGATGGATGAAAATGCACGGCTGAAAAAGGAGATTTCCTCCCTTCAGTCAGCAGCCCGGCAGGCGCGCACCTGGGCGGATCAGGTTGAGGCCACAAAAATCGGCATCAAGCCCGGCGGCAGGGAAAAAAGCCTGGATGCCAGGGCATTTATCGGCGAAAAATCCAGACGGATGCAGCAGCGCCGAAAAAATCTGGAATCCCGGATGGAGAAAAATATTGAAGAAAAACAGGGGTTAATGAAAAATATTGATCGGGCCGAGGATCTGAAGCTGTTTCCCCTTTCCCATCCTGCCCGGCGAATTATTGAATGCAGGGATGTTTCCATCGCATACGGCGACAGAATCATTCTGAAAGATCTTTCCTTTTCTTTGGAATCCGGGGAAATTCTGGCCCTGACCGGAAAAAACGGCTGCGGAAAATCCAGCATCTTCCGTATGATCACCGGGGATATAGCCCCGGCCTGCGGGCAGCTGCGCCTGGCCAGCAATCTGATTCTTTCCATCGTTCCCCAGCAGGCGAATCTCACCGGTTCGCTGCGCAATTTCATCCAGGAAAGCGGGATTGACGAAACGCTGTTCAAAACCATCCTCAGAAAGCTGGATTTTTCCCGGGAGCAATTCGAAAAGCCTATGGAATCCTTCAGCGCAGGGCAAAAGAAAAAGGCCCTCATCGCCAGAAGCCTGTGCCAGCAGGCCCATCTGTATCTATGGGATGAACCGCTGAATTTTATCGATGTGCTTTCCCGTATGCAGGTGGAACGCCTGATCGCTCAATTTCGCCCCACCATGATCCTGGTGGAACATGATAAAGCCTTCATCGAGCATCTGGCCACAAAAACCATCATGCTTTCTTCGAAATAATCAAATTTCAATAGACGAAAAGGGAAAATTGGCCTATAATAAGATTGATCAATGCCCCATCCGGGCATATTGCGGAGGAAATAAAATGAATAAGCCTCAATTGGTGATTATGGCAGCCGGTCTGGGCAGCCGTTACGGCGGCCTGAAGCAGATGGATCCCGTGGATCCCCAGGGCCAGTGGATTATCGATTATTCGATTTTTGATGCGGTCCGGGCTGGTTTTGGCCAGGTGGTGCTGATTGTAAAGCCCGAAAATGAGCAGCTTTTCCGGGATACGCTGGGCAAGCGCATCGGTAAAAAAGCAGATATCATCTTTGCGCATCAGACGCCGGATGTGCTGCCGGATGGCTTTTCCATCCCCGAAGGCCGGGTGAAGCCCTGGGGCACCGCCCACGCCGTGCTGTGCGCCAAGGATAAGATCCATGCCCCCTTCGCCGTCATCAATGCCGATGATTTCTACGGCGCACAGGCCTATCAGGTAATGTATGATTTCCTGACCGGCGATCATCCCCAATACGAATCTGCCATGGTGGGCTACCAGGTGGAAAATACCCTGACTGAAAACGGCAGCGTCGCCCGGGGCGTATGCGCCATGGATGAAAAGGGCGAATATCTCACCGGCGTTGTGGAGCGCACCCGAATCGAGCCCCGGGACGGCGGCGCCGCCTACACCGAAGATGAGGGAAAAACCTATACCTTCCTGCCTGCCGGTACGGTGGTATCCATGAATTTCTGGGGGTTCAAGCCGGTGATTCTTACCGAAATCGAAAATCGCTTTGCCCCCTTCCTGGCGGAAAACCTGCCCCAAAATCCCCTGAAATGCGAATATTTCCTGCCCTTGATTCCCAACCAGCTGATCAATGAGGGAAAGGGCAGCGTGCGGGTGCTGCCCACCGGTGAAAAATGGCATGGCGTTACCTATCATGATGATATGCCCGGCGTCAAGGCCTCCATCCAGCGCATGAAGGATGAGGGAAAGTATCCCGCCTGTCTGTGGGAGGATTGAGCCATGCTGCCCATTGCACAAAAATTCCGCCTTCAGGGAACGCCCCTTTCCTGTGAGCGCTACGGCAGCGGCCACATCAATGAAACTTATCTGGTAAAGACTGATGCCCCCCGTGAATACATCCTGCAGAAGATCAACAACAGGATTTTCAAAGATGTACACGGCCTGATGGAAAATATCTCCGCCGTCACTGCCTTCCTGTATGAAAAAACCCCCGATCCCCGCCGGGTGCTGACGCTGGTCAAAACAACCCAGGGTGAAAATTATCTGCATACCAAAGACGACGAATACTTCCGTATGTATGAATTTGTCACCGACAGCATCTGCCTGGATATGGTGGAAACAGAAGAAGATTTTTATCAGAGCGCTGTGGCCTTCGGCCAGTTTCAGGAGCAATTATCCGCTTTTCCCGCCGATACCCTCCACGAAACCATTCCCAACTTTCATAATACCATTGATCGCTATCGCCAGTTCCATGAGGCCCTGGAGAAGGATATCCTGGGCAGGGCGGCCGCATGCAGGGCAGAGATTGATTTTGTTCTTGCCCGGGAAGAGGAAGCCGGCACCATGGTCAACATGCTGAAAGAGGGAAAGCTGCCGCTCCGGGTTACCCATAATGATACCAAGCTGAATAACGTAATGCTGGATGCGAAAGAGCGTACTCCCCTTTGCGTCATCGATCTGGATACGGTGATGCCCGGTCTTGCAGCCAATGATTTCGGGGATTCCATTCGCTTTGGCGCCAGCACCGCAGCGGAGGATGAAACCGATCTTTCCAAAGTGCAGTTCTCTCTGCCCCTGTATACCGCCTATGCCAAGGGCTTCCTTTCCGCCTGCGGTGATCAATTGACCCCATTGGAGAAGGACACCCTGCCCCTTGGCGCCAAGCTGATGACGCTGGAATGCGGCGTGCGGTTCCTCACCGATTATCTCTCCGGCGATACCTATTTCCGCATCCATAGGGAGCATCATAATCTGGATCGCTGCCGTACCCAATTCAAGCTAGTAGCCGAAATGGAAAAATGCTGGGATGAGATGGCAAAGATCATCGCAGACCTGAGCAAATAATCCCACATGGAAAAAGGGAAGCGTTCATAAAACGCCTCCCTTTTTTGTTTACATCAGATCGATCATGGGCATTCCCACCCACCGTTCATAACAGGCCTCAACTTTCCCTGAATATGCGTGTATGCTGACAAAATATCCCCACGCCTCATCAGGGCCGGTCTCATCGGTGGTGGTATTGAAGAAAAACTTCCATAAAGGCTTTTCAGGATCTGTTACATCGTAATACACATTGACAGCCCAGGCCTGATCCAGTTTTTCTTTGGGCGCATTCAGTCTATCCAGAATGGCCTGGTAGCCGAGTTCCCGGGCTTTTTCCTGAGAAATGGATTTTTCATCCGGCAGACCGTATGCATGGCGGGTGGTCTCGTAGTAGACCGGGAATCCGCTCTCCCCATTATCATAGCGTTTCTGTAGCATTTCTGCATATTCGGGATTTTCCAACAGGAATTGATCGATCAGCGGCTTATTTTTCCGGCTGTACGCCGCCTTTTCCTCCAGCGACCAATGATAAAAATACTCCCCTTTCTCATTCCAATTAAAGTGCCAGCCGTTCCCGCTGTCATCTCCCATCGCCCTGCGCAGAGCATCCTGCATATCATGCGCCCAGAGAAGCTTTTCCATCTCCGGTGATGCATCCGCCACAAGCTTCCGGCCGGTAAGCTGGTTCCAGTCATCCCGCTTGACAGCCGCCAACACCTCCCCCGTCTCCGGATTTACCCGGGCGGCATAGCTCCAAATTCTTGCCAGCTGCTCGGAATACTCATAGCCGATGAATTCAATATAGTATTCCATGCTGCCGTCCATTTCCTGATAAAGGGTGGTGCTGGCCCGCAATTCCTCCAGTTCGGCAAGGGTGATTGGATATTTTTCATCCAAGGCTTTCCGTGCCGCATCCTCCGCCTGACTGGAGGTTACGGGGGGCACATAATTCGCCCGCTTCTCCCTGGGTTTCCCCACATCCTCATTGAAAACGATGCGGTCAAAGGAATCGTAATAGCAATAGAAGGTGTAGCTCTCCTTCTTTCCTTCCTGCCTTGCCATGTATTCCAACATGGTAATCTGGGGCTCGCCGTAAGAAATTTCATCCATGGTACGGCCGGCAATGCCAGGATTCTCCTCCGTGATGGTATAGGATGCCACCCACAGCTGCAATTCCTCATCAAACCAAACCTTGAACAGGGAAGGATCAAAGCTGCCATATTCAAAATTTTCGATTTCGGTCAGGCGGCTGCTCAAATTCCGGATCATTTCCCTTTCCATACTCCAGGGCAGGAAGGATTGCTCATTCCCCGAAAGATCCGTAACCCACATGAAGGTATAGCTGTCGGTCGCCTCCTGCAGGATCGCCATCCGCTCCAGCATGGTCATGGGGATAGGCGTATCCTCTGTCAGATCGCCGCCGATATTCCGGGGCTGGCTGTAATAAGCAGGCTTAGTATGAAGTGAAGGATTGTATTTTCCCGGATTCTCCTGGTTGACGGTATAGGTAAGCATGTATACTTCATCTTCCTGGAAGCATTTCAGCGCAATCTGATCGGGCAGAATGCTTTCCTTTTCCACCCCATATTCCGTTTCCAGCTTATCCAGGAACAGCTGCATCAGTTCTTCTTCCGTGATCGGCCCTTCCCGGACTACTACCTTGTAGGGATTCACTTCGTCCCAGGCGTCATTCACCTGATCAGACCACATATCATATTCCCGCATGGTCTCTTCCGATTGACGGCGCAGTTCCTCCGGCCATTCAAAATCCTCGATATTGCCGTAATACTGCCAATCCTTTCCATACCGGGCTTCAATGATGGTATCACAGATCTTTTCTTTCTCTTCAGCGGACAAATCCGGATTCCCCAGGCTGTTGTAGGCGCTTTCATCCTCAATCAGTTCGGCCTTATGCATGGCCTCTACCAGTTCCAGTTTATCTTCCAGTTCCCATTCAATCACTTCATAGGTCAGGAACCGGACGGTTTTCAGATATTCCTTGATGGCCTCCCAATTGCTCACTGCCAGGGCAGTTACTGAAATCAGAACCAGGATCAGTGCAAATGCAATGGCCACAGGCAATTTTCTTTTCATTTTTTCTCCTTCCCGGGTTCTTTCCCGGATAGCAGCTTTATGGGCGTTCGTCACCTGCAGGCCGGAGAGATTGGATGCCATTGCTCTTTGAATATCTGCATCATGCTTCAACGTTATCCCTCCCTTCCAGTTCCCGGCGGATAATCTCTTCCGCCTTTTTCAGGCGATGATGGATGGTGGATGGGGCGATGCCCAGCACCTCGCTCATTTCCTGCAATGTCAGATTTTGATAATAGCGAAGGAGGATCACCTGCTTGAATTTCCCAGGCAAGGCCATAATATCCAGAAACAGATCCCTTTCCTTGGGAGATACGGAAATCAGTGCCGGGGGCAGCTTATCCAGTTCCCCTGGCAGATCGATTCTTCTGAACCACATTCCCCGCCGGTAATCATTGCAGGTATTGATGGCGATACGAAGCAGCCATGCTTTTTCAGATCCTTCATAGCGGTTTTCAAAGGATTGCATATTCCGCCAGGCCTTCACAAATGCATCCTGCATGGCGTCCTCCGCCAATTGCACATCAGAAAGGCAGACGAAGCAGGCATGCAGAATGGCATTGCCATATTGATCCATCCAGCGCTCCAGCCGTTCCTCGGCCGTTTCCTGCTGTCTTACGCCCGGTACCACAGCGTTGTCCATCCTTCTGATCACCTCCTCACCCTTAAAGACGAAACGGACAAGGGATTTTTTCAATATTTCAAAATTTTTTCCATATCTAAAAATGCCCCGCCTTAACGGGGCATTTATTTTGCATTATCCCAATGTCATAATTTCCGGGTATTCCAGCGCCTCATCATAATCAATGCATTCAATGGGCGCATAGGCCTCTATCCCGCCGCCGGTGGAAAATTCCACCCCGATGAACAAATATTCGGCTTCCGGATAAATATATTCATCCTCCCCTTCGCCAGGATAGCGGGCGGCCGAGAAAATCTGCACTTTTGTTCCCTTTGGCAGGATACGCTTTTCTGTAAGCCCGCTTTCTCTGGTTCCCCAATAAAGGGGCGTTTCCCGGTTGGTAACGGCTTGGGTACTGGCACAGCGGGTGATCTTATTCTTTACATCCGCCGTGCTGATAAAGCCATACCGATCCGCTTCCCCAAACAATCCCGGAACCTTTACCTGATAATACTTTCCGAAGATTCCCAGTACCTGATAAGGATCATAACAGATCAGGCTTTGCTGTTTTTCTTTTCCAGTGGCATCGGTATAGACCGGAATGCTCTCTCCCCTGATTTCCGTCATGGCAGGACGGAACGGCGGATCCTCAGCAAGGATGGAGTCCAGATATCGATCCATGATATAGCCCACTTCATTTCCAATCCGTACCTTCTGCCAGCCATCTTCCGCCACATGATCATCATAAAGCAGATATGCCTGAACCCCGCTGAAATATTTACCCAGAATTTTTCCATCAGTGCTTGGTTCTGCGCGGAAATTCACGGTTTCGTTTGCTTTCCCGGTATTGATGATCGCTTCATCGTAAGGATCGGGCTTGCGGATACAGCTGGAGGAAATGTAACCATAATAGGTTCCCTGTTGGCTTTCTTTATGATACAAACGCACATGCAGCCATTCATCGCCAACAGTGCCCAGCACCAGGCAATTATCAAAATACCCAAAGCGCAGCAATACCCGGCTATCCTTATCAGGTTTCTGATACAATGGCTGCTTTCCATCTTCTTCAGCCGCAATCAGCTGACCCCATTCCCCCTCTTCTCCAGGCCCTGCCCATTCGGTATCATGCAGGATAAATTCCCGCATCATATATCCTTCTCTATCGCCGATTCTTACCCTGGCCCAATCCCCGGAAAAGGAGATCACTTCCAGAGGCGTTCCGGGAAAATACTGGCCAAGCACATCCGCCTTCTGGGATGCCCTTGCCCGCAGCTTTACCCTGCCCTCCTTCTGCTTTACCTGATCCACGGTATATTCATAGCCGCCCCAGCCGGCAGCACAGGCAGAAACAGGGATCAGGCATGCAAGCGTCAGCAGTATTGCCATCCATTTTTTCATTTCCATCAGTTCCTTTCCGGATTCTTCATAAGATAGACCATTCCGGCTTACCTTTTGTTACATACATTTGAAAAAAACCGATGGAAATTCGTCTCCATCGGTTCTTTTCATTATCTGTATTGTGTGCCCACATAATAGATAGCAGCACGGGGCTCACAGGTATCACGGCTCACCAGTGTTTCTTCCACCAGGGTTCCGCCTTCCCAGCGCTGCAGGTACGTTTCGTTGATATAGCCATCCCGCGCCTTGCGAACCAGCTTTTCCTGATCGGTATATTTTACATAGGTCTGATCGGTATCCTTGCGATAGATGGGAATGAGGGGCGCAATCAGGGTTTCCACGGTTTCGGTGCGCAATGTATAGGATACGTCATTGCCCTGTGCCGGGCCGTAAATGGCCACTACGCACTGATATTTACCCTTGCTGTATTCTTCCACCTTGGCAGTGATATAGATCGTCCCTTCAGTATTATTCTTGAAGGCAAAATCGATCTTGCGATCCCTGGAATAGAATACAGTGGCATCCTGTCCAAAGGTAGTATAGCTCACGGGATCGGAATGGGGCGTGCGCTTGGTGATTTCAAGCCCGGATTGCAATGCGGCCAGATATACGCTGGTACTGGCCTGGCATACGCCGCCGCCAATGCCCATTTCTTCTTCGCCGTTTACATATTCAATGGCATATTTGAAGCCATTTTCAAATGTACGGGCGCCCACCCTGCCGTTAAAGCTGAAGGTTTCCCCCGGTTCCAGCTTCATACCGTTAATTTTATCAAAAGCTACACGGATATTGCTGGTACGTTCATAGGTGGAATCCTTGGAAATGGGGGTAATTGATTTATTGAGCAGGGATACCTGTTTGCGAACATCCGCTTCGGTAATGGCAGGCGCAGTCAGCGTCGGCTGGATTTCCAGGCTGACGGATTGGCCGTTCTCGAGCAGTGAAATAATCTGGCGTTTTAAGGCATCAGTATCCAGGGAAGAGCCATTAACCTCCGGCTGGATGATAAACGGATCTTCCTGATTGGGGCTGAAATAGACCAGGGATGCCTCCACGGGATCATAGGTAAACTGCGCCTTGAGCTGAGCGAGAATGTTATCCAGCATCTGTTCATTCAGGCTGGTCTGAGTGGTATACAGCTTATAGGGGGTAATCTTCTGATTATCCAGCACCAGCTTGCGTTCCTGCAGAGTGCCGGTTTTCCCAAGGCTAAATGCCTTCCTCACCTGTTCATAGGCTTCCTGCTGGCTGGCAGTAATGCCCAGGCTGGCATAATTGAGCATACCCAGCGTCTGCCCCTGATAGGTCAACTGCAGCATCCAGCTGTTCTGCCGGGCCGCCTGCTGATTATATACGGCATTCAGGCCCTCTTCCGCCGTCATGCCCCCCAGATTGATATCATCCACATAGACATTGGGCAGGAATACATTGGCTACTGCCATCACTTCATTTTGCAGCTGCTGCAGTTCCTGGGCCTCTTTTTCCGCCTTAATATTTCCGGAAATAATCACGCCGATCACTGCAATTGCAGCAAGGGCGAGAAAAATCAGGATTTTTTTCCCATTTCCACCTTTTTTCCCAGGGGAAGGGGCAGGGGGCGGCATCTGCTGGGGCGGCGGAAAAAAGGGCGGCTGCTGGAGCGGCATCTGCTGATACATCTGCTGCTGCGGCTGCCCCTGAGGCTGCGGAGGCTGCGACTGATTTGGCGGCCTGTATTCCTGATACTGCATGACAATAACTCCTTAGCGATGAGCAATCCGATAAAGCGCCCAGGCGTCTTCACAGGCACTTTCCCAGGCCTGGACGGTTTCCCCAAGCTGGCCGTGCCGCGGATCCTCATCATGAAAATCACTTCCGCCCGTTACCAGCAGCCCCTGCTGCCGTGCCAGGCGATCCCATTTGGCATAATCCCCCCGGTTGCTGGGGTGATATACCTCCAGGCCCATCAGGCCCGCCTCCTGCCACGCCTTCAGAAGGGGCAGGATACGCTCCATAGGCCATTGAATCAATCCGGGATGGGCAAGCACAGGCACCGCCCCCCGGCTTTTGAGTAATGAAATAGCATAAGACGCCGCCATCTTTTCCCTGGGGACATAGGCAGGCTTGCCATCCCCCAGATAGCGGTCAAATGCTTCACTGACGGTCTTCACATAGCCGCCGGCTACCAGGGCGCGGGCCAGATGGGGCCGGCCGATACTGCCGCCGGCAGAGGCCATGATTCTTTCCAGATCAAGGGAAAAGCCCATTCTTTTCAGCTTATCCCCCATAGCCAGAATGCGGCCGATACGATCCTTGGCCATCTGTTCAAAAAAGGAAAGCAAAACCGCATCATCCCTGGCAACACCATAGCCAAGGATATGCACTTCAGCCTCCCCTTCCGTGCTGATCTCCACCCCCGGCAAAAAGGCCAGCCCACGGAGCAGGGCCGCCTCCTCTGCCGCTTCCAGTCCGCCCATGGTATCATGATCGGTGATGGAAAACAAAGTAACATCTGCACGCTGAAGCCGCTGTACCAATTGTGCAGGGGAAAAAATGCCGTCAGATGCGGTGGTATGCAAATGAAGATCCGGTCGCCTCATTCCACGTCACCCTCGGCTTCCACCGCAGGGGCGCCATCCATAAAGGCGATGAATTCATCCCGGGTAACCGTTTCTTTTGCGATCAGCATTTCGGCAAGCCCCTTGAGCTGATCCAGATGGTCTTTCAGGATGCTGAGGGCCTGGGCATAGGCAGAATCCAAAATGGCACGCACTTCACTGTCGATGAGGGCGGCGGTTTCTTCGCTGTATTCACGGCTCTGGCCAAATTCCATGCCTACGAAAATTTCCTGATCACTGCCCAGATAAACAGTGCCCAGCTTTTCGCTCATACCAAAGCGGGTGACCATGCTGCGGGCCACTTCGGTAGCACGCTTGAGATCGCTGACAGCGCCGGTGCAGATATCATCCTGGGTCAGGCTTTCAGCAGCGCGGCCGCCAAGGGCCATGGAGATGGTCTGCAGCAGCTTCTGCTTGCCCATATGATCCACTTCTTTTTCAGGCAGGGAAAGGGTGAGACCGGCGGCCTGGCCACGGGGCACCACAGTGATCATATGCACTTCATCGCAGAGGGGCAGGATATGGCCCACAATGGCATGGCCTGCTTCGTGATAGGCAGTGATCCTGCGATCCTCTTCCAATACCTTATGGCTGCGCTTTTCGGGGCCCATCTGGATGCGTTCCACAGCCTCGATCAGGTGGGCCTGGGTGATGGTCTTCTGCTTTTCACGGGCAGCCTGGATAGCGCCTTCATTCATTACATTTTCCAGATCGGCGCCAGTAGCATAGGGGGTGCGCTTGGCGATATTTTCCAGATCCACATCTTCGCCCAGGGGCTTGCCCTTGGCGTGCACCTTCAGAATTTCCACACGCCCGTTCATATCCGGATAGTTTACGGTGACCTGACGGTCAAACCGGCCAGGACGCAGCAATGCAGGATCCAGAATATCCCTGCGGTTGGTGGCGGCCATTACGATCACGCCTTCATTGGTGGCAAAGCCATCCATTTCCACCAGCAGCTGATTGAGGGTCTGTTCACGTTCATCATGGCCGCCGCCAAGGCCGGCGCCGCGATGACGGCCCACAGCGTCAATTTCATCGATGAAGACGATGCTGGGGGCATTGCGCTTCGCCTGCTCAAACAGATCGCGTACACGGCTTGCGCCCACGCCAACAAACATCTCCACGAAATCGGAGCCGGAAATGGAGAAGAAGGGCACATTGGCTTCCCCTGCTACCGCTTTGGCAAGCAGGGTCTTACCAGTGCCGGGAGGGCCCACCAGCAGCACGCCCTTGGGAATCCGGGCACCCACATCCACATAATGCTTGGGATTTTTCAGGAAATCCACGATTTCCTTCAGTTCTTCCTTTTCTTCATCGGCACCGGCCACATTGGCAAAGGTGATCTTGTTCTTGGAAGGATCCACCATGGCGGCACGGCTCTTGCCAAAGTTCATCACTTTGCCGCCGCCACCGCCCTGCTGGCGCATCAGATAGGTCATCATGATGAATACCAGCACGATGGGAATCAGATACGGCAGAATTTCCAGATACCAGGGAGTGGTTACAGGTTCAGGATACTGGATTTCAAAAGAGAGATCCTTTACGCTGATGGTATCGGGATCCACACCCAGCTCCTTTGCGCGCATGGTGAGCACGGTGGAATAAAAATCAGCGCCGATGGTGGTTTTGAAATCATAGCCCCGGCCGGGATAATCCGCCTCGGAAATTTTGCTGTCCTTGAGACGGCCCACCAGGTTGACCCCCTGGATGGTCACCTTATCCACTTTGCCTTCTTCAATGAGCTGAAGCAGCCTGGGATATTCAATCCGCTTGTTATCCCCGTTCAGGCCGCCGGAGAGGATGACAATCAGAAAGATGAACGCAGCGATCATCGCCACATAGCCCATCAATCCACGAGATACTTTTCGCAAGGTTTTTATCCTCCTAAATTACAATTAGAACAAAGAATAATTATAGCACGCTTGTGCCTGCTTTGCAATCATCTCAATCTTCCTGGGTATAAATCCGGGGATGGAGCACCCCGATGTCGGGCAGATTGCGATATTTTTCATCATAATCCAGCCCATAGCCAACCACGAATGCATCCGGAATATTGAAGCAGGAATATTCTACTTCCAGGGGCACCTTCCGCCGGGCCGGCTTATCCAGCAACGTTACGATAGATACGGAAGCAGCTTTGCGGGTTGCCAGCACCTGCTTGAGATGGGAAAGGGTAAGGCCGCTGTCCACGATATCTTCCACCACCAGCACATCCTTGCCGGAAATATCCCGATCCAGATCCTTGATAATGCGGACCACGCCGGATGATTTGGTGCTGCTGCCGTAGCTGGAAATGGCCATGAATTCCATGGTAAGGGGCAGATCAATCTCTCGGACCAGATCAGCAAAGAATACCACAGCGCCACGGAGAATACCGATCAGTACAGGTTCCTTTCCGGCATAGTCCTCGGTAATCCGCTTGCCCATTTTTCTGATAGCTTCCTGAATCTGATCCCGGGTGATCAAAATGCGATCCAGATCTTCATACAGCTTAGCATTCGTATCCATTTCGTTTCTCCTTTATTACTTGTTGCTTCCGGGCAATTCCCCGGGCAGATACCCTTCATACTGAAGTAATACTGTTTCCCCGCCCGGGGTCACTCTAGCCTCTTCCCCGGGGCCGACGCCAATGGACCAGATTACCTGGCTGCCGATGCATAACAAGGGCAAATACGGCCGGAAAGGGCGATCCACCTTCTTATCCACCCAGTAATCCTGCAGCGATTTATTTCCGGGGCCGCCAAAGGGATGAATTCTTTCCCCCTGCCGGCGATAAGTGAGACAGGCCTGTTCCCATATCTTCCGCGGCATGGCCTGACATCGGATGCCATCCCCTGTATTTCCCGTATAGGGAAGCACAGTGACAGCACCCAGCGGGATTTTCTCCGGTTCCGGCGGGATAAAATGCAGCCACGTTTCTGTAGCAGCCGCCCTGTAGCCTCCGGGCAGATTCATCTGCTGCCCTTTAGACAGCTGCATCAGCTTTTCGGATGTATCAAAATCCAGATGCCCGGGAAACGCCCTTCGCACGACTCTGCTGCGCAGCGCAGGATGCAAATCCGCAAGCTTCTGCATCAGAATGCACTTACAGGGCCCTTCCAGACATGCAAACCGATCCAGAAACTCCGCAGCGGCCAGTGCCATATACTCATCTTCCCTGCGGAGGATGGCGGCCGCCCTGGCAAGGGCCGTTTCCGCTTCCGGCACCCGTTCTTCAAGAGCCGGTAACACCCTGTGGCGGATATAATTGCGCAGATACTGATCCCCCGCATTGGTTTCATCCTCACGCCACGGAATACCTCGATCCGTCAGCATGATGCGGATATCCGTCGGGGATACGGAAAGCAAGGGCCGCCAAAGCTTGATTTCAGCGCCTGCCTCTGCCATAACCACTCTGCACTCCGCCATCCCGCCAAGGCCGGTAACACCGCTGCCCCGAACCAGATGGAGCATGATTGTTTCCGCCTGATCCCGTCTGTGATGGGCAAGGGCGATACAGGGAACACCAAAGGCGCATGCCGCATCATAAAGCGCCTGATACCGGGCGTTTCTGGCGTCATTTTCACTGCTGCTCTCCAGATGCACCTGATGCACCTGGCAGGGAATGCCCAAAGAATCGCATTGCGCCTTTGCAAAGGCCGCATCGGCCGCAGAGGAAAGGCGGATTCCGTGATCCACGTGGGCGGCGCACAGCGCAATGCCCTCTTCCTGCGCCAAAGCATTCAGAAGATGCAGCAGCGCCATTGAATCTGCGCCTCCGGAAACGGCAGCCAGAATCCCTCTGGGTTTTCCGCATACACGCCAGGATTTCCTGACGCTTTCCAATAAAAGAGTCCACTTATCCATACTGATCTATTGTACCTCGCAATGATAACAAACGCAAGGGATTCATAGTAATTTAACATAAATTTGTCATTTGGTTTTCTTTATTTTCGGTCATACCTGAAAATCCGCACCAAACCCTCCTGATCTCTGGCACCCACGCCCGCTTTTCTTCATAAAATACAACGTAAAGATGCTGTGAAAAAGGGGGCAAATCATGCAAATTTATATGGAAGGCCAGGATACCAAGGCCGCCTATCTCACTGAATTGCTGCAAAATACCGGTCATGAGATCGTCCAGGAGCTGCCAGCTGATCTGATCATCCTTTCGCTTCCCCGCTCTGCCATTCCGCTGGAACAATTGAGCGCCCTGCCCAAAGGACAAAAATTGCTGTGCGGCCTGACCAATCCTGCATTCGATCAAATGGCAAAAGAGAAAGAATGGCAGCTTTTCCGTATTCTTTCTGACGAATTATACATCCGGGAAAACGCACTGCTTTCTGCAGAAGGGGCGCTTTTCTATGCCATGCGGGCGTCTGACCGCGCGATCCGGGATCTCCATTGCCTGGTGGTAGGCTACGGAAGAATCGGAAAAGCCCTGACGCAATTTCTGCGCTCCCTTGGCGCTGAAGTGACGGTGGCGGCAAGGCGAAAAGAAAGCCGGGAAGAGGCAGGTGCAAACAGCATATCCATTGACGACATCAAAGATTTACTGCCTGCCATCCCTTTGATTTTCAATACCGTGCCTGCCCCTGTAATTGATAAGAACATGCTTTCTTTGGTTCCGGAGGATGGGCTGCTGATGGAATTGGCTAGCCTGCCCTACGGCATTGATCTTGCTGCAGCCCATGAAATGGGCCTGCGTGCCTGGGGAGAATGGGGCATTCCAGGTAGATACTGCCCCGGAAGCGCCGCACATATCCAATTTGATTATCTGAAAAGGGAGGTATTCAAGTGAGCAAAACCCGCATCGGATTTGCCCTGACCGGATCCTTTTGCACTTTCCGTGCCGTTTTTGATGTCATGAGAAAGCTGCAGGCCGCAGGCTATGATATTACACCCATTCTCTCCTTTGCTTCCGCAAGAGAAGATACCCGCTTTTTTTCCCGAGATCAGGTGTGGCATACCCTGGAAGAAATCACCGGAAAAAAGCCCCTTGCCACCCTGCCGGAGGTGGAGCCCATCGGTCCGAAAAAACTGCTGGATGGCTACATCATCGCCCCCATGACCGGGGCATCCATGGGGAAATTCGCCCACGGCATTTACGATACCCCGGCGCTGCTGGGGGCCAAATCTCATCTGCGCAACGGCAGGCCTGTGCTCATCGCCCCCTCCACCAATGACGGCCTGGGAAATTCCGCTGAAAATATCGGGAAGATTTTGGCGATGAAATCCGTTTATATGGTGCCCTACGGCCAGGATGATTATATCCAGAAGCCCCGATCCCTGGTGGCGGATTTTGAAAAAATCCCGGAGGCACTGGCCGCTGCCCTGGCCGGCGCACAATTGCAGCCCCTTCTCCTTGGAAGCTTGAAAAAAGAAGGAGAATAAGGTATAATGTTAATACAGGAGGATAAATCCATGAAGCACTCATTCCGAAACCTGGTATGTTTTGTTTTCATCCTCTGTCTTTTCCCATTTTCTGCGCTGGCTACCCCTGCCGCTGACCTTACAACGGACAAAGTGGAAAAATGGGTGGATGGAAATCGCTATATCGTCTATCCGAAATTCGTGGCCAATGATCCTGCCCGTAAAGAAACGGCTGATCGCCTGAATCGGTATATCTATAATACTGCCCATATCGGTGAATATCTGCAGCTGCTTCCTTCTGTGCAGGCCGGCGGCACCGGGCTGGTTGTATCCTACAATCAATCCAAGAGTCATCAGTTTTACCAGGGGGATCAGCGTATTTATTCTCTTCTGATCACCGCTACAGGAAAAATGCTCCAGGGCCGCCCGGGTACCGTCTATTACCCCATGGTGCTGGATTGCAATACAGGGGATCCAATCACCTTTGATCAACTGTTCACCGATCCTGATGGGGCGAAGGCCTTCATTGAGCAATACATGCTGGATGTGGTGGAGCCCACCCTTTCCACATACCTGGAAAACAATCAATTGCTGCCTGTGCCCTGGGATCGGTTTTATCTTCCTGGTGAAGGCATGATCACCTTCTATTACGACAAGGATCAGCTTTCCTTCCTCAGCGGCCACCCCGGGGCGGTTACCTTCCGCTTCAGTGAGCTGTGGGATTATCTGGATACCTCCGCCGACGGCATTCCCATGCAGTTTATCGGCAGGGGCAATCAATTTGATCAATATTCTTCTCCTTCGGATCTTTCTTACTGGAAGGAAGATGTGCAGCAAAAATTGCTGCTGGGTCATATTCCCGGCCTGGATAATTTCCCCTTTGGCCCTCCTTCCATCGAATGGACGGTGGAACAGCTTAAAAGAGATTACCGGGTCACGGTGGATTCGTCCTTCTATCCCGGCGGCGCCTGCATTGAAGTGGAAAATCCCGAATGCCGGGGCACGCTGCTGCTGACAGATGCGGATGAATTGAACATCACCGGCGTTCTTGCCAGCCGGGTGGATATGTACGGCATCATCACAGGAAAAACCACCCTGCAGGAAGCAAAAGCGCTGCTGGGTATTCCCAGCGCAGAGCTGCCCTTCTCCCAGGCTGCTGCGGATCTGTATCTGGTCTGCCCCGGTACCGCCGCCATCTATTCCTATCAGAATGAATTCGCCAGCGTATCCCTGACCCTGTACGCCGATGAAAGCAATGTGGTCCAATACATCAAACTATCGCAAAACTAATCAATCGGAGAGAATTGCATGAGCACTGCCACCGCAAAAAAGAAAAAGGCATCTGCGCCCGCCCTTGCCACCACCGGCCGGGGCGCGGCTTTTTCCATTACTCTGGGCACCGTGCTGCTGACACTGGGGCTGGCATTTATTCTGGCCCTTTCCACGGGAAGCGGCAGCTATGTGCTGCAGGCGCTTGCCAAGGCCGCTCAGGGCCTCAGCGGCATCTTCTGTCCCCTTTTGCCCCTGCTGATCTGCTGGGGCGGATTGAAGATGCTGGTTTCTGCCCGGCATAAGGTGGCATTCCGGGATATTTTGCTGGTTACCTGCATCTATCTGCTCATTCTTTCCGCCTTTACCCTGATCGCCAGGGTGCCGGAAGGCAGCGGCACCATCCCCTATCTGGATTATATCAGCAAACAGAATTACCGCTATTTCAATGCCAACCAGGATCGGTATTCTGATTTTCTCCGCCAGGCCTTTTCCCAGCGTACCAGCGGTGCGGGGGGATTGCTAGGCATGCTGATTGCCTATCCCCTGTGGAAAGTGGCCACCCGTATCGGCGGTTTCCTGCTGGCCGTCCTGCTGATCATTCTGCTGATCCTGCTTTTATTCCGCATCAATCCCGGCGAAGTTTTCCGCAAGGCATCTGATTTCAATGAACGGCGCAGAATCGCCAGCGCCCAGAAACGCCAGCAGCAGGAAATGGAAGCAAATGCTGCCCAGCCCCAGCCCGATCCTGCCTGTCCCCCCCAGGGCAACAACATTCCCATGGAGGAAATGCAGCCGGGCCAAACCATCCAGCGTCAGGAAAGCACCTATATGCCCCCGGCCTATTATCAGCCCGCCCCCATTTATCAGGCTGCGCCCCGGGTAAATCATCCAGACAACGGCTTTTATGCCATGCAGCCCGATCTGCGTGATGAGCGTTATCCCCTCCATCCCCATCAGGATGACGGCGCCCATTCTGTGGCATGGGAGCCCCGTCAGCTGGATGAACAAATCCGGACAGATGATCCCATTCCCGATATCTATCCCGAACCGCAGAGCGAAATTCCCGCCTATCCTGCCGAAACGGGGATAAACTCCCCCTGGGAAGAAGATACGTATATCCCGCCTCTTCCGGAGGATATTCCCAGCCCTGAGGATGAAGATACTGTAATCCCGAAGGATGATCCCGATCCCCTGCCCTGGGAGGAGCCGGCCATCCCTGTATCCAGGCCCATTGCAAAAGAAAGCAAAAAGACGGCTGCCAGGAAAGAAACGGCGCCCGTTCCGCCTGCTCCCGTCCCGGAAAAGCCTACTGCCTCCAGCTGGGCCACTCAGGTGCGGCAAAAGCAGGCAGAAATTCAGGATTTCCCTGAGCATACCACTGCCAAGGGCGATCCCAAGCCCGTCTATACCGATCCTGTCATGCCCATCACCGGGGAGCGCATTGCCATCCAGCCCCGGAAGGAAATAAAAGATGATCCCAACACCAGGCTTGACGGTACCGCCCGCCCGAAAATCCATCAGACATCCATGAATCTTCCCATCGTCTATCAGGCGCCGCCCATGCGGCTGCTCAATGAATCCAAAGTTGTATCCCATTCAGATGCGGCAAAGGAAGACGAGCGGAAAGCCCAGATCATCGAACAGACCTTAACCAATTTCAAGGTGGATTGCCAGGTAAAGCATATCACCCACGGCCCCTCCATCACCCGCTTTGCCATCCAGATCGCCCCCGGCATTCTGGTTAGCAAGGTCACCAGCGTATCGGATAACCTGGCCCTGGAGCTGAAGGCGCCGAATGTACGCATGGAAACCCCCATTCAGGGCACCAGCTATATCGGCATCGAAGTGCCCAACACCCTGGTCAGCACTGTTTCCCTCCGGGAAGTGCTGGACAGCCCTGAAATGAAAAACAGCACCTCTCCCCTGACCGTGGCCCTGGGCAAGGATATCGCCGGTACCCCTGTGCTCTGCGATCTTTCCAAGATGCCCCATCTGCTGATTGCAGGCGCCACCGGCAGCGGTAAATCCGTGTGCATCAACTCCATCGTCTGCAGCCTGCTTTACCGCACTTCGCCCGATCAGGTACGCCTGATCATGATCGATCCCAAGCAGGTGGAATTGAATGTTTATAATTCCATTCCCCATCTGCTGCTTCCCGTCATCAGTGATCCCCGCAAGGCATCCGGTGCCCTGGCCTGGGTTGTGCAGGAAATGACAGAGCGTTACGGCAAATTCAGCGCCCAGAATGTGCGCAATCTGGCCGGCTATAACAAAGTAAACCAGGGAACGGATAAGGTGCTTCCCAACATCGTGGTCATCATCGACGAAATGGCCGACCTGATGGAGGTTTGCCGAAAGGACGTGGAAGAATCCATCCGCCGCCTGGCTGCTCTGGCCCGTGCCGCCGGTATTTATATGGTGCTTGCCACCCAGCGTCCCTCTGTGGATGTAATTACCGGCGTGGTAAAGAATAATATTCCCAGCCGCATTGCATTTGCCGTATCTTCAGGCACGGACAGCCGCACCATCATCGACGTCAACGGCGCTGAAAATCTGATGGGCAAGGGCGATATGCTCTATAAACCCACCGGCTCCCTGCCCCGGCGCGTTCAGGGCTGCCTGGTTACCGATGATGAGGTTACCGCCATCACCGATTATATCGCCAGCCGGTACGAAACCAATTACGATCCCAATATTGCCGAGCATCTGGAAGCCGCCGGCAAAGAAAATGATGCAGATGAGCTGACCGCAGAGGAAAACGAGCACAGCGGCAGTGATCTGGATGATCTTTTGATCCAGGCCATCGAAATGGCCGTCGAGGATGGACAGGCCTCCACCAGCATGCTGCAGCGCAGGCTGAGGGTGGGCTATGCCCGGGCCGGCCGGCTTATCGACGAAATGGAAAAGCGGGGAATCATCAGCCATTCCGAAGGCTCAAAGCCCCGCAAAACCCTGATTACCCGGGAACAATATTATGAAATGTTCAACGACGATTGAAAGAAGGTATTCCATGAAATTTCCCCTCCCCGATCTGCTTTGCAAAAATGATCAGTTGGTAATCCGGCGCTTTCTTCCCGCTGACGCCCCTTTGATTTTCGCCTACAGCCAGGAGGAATGCACTCGCCGTGAACTGCCCGATGAGGTATTTGATTCCCTGGAAGAGACTGCCGAAATCATTGACGGACTCAATCAGAACAGTAAAACCGGCGAATGGCCCATCGTCTATTGTGTCGCCCTTTCCGGCAATGATACCCCCATCGGCCATGTAAGCCTGAGCCCCATCGGTGAAGAGGCCATTGAAATCGGTTATTCCATCGGTGAAGCATGGCAGGGAAAGGGCTATGGATGCCAGGCAACCGCCCTCTTTACCCAATGGGCGCTCACCGATGGGGAAATCAAAAAGCTGTACGGCATTGTAAAGGAAAGCAATCCCGCCTCCATCCGCTGCCTGGAAAAGGCAGGATACCGCATGACCGCAGCGGAAGAAAGGGATTGCTTCGGCAGTCGTTATCTCATTCGGGAATATGTACGGGAGGCTGAATAAGCCCCCCTCCTTTTTTCTTTGGCAGCAGAAAGATGGCAATGCAGATCAATCCCAGCCCCGGATAGGCCATGCCCACAATTCTTTCAAATCCTGCCAGTGCCATCATTGCCGAAAGCAGGCCCGCAATGATCCTGGGAAAGGATAACCTCTCCCCAAGCATTGCCGTTAATCCCTGAAGCGCCGCAATCAGCGTGGTGACAACCGCCAGATAAAGTACCCCGGCCGATAAGTAGTAGCCCGGCTTTCCAAAATGCTGCAGTAAAATCACCATAGGAAGCGGTGCATCCTGCAATTCACGATGATGCACAAGCACCCCGTTACCAAGAAAAAGCACCGCAATCATCGCCCCTGCAGCCCATGCAGCTTTCCTGCATATCCCCCGGGGCTCGCATGCCGCTCCCGCTTCGCATAAAATCCCGGCGGATAGCATACCATTCATCCCTGCATACCCTATGGCTTTTACGGATGCCAGAAGCATTTCACAGGCCGATAATTCCGTATTTATCTCTTCTCCCGGAATCCGCATGCACAGCAAGAATGCACCGATCAGCAGCGGCAGCAGTATTTTTCCCAAATGCCCCATGATTCCCAACGGATATCGGGATCCTGCCAGGCATCCAATCAGTGTGCACGTCATTCCCATCCACCTGGCAGCATGAATGGGAAGGGTAAGGGCAGCCAGTTCTCCTGCTGCTGCCGTCATGCTGCCTGCCGCCGCAATCAGCAAAAGGCAGATCACTCCCCTGCAGAAAATGCCCGTCCGGCCGGATGGAATCAATCCCTGCATCCCATTTTTTCCATTCTTCATCATCTGAAGCATCAAGATCTGGATCGTTATCCCGCTGATCAGAATCAACACCCACGAAAAACCCCCATAACGGCTGAAAAACTGCATCAATTCCCTGCCGGAGGCAAAACCAGCCCCGATCATCGCCCCCATAATGCAAAAAATCATCCCCATTTCCCCCATTCCTTCCCTCTCAGGATTCATTCTATGCGTAGGAAAGATGGGCCCATGCGTAAAATATCGATGAGTAAAGCGGCATTTCCACTTCTTTTTCACTTGACAGCGAATTGAAAAGATGATATATTATCTCCTGCAGCAAATCGCTGTTGATATTACGCCGATGTGATGGAATTGGCAGACGTGACGGACTCAAAATCCGTTGATGGCGACATCGTGTGGGTTCGAGTCCCACCATCGGCACCAAAAGCCCCTGTAGATTGTGATATAATCTGCAGGGGTCTTTCCTTTTATCAAACAGAAGCCCGGAGCGCTTTGAAAAGGCTTTCGGAGAATGTAACCCTTATCAACGCTTCCGGACTATTGCATCAAAACGATATATGACAAAAAAGGCAAGTTCTAATGCGAACTTGCCTTTCATTTTTTATACTTTTTACTGGGGCAGTGCGTGAACGCTGCGGTTATGGAAGCTTTCTTCCCGGGCGGAAACAGCGATGTTGATGGCATGGTCGGCCACCCGTTCCAGATTATTGATCGCTTCCAGGAAGATTACGCCGGATTTGGGCGTACACTTATGTTCCTTCAGGCGTTCGATGTGCTTGCGGCGCAGGGCCTCTGTCATGTCGTCAACCAGCTGTTCTTCATTTTCCAGCAGCTGCATAATCCCATCGGTAACGCCCCATTCCTCCAGCCCCTCCAGGGAAGAATTGAGCACCCGCGTCACGCGCTGGAACAGCATTTCAATTTCATCAATGGCTTTATCCGAAAGCTTGGCCTGCCGGGCGATTCTTTCCTTGGCCAGATCATAGATATTATCCGCATGATCGCTGATGCGCTCAATATCCGTGACTACATGGAAAAGGGCGGCAATCCGTTTGCTTTCATTTTCACTCAGTTCCAGGTGCATTACCGTAACCAGGCCTTCCGTGATGGCCTCTTCCAGATAATCCGACAATTCTTCATGGCGAAGAATATCCTCTTCCCTGGATAAATCCATATTTTTCAGCGCATCCACTGCAAGGCCGATATGGGCATGGGCTTCCCGGCCCATGCGGCATACTTCCTGATACAATTGCTCCGCCGCAAGCGCAGGCGTTTTATTGAGGCGCTGATCATAATACTGCATTTTCAGGGCCTTGTCATCGCCTTCTTCGCCCCGCACCAGCAGTCTGGACAGACGGACCAGCAATTCGCTGCCGGGCAGCAGCAGGATGGTGCAAACCACATTGAAGCTGATATGCATCACAGAAATACACAGCTTGGGATTGCCGGGCACCAGCTGTTCCGCCCACTGGGCCAGGGGCAAGAACTGGGTAACAATCATGATAAACACGGAGCCCACAATATTGAACAGCAGGTGAATCAGGGCCGTGCGCTTTGCCGTAACGCTGGAATTGGCCATGGCAAGAAGGGAAGGCACACAAGAGCCGATATTGGCACCCAGCAGCAGATACAGCGCCCCATCCATGGAAATCAAGCCGGCAGCGGCCAGCACCTGCACGATACCTACGGATACGGAAGAACTCTGCATCAGTGCGGTAATCGCAGCGCCGACAATGACGCCCAGAATGGGATTGCGCACGCTCTGCATCAATTCCTGGAAAATAGGCATGCCCTGCAGGGGGGTCATGGAATTTTTCATCAGATTCATGCCGATAAACAGGATCCCCAGGCCCATGAATACATTGCCCGTCTGCTTGAGGGTTTCCCGCTTACTGAACACCATGATCATCAGGATGCCAAGGAAAATAAATACCGCACCCGGATCAAAGGGAATGGAGAGCAAAAGGGATGTGACGGTAGTGCCAATGTTGGCGCCCATAATCACACCGATGGCCTGGGCCATGGTGAGCAGCTGGGCATTCACAAAACCCACTACCATAACGGTGGTAGCACCGGAGGACTGGATGACAGCCGTGACAAAGAAACCGGTAGCCATGGCAATCAGCTTATTCTTCGTCATCAGCGTCAGCACATGCTTCAGCTTGGGGCCGGCCGCCCGTTCCAGGCCATCCCCCATCAGCCGCATACCAAAGAGAAACAGGCCAAGGCCGCCAAAGAGTGAAATCACATCATTTAAGCTCACGGTGAACCTCCTCTTTTGTAAGGAATCTCATTGCATTTTTTTGACCGGAAGACAGATGCTTGCTTCGCACGGCAGAATAGCTGCGTCCGCATGCATGAGGTGCATTCCTGGTTTTTCCGGTTTTTGCTGCCGGCAGATAAGGGGCAGGCCAGCACCAGATCCGCCGGATCAGTTTCCTGTATTCCCGAAGGACGATATATTGATAAGAGGCCGTTCCATTTTCCCGAACTGCCCCTCGCAATTTATGGGGAAGAGAAAAAATCATGATCAACGTTTTGATAAACTTCCGTGTTCCCTGCTGGTCCAGCATTCTGCTAATCTGCTGGCGGTGCAAATCCACCAGGAAAGCAGGCACCTCTTCTTCATATGCATCCTGATATGCCTTTTCCATATGCCGGATGCTGAAGCGCAGCAGCTGATCCATTTTCCCGCCAAGCAGGCCGATCAATCTTTCAGGCAGCATTCGGCCCATGATCCCGGATAATGCCATCACAGATTCCTGATCAGGCAGTGCCTCAAGGGCATGGAAAAATCCCAGCGCCCATTGCATGGCCCCCCTGCTTTCCCGGATTCCCCGGAAGCTGACCAGCATTTCCCGGAAAAAGGGATCTTTCCAGGCATCCTGATAGCAATGCTTCCGCATTTTTTCATCCGGATGATAGATCATGCATTTTCCCACATGCTGCCGGGCGCCCAGCCGCGGGGTAATATCATCCTCATTGATGATATGAAACAAAGGAATACCCGCAGGATCGCATTTAGGATTCACATACAGCACGCTGGGGGAAGCAAATCCATAGCCAATCAGATTCTGCCGGAGCAGGCCGCGCCGTATTTCCCGGAAGGCAAACATCTGCATCACGGCGCCCCCCTGGCTGTGCCCTGACAGCCAGATCCTGAACGGGCTGCCCGGCCTGCGGCATCGATCCAGAATATCCTTCAGGCTCAGCTTTTCCACGCCCAGGGCGTCCGCCGTATCCGGAAACTGAATCTTTTCCAGATTTTCTTCAAATTCCCGGGTCAACTGCAGGAAGCCCTGATGGGCCCCTTCCTCCGCATCCAGCCGGAAATTGGAAAACCAATCATAGATCCGTTTGCCGGTTCCCATAAACCCGATCGCCACTACAAACCGGCCCCCGGACGCCTGATGAATCATGATCAGGGCCTTGCAGGTATCGCTTCCTTCCCGCTGGCGCAATGCGCCCCGAAGCTGGCTTATGGGATTGTTCCGCTGAATGCGGGCATGGGCAAGGCTGCGGAAATAATCACCGATGACCCCCATCCTGCCTTTTCCGTTCAGGGCAGGGCCGGTGAGCAGCGTATTATCCACCTGATAGGAAAAATCATACCATCCTGCCTCCCGCCAGGGATCGGTATCCAGATCATAGGCGGCAGAGGATAATTCCAGGGATAGCTGCATGGCCGAAGGGGAAAAGATAGGCTGCAGCATGCCGTCCATTTCCTGCCAGGGCATGAAAAGCGGGGTAAGATTGGATAAATCGCAGCCGGTATACTTGCCAGTGCCGGGCATAATCCTATCCCTCCCCAGTTTATCATATACATTTTCATGATATCATATTTCCATGGAATTGATCAAGCTTTTTTTCTGTTCTTCTATCCTCTATTGGAGAAAGTTTCTCATTTTGACTTAATCGCACAGTATTCATTACATAATTCTATCAACATTATTAAACTTGTAACATTTTTGTAACATCCGTTTACTTTAACGGTATCTTGTGGTATACTGATTTCGTCCATTTGATTTGTACACAAGGAGGATCTTTCCTTTGAAGCACCTTGTCAAAAGATTTTTATGCATATTGGCTGCGCTGATGATGGTAATGTCATCCGCATTGGCCTATACCAAGCTGCAAAAAGGGGATAAGAACAGCGAAGTGCTTGCCATGCAGAAAGCGCTGAAAACGCTGGGCTATTCCATTGCCACCGACGGCAGCTTCGGCGCATCCACGGAAAATGTGGTAAAAAGCTTCCAGCGTTCCAACGGTCTGGCCGCTGACGGCGTAGCAGGCAATGCCACGCTGACGCTTTTGTATTCCCTGGCGGCTACCAAGGAGAATTCCTCCAATCAGAATAACGGGGGAAACAACAATTCTTCAGGCAATTCCTCCGGAAACTCCTCTGCGCCTTCCATTTCCGGCACCCCTCAAACTGCTACCGTAATCACCCCCAGCGGATCACTGAATATGCGGCTTTCTGCCGACGGCTCCTCCAAGACCATCGGCTCCATCCCCAGAGGTGCTGTCATTACCGTCTATCAATATAGTTCCGCCTGGTACTACACCTTCTATAACGGCGTAGGCGGATATGTGAATAAGGATTATCTTTCTTTCTCATCTTCCCCCACTCCTACGCCTACCCCTACCCAAGCCCCCATCTCCGGAGGCAGCTCCTCCAGCGGCATGACTGCCGTCGTTACCACCCCCAAGGGTTCGCTGAATGTAAGAAGCACTGCATCTGATGGCAACAATATTATCGGTACTGTTCCATACAGCGCCAAGGTCACCGTTCTTTCCAAAGGCACTCATTGGAGTAAGATTTATTACAACGGCCTCACCGGTTATGTAATGACCCAATACCTTACCTTCGATCCGATCCCGGCTATCACCGCTACGCCCTCCCCCTCTCCCGCCCCGGTTCAGCAGCCAAGCGGCGTTTCCGCTGTCGTCATTACCTCCGGCGGATCGCTGAATATGCGGAGCACCCCTTCTACCGGAACAAATATTATTTCCACCATTCCCAATGGCGCTACCATAACCGTAACCGCTCGCGGCACCACCTGGTCCGCCGTTTACTTTAACGGTAAATCCGGCTATGTGCAAAGCAAATTCCTTGCATTCAATGCAGTAACTGCCACACCCACCGCTTCCCCCACGCCCACCCCTACGCCTACTTCTGCCCCTCAGATTAACCAGGGCACTTCCGGCGGCGGGATGAACGCCACCATTTATACGGGGAATGGTTCTCTGAATCTGCGCAGAACCCCTTCCCTGGGCACCAATATTATCGATACCATTCCCGATGGCTCTCAGGTACTGGTGCTGGATAAAGGCACGGTTTGGTCTGCCGTCGTATACGGCAATCAATCCGGCTATGTGATGACCTCCTATCTGCGTTTTGCTACCGCTGCCACCCCCACCCCCACGCCCTCTGCCGCCCCCATCGTTTCTTCTGCCCCCAGCAGCGGCATCACGGCATACGTCAATACCGGCGGCGGATCGCTGAATCTTCGTGCACAGGCCAATACTGATGGAACCATTTTGCATACCATTCCCAACGGCACGAAGATTCTGGTTGTTCAGCAGGGCCCCACCTGGTGCGCTGTTTATTACAACGGAATCTACGGCCATGTAATGTCTTCCTTCCTTATGCTGATGCTGCCCACGGCCACGCCCACAACAGCCCCTGTGCCCACTGTTCCCCCTGCTTCCGGGCAGCTGACTGCCTGCGTTACCACGGCCGGCGGATCCCTCAATCTGCGGGACATGCCCAGCACCAGCGGCACAGTGATCGATTATATTCCCAACGGTGCCGGCATTACTGTTACCCAGCGGGGTGAATCCTGGTGCGCTGTAATCTATAACGGCACCTCCGGGTATGTAATGACCTCATTCCTTACTTTCCTGACCACCAATACCAATCCCCCCACCCCCACTCCCATCCCTGAATCCTCCGGAACCCAAACCGCTTCCTACGCTATCGTTACCACTTCCGGCGGAACTTTGAATCTGCGTGCCGAGAAATCCACTACTTCCAAGGTTCTGGACGCTATTGATAACGGAGAAACGCTTCTGGTCACGCTCCGGGGTGATACCTGGTGCGGCGTCACCTATGCAGGCACCTCCGGCTACGTGATGACCAAGTATCTCACCTTCACTGCCACCGCCCCTGCCCCGGATGAGGAAGAAGAAAATTCCGATCCTTCCCAGTATAAGCGCACGCTGAAGAAGGGCATGGTCGGCACTGACGTGGATTGGGTGCAATCCCGGCTCAAGGCATTGGATTATGATCTTGCCCTTACCGGCACCTATGACGATCAGACCATCAACGCCGTGAAATTCTTCCAGAGCCAGAACGCCCTGAGCACCGACGGCCTGGCCGGCTCCCTCACCTTCGCCATGCTGCGCAGTGAAAATGCCAGAAAGGCCGGAGATGCGCCCCTGAATTATACGACCCTGCGGGTGGATGATCAGGGCCCTGCCGTCACCTCCATGCAGAAGGCGCTGAAGGAACTGGGCTACAATGTCACCGTCAACGGGGATTTCGACGCCGCCACCCATAACGCCGTGGTTGCTTTCCAGCAGCGCAATGATCTGGTCATCAGCGGCATCGCCGATTCCCTCACCCGGCAGATCATCCACAGTGATAATGCCAAGCCCTATTCTACCCCTGTGGAAGTGCTTCCTGCCGATGCAGGCGTCATTGCCGGCCCCACCCTTTCTGAAATGCAGCTGCTGCATTGGCAGAATGAGATCAAGCCCAATGTAAAATCCGGCCAGACCTTCCTGATTTTTGATCCCAACACCAATATCAGCTGGAATCTGAAATTCTATTCTCTGGGCCGTCATGCGGATAGTCAGCCTGCCTCCTGGCGCGATACCCAGCTGATGAACCGTTCCTTCGGCACCACTTCCTGGACCATTCATCCCGTTTATGTGCTGCTGCCCACCGGCCAGTGGACCATTGCCACCATGCATAACATGCCCCACCTGTACGGCAGCATCAATGACAACGGCTTCGGCGGCCATCTGTGTGTTCATTTCCTCCGGGATATGTCAGAAGCCCAGCGGAACGATCCCGACTACGGCGTGAACAATCAGAAATCCCTGAGAAACGCCTGGAAAGCACTGACCGGTGAAACCATTGATTACTGATTTCAATGCAAAGGAGCATCCTGTCATGAGCAAACAGATTATCCATACCGAAAACGCCCCCAAGGCTATCGGCCCCTATTCCCAGGCCGTGAAGGCCAACGGTTTCCTTTATACTTCCGGTCAGCTGGGCATCAATCCCGAAACCGGCAAGCTGGGCGCCTGCGTGGAATGCCAGGCCCATGCCGCCATGAAAAATATCGGCGCCATTCTGCAGGAAGCCGGCCTCGGCTATGCCGATATTATTAAAACCACCATTTTCGTGGCGGATCTGAAGGATTTTTCCACCGTCAACACCGTATATGCCAGCTATTTTGAAGGCGCTTATCCTGCCCGCAGCTGCGTACAGGTGGCGGCCCTTCCCCTTGGCGGTCTGGTGGAAATTGAGTGCATTGCCGCTCTTAACAAATAAAACACTTGGAAATCAATCCCGTTCCAATCGGAGCGGGATTTTTCTTTTTCGGGCATAAAGAAAACTGAATTCGCCATTTACATCCTTTTTCATCCGTGATATAACTAAATTGAAATGGAGGAAGGAAACAATGAACGAACTTCTGTTTGCCGGCAATACGGTTCTGCCCCTCTTGCTGCTGATGAGCTGCGGCTTCCTCAGCCGCCAGTTAAAGCTGCTGAACGATTCCCTGGTAAAGGGCATCAATCAGCTGATCTTCAATTTATTTCTTCCAGTCAACCTGTTTTACAGCGTATTGACCACACCTTACGATACCCCCGTATCCGGGACGGTTTTCTGGTTTATTCCCGTTGGGCTCATCGTGCTGTTCCTGCTGCTGTATCTGATCATTCCCATGATCGAAAAGGATAAGAAAAAAGTAGGCGTGATGATCCAGGGGATGGCCCGGGCCAATTATGCCTTTTTCGGCATTCCATTGGTTGCCATGCTCTTCCCCGGCCAGGATACCTCCATCGCCGCTTTGCTGGTGGTGGTTTCCGTGCCGGTTTACAATGTAATGTCCGTCATTGCCCTTTCCATCCATTGCGGCGGTGAAGTAAGAATTTCAAAGATTCTGCTGAAAATTCTGAAAAATCCCCTGATTATTGGTACGGTGGCAGGCTATATCCTGTGGATGCTGCATTTCCAGCCCCCGTCTTTCCTGAAAACCACCCTTTCTGATCTATCCAAGATTTCCACTCCTCTTGCCCTGTTCACCCTGGGCGGCGCCATCAAATTTTCCAGCGCCCGGAAGCATATCCGGCAACTGATCATCAGCATTTCCGGTAAATTGATTTTTGCTCCTCTGATTTTCGTTTCCCTGGCCGTACTGCTTGGCATCCGTGGTGTTGCCCTGGCCTGTGTCATGATCGCTTTCGGCGCACCTGCTGCGGTCAGTTCCTTCCCCATGGCCCAGCAAATGGGCGGGGATGGCGAATTGGCGGCGGAGCATGTGGCCCTGTCCAGTGTTTTTGCCATCCTGACCACCTTCCTGTTTATCTTTGCTCTTAAATCCCTTGGCCTGATCTGATACATCATTTTCCGGAAGATTTTCCATCTTTTTTGCAAAATATTCGTTTTTGGGCTTGAAGAATCGCTATCTCTCATGCTATAATAAAACGTGTGTGGCTTCACACAAATAAACTTTATCAGGAGGATCCCCATGAAGAAGCTGATCGCCCTGGTTCTCGTTCTCATCATGAGCCTGTCCCTGACCGCTGCTGTGGCCGAAACCGTGAAGATGGACAAGCTGACCCTGCAGTTCGTTCCCTCCAAGGATGCCGACGTCATCATCACCGGCACCAAGAACCTGCCCGCTCTGCTGAAGGCTGAAATGCTCAATCAGGGCTATGACATCGGTTCCGTGGAAATCTCCGTTGGCACTGACTACAATGCCACCGGCGAAGCCATGGCTGCTGGCTCCATCGATCTGGGCTGGCTGCCCGGCGGCACCTACGCTCTCTACAGCGACGAAGTTGACGTTATCCTGACCGCTACCCGTGATGGCCTGTCCAACGACAGCGAAGATCCCGCCACCTGGAACGGCGACGCCAACAAGACCCTGCCCACCGACCAGCAGGTTACCTTCTATCGCTCCCTGATCTACGCCGCTCCCACCGCTTACGGTAAGGAACTGGCCGCCAAGGTTAATGCCGGCGAAAAGCTGACCTGGGAAGAACTGAACAAGGCTACCTGGGCCGTTGGCAAGAACTCCTCTTCCGCTGGTTACATCTATCCCACCCTGTGGCTGATGGAAAACTATGACGGCAAAAAGATCACCGATCTGGAAAATAAGGTGCAGCTGGGCTATGCCGATGCTTTCGCTCAGGCCGCCGCTGAACAGGTTGACATCATCGTTTGCTACGCCGATGGCCGTCGTGACTACGAAATCGCCTGGAATACCCCCGTTACCTCTGCCGATGAAACCGGCAAGGCCGGCATGGGCCGTAAAGATTCCATCTGGAACGAACTGAATGTTATCGGCGTTACCGATGGTATCTACAACGACACCGTTTCCATCACCAAGGCCAAGGCCGAAGTTTACAACCCCGAATTCATCAAGGCCATCCAGAATGCCCTGATCAACATCATCAACACCCCCGAAGGCCAGGAAATCTTCTTCGTTTACAGCCACACCGGCTATGCCCTGGCTACCGATGCTGATTACGACGGCGCCCGCGCTGCCCTGCAGTTCGCCAACTAATCAATTCATCCATCTGCGGTCCCGCAAGGGGCCGCTTTTTTATTGTTACAGAATCCTAACATTCCTTCTCAATGCCTGGATTTTCCGTTTGCTTCCTTGAAAAGAATTATTAAAGATGATATAATAAAGTGATTTTTTGTGGCATTATGCCGGAAAAGGGGATTAACTTGATCAAGTTTGAAAATGTAAGCAAAATCTATCCCAATGGCGTCAAAGGTCTTTCCAATGTGAATCTCTCCATCGAACAGGGCGAATTCGTGGCGATCATCGGTCTTTCCGGCGCCGGCAAATCCACCCTGATCCGCACCATCAACCGCATGATCGATGTGACCGAAGGTCAGCTGACGGTGGATGATGTGGATGTGATGACCCTGCATGGCAAATCCCTTCGCCGCTTCCGCAGGAAAGTGGGCATGATTTTCCAATCCTTCAACCTGGTCACCCGTTCCACTGCGCTCAAGAATGTACTGAGCAGCATGGTGCCCGATATGAATTTCTTCCGGGTGTTGCTTGGCATCTTCTCCAAAGAGCAGAAGATGAAGGCCCTGGAGGCCCTGGATAAGGTGGGCATTCTGGATAAAGCATATACCCGCTGCGATCAGCTCTCCGGCGGTCAGCAGCAGCGCGTTGCCCTTGCCCGCACCCTGAATCAGTCCCCTACCATCATCCTTGCTGACGAGCCCGTCGCCGCTCTGGACCCGGTCACCGCCCATCAGGTTATGAGCGACTTCAAGCGCATCAATGAGGAAATGAATATTTCCATTCTGATCAATATTCACCATGTGGATCTGGCGCTGAAGTATGCCTCCCGCGTCATCGGCATCCGTTCCGGTGAAATCGTCTATGACGGCCCCACCACCCAGGTCACCCAGGAAATCCTGGATGAAATCTACAACGGTGCTGCCGTTCCCCAGGCCGGCGAGTGAGGGTGGAATCATGAGAAAAAGAAATACGCTTCCGGAATATAATATTCCGCTGTATGATCGCATTTTTCCGCCGACAAAAATCACCCTGCCCAACGGGCATACTGTGCTCAAGCCCCGTTCCCGTCAGCCCCTGATCTGGGCCATCCTGGTCATCGTCATCTTCCTCTCCATCAAGCTAACCGGCTTTGATCTGGGGATCATTTTCGCCCGCGGCAATCAGCTGACCAAGATTCTGGGCAGGATATTCAATCCCGATATTTTCCATTTCAATTTTTCCACCCTGCCTCCCTTCTTTGATAATCCCATTCAGTGGTTCGGCGCTTTCTTTGATGTCATCGGCCAGACCTATAAGGCTTCCTATGCCCCCAAGGCCATTGAGCCGCTGCTGGATACCATCAAGATGTCCATCGTCGGTTCTGCGCTGGGTGCCACGCTGGCGCTTCCCTTTGCCGTGGTCGCTTCCACCAACATCAACCGCAACGGCATTTCGGTTGCTATTCTGCGCTTCCTGCTGAATATCATCCGCACCCTACCCACCCTGGTCATCGCCAAGTTCTGCGCATTGATCTTCGGCCTGGGCACCTTCGCTGGTACGGTGGCCATCACTGTATTTACCTTCGGCGTCATTTCCAAGATGATGTACGAATCCATTGAAACCATTGATATGGGCGCCTACGAAGCCATGCAGGCCCTGGGCGCAAATAAATTCCAGTCCTTCTGGACGGGCTGCATCAAGCAGATCGCCCCCACCTATTTTTCCTATTGCCTGTACAGCCTGGAAATGAATATCCGCGCCGCGGCCATTCTGGGCTTTGTAGGCGCCGGCGGCCTGGGCCTGATCATCGACGAACGCATCGGCTGGCGTTCCTATGAGGATCTGGGTACCATCCTGCTGATGCTGTTCATCGTGGTATTGATCATTGAAAATACCAGCCAGTATCTGCGCAAAAAGCTGAGCTGAGGAGGATCGAAATGGAAAAGAAAATGAAAAAAGCATTGCCTCAGCCCCTCACCATTGATTCCATGTATGAGCATCGCCCCCGTCTCTGGTGGCTGTATACCCTGATCATTCTGCTGATCGTGCTGATCATGGGCTGGTCCGCCTCCAGCATCGAATTCAAGGGCCTGGCCACCAAGGGCATTGAAGTGGCCAAGGGCGTAGGCTGGGGTCTGATTCATCCTGATACTGATTTGCTGCTGGGCAAAATCGGCGAAGATACCACCATCGAAGTAATCGATCTGGCTCTTTTCGAACTGCATATTTCCACCGAAGGTGTGCCCTATCTTCTGTTCCAGACGGTGGCCATTGCTATCCTGGGCACCCTGATTGGCGGCATTCTGGCCATTCCCTTCAGTTTCCTGGCCTCCGATAAGATCATGCCCAAGTGGATCGCCTTCATTTTCCGCAGCGTGATCCTGCTCATTCGCACCATCCCCAGCTTCGTCTGGGCCCTGGTCTGGATCCGTGTGACGGGCCCCAATGCCTTCTGCGGCGTCGTCACTCAGGCGGTATGCTCCATCGGTATGATCAGCAAGATGTATATTACCGCCATCGAGGATCTGGATACCCGCATTCTGGAATCCCTGGATGCCGCAGGCTGCTCTGCCTTCCAGAAAATCCGCTATGGCATTCTGCCCCAGATCATTCCCAATTTCATCTCCACCGTCATTTACCGCTTCGATATCAACCTGAAGGACGCCACCACCCTGGGTATTGTTGGCGCCGGCGGTATTGGTGCCCCCCTCATCCAGTGCATCAATTCCAGCCGTTGGAGCATGGTTGGTTCCTATCTGTGCGGTATGATCCTGCTGATGCTGATCATCGAATTCTTCTCTACCCGCATCCGTAATCGTCTTGCTCAAGGGAGCCGCTGATGATGAAAAAGGATTTCCACATCTGTTTTACCTCAGATACCCATGGCTATCTCTTCCCTACCGATTATACCGGCGGGGAAGAGAAGCCCATGGGGCTTTTTAAACTGGGCGCTGCTTTTCATAAAGACGGAAACACCCTGATCCTGGATGGAGGCGATACCATTCAGGGATCCCCCTTCACCAATTTCACCCATCGCATGGAAGCAGATTGCCATCCCATCGCCCGGGCCATGAATATGATTGGCTATGACTATGTAACCCTGGGCAATCATGATTTCAATTACGGCCTTTCCCATCTGCACCAGTATCTTTCTGAGCTGGATGCCGTGTGCCTCTGCGCCAATATCCGGGATAAGGCAGGGAAGCTGCCTATCCTCCCCTACGCCATTCATACGCTGGAAAACGGCCTGCGCATTGGCATCACCGGCATCTGCACCCATTACATCACCATCTGGGAAAAGAAAGAAACCCTGGATCAGCTGATCGTGGAAGAGCCCATCCCTGCCGCCAAACGTGCCCTGGACGCCATGAAAGGGCAGATCGATATTTCCGTCTGCCTGTATCATGGCGGCTTTGAATGCGATCTGAAGACCGGCAAACGGTTAACGGACAGCCAGGAAAACCAGGCATGGCAGCTCTGTCAGGAAGGCGGATTTGATATCGTCCTTACCGGGCATCAGCATATGCCGGTGGATCAGCTTCGGATTGGCGGTACCCTGGCCCTTCAGCCGGCTTATCGGGCCGTGCATTACGGCCGGGTGGACTGCGCATGGGAGAATGGCGTAATAACCGCCTCCTCCCGTCTCTGCCCCCCGGCTGATCATCCCCTGCCAGAACCCGCTGCCGCCCTTGCCGCATTTGAAGCGGCTGTGCAGCAATGGCTGGATACCCCAAAGGGGCATCTGGATCGGCCGCTGCCCGCCGAAGATCATCTGAAAATGGCCTCCCAGGGCTGCCTGCTGGCCAATTTCATCAATACCGTCCAGTTGGACGCATCCGGCGCTATGCTTTCTGCCACCTCCATGGGCAATGAAATCAAAGGCATGAACCGGGATGTGACCATCCGGGACGTAGTATCCTCCTATATTTACAGCAACACATTGGTTTTACTGGAAATGACCGGGGAGCAGCTGAAACGCTATACGGAGCGTACCGCATCCTATTTTACCCTGAAGGATGGCATGCTTTCCGTCAGCGATGATTTCCTCAAGCCCAAAGTGGAGCATTATAATTACGATTATTTTCTGGGCATGGATTATACCATTGATGTGCGCCGCCCAGTGGGCAACAGGGTCACATCCATGAAAATTGACGGAAAAGAGATTGCCCCTGAAGATAAGATCACCATCTGCGTAAATAATTACCGCGCTTCCGGCACCGGCGGCTATGAAATGGTAAGGCAAGCCCGGGTCATCCGTGAAATTCAGACCGATGTAAGCGAACTGATCATCGCCTATATTGAAAATCATCCTGATATTCAGGTAAATCCCCATCGTTCGCTGCATCTGATTACAGCATAGTTTTCCTTGAAAGGCGGCAAGTAATTGTGGCTAAACAAAAGCTGGATCTGACCAATGATAAGCAATCGCCGGTAAAGGCGATTCTCTGGCTGGCATGGCCCCTTTTTCTGGAGCAGATTTTATCCACGTTGGTCAGCTTTGCCGATACGTCCATGGTGGGCGGGCTGGGAAAAACGGCTACAGCTGCCGTATCCATCTCCAATTCCTTTGTATTTCTGATCAACGGCGTGGTAATGGCCCTGGGCGTTGGGCTTACGGCCTATGTGGCACGAAGCGTAGGCGCAAAGGATTATGAAGCAGCCAAGGGCTATATCCGCCATGCCCTCCTGCTCCTCGGCCTGGTCGGTTTGCCCCTTGCTCTGATTCCAACGATGCTGCACCGGCTGATCCCCGTCTGGATGGGTGCTGAAACAGATTATCTTGGGCTTGCCCAGGAATATCTTCTGATCACATCCGTCTTCCGCATTTTCTCCATGGCCATGATGGTGCTGGGATCGGTCTTCAGAGGAAGAGGCGATACAAAAACCCCTTTCCGCATCAATGTATGCGTCAATATTCTGAATATTGTTGGCAATTATCTGCTGATTCACGGCAATCACATCATTCCCGTTCACATTGATTTCCTCAATATCCATTGGGATATTCCCATGTTCGGTGCAGGGCTGGGCGTTGCAGGCGCTGCCCTTTCTACAGGATTTTCCTGGTTGATTGGCGGTGCCACCCTTGCCATCATGCTCTTTGTGAAAAAGGATCCCACCCGTATTTCCCTGCGGGATTCCTTCAAACCTGATTTCCAGGTGATCAAGCGCGTCTTCTCCCTTTCCATTCCCGCCATGCTGGAAAGATTTTGTATGTCCGCATCGGGTATCGTGGTAACCAAAGCCATTGCCACTTTGGGCACCACCGCCGTAGCCGCCAATGCGGTTTACGGCACCGCAGAATCCCTTTCCTTTATGCCGGGCTTTGCCTTCGCTACCGCTGCCACCACGCTGGTAGGCCAATCCCTGGGCGCTAAAAAGCCTGAATTGGCCAAACGGTATGTAAAATATACCGTTTTCATCGGTGCATTTGTGATGCTGATTGCAGGGATTTGCCTGCATGTTTTCTCCCTGCCGTTGGTTACCATCATCAATCCCGATCCAGACGTAGTGGCGATCGCCCAATCCTGCCTGAAAACGGTGGCCTATGTGCAGCCCATTCAGGTGATTGCCTGGATTATTGCCGGCGCTCTCCGCGGCGCCGGAGATACCCGCTGGCCCTTCTATATCACGGCAACCGGCAACTGGCTGATCCGCGCGCTGGGCTCCTGCCTGTGTATCTATGTTTTCAAGCAGGGACTGGAGATTGCGGTTATCTGCATGTGCGCCGATCAGGCCCTGCGTGCCGTTGCCATGTATTTCCGCTACCGTACCGGAAAGTGGGCCCATGCCATCAAGGATAAGGCCCCATCTCCATCCGCCTGATCAAAAAAATAAGCCGCTCTTCCTGAAAATGGACTGTTCCCAGGACAGAGGACAGAGAAAAGAAACACCCTGTTGTAGATAAACAAAGTTTACATGGCCTTGCACCGAATTTCAACTGGTGTGAGGCCATTTTTAAGAGAAATGCGCTCGAAATTGTAGAAATCGA
>JAFQOD010000071.1 GCA_017395685.1 Clostridia bacterium
CATGCCTTTGTTCGATTAGGACTACCAATTCTTCTATCTTTGTGTACTCTCTTGACATGTAAAACACCTCCTGGCGTAGTTTCCATTCTACAACAGGAGGCGTCTTTTTTCTATTGTCCGTTATTCAGGGAACAGTCCATTTCGAAGGCAGGGGCGATTTTTATTTGATTTCCTTAAGGTTTTTCAATGATTACTGGGCAGCCTTTTCCAGAGCGGCAGCAACAGCCTTCATGATCGCCTTGGAGGTAACGGTGGCATTGGAAACGGCATCCACATCGGGATCGTTGGCAGCCATGATGGCTTCAGGAATGCTCTTGAGCACGGGACCGGCGATGGTGGGGGTTTCCTGGTTGGCGGTCACTTCCACAGCCAGGATCTTATTGTTTTCCACGATCACAGCCACGCTCAGGGGGGCGTTGTGGCCATCCACGGTGGCTTCATAGATGCCATCCTTCAGGGCACGGGTCATATCGAACAGCTCTTCAGCAGCTTCCACTTCATCGGTGAAGAAGGCCATATCCAGGATGCCGGCAGCTTCCTTCACTTCGTAGCCTTCAGCGGGGGTATTGGCCATGGCATGACGGGCAGCCACCTTACCAAACACGATGGGGCCCATGACGCCGGTACCGCCGGATACGAACTTGCCCCAGATACCGCCAACGGTTTCGCCGGCAGCATACAGGCCGGGGATCACATTGCCAGCTTCATCCAGCACCTGCATGTTAGCATTGCAGGTTACGCCGCCCAGGGTCATAACGCACAGGGCATGGAGACGGATGGCATAATACTTTTCGCCTTCCACCTTGTTGGTGGCCAGGTTATAGGTATTCTTCACATTGTATTCGCGGCCGAATTCATCGGGTTCGCCCTTTTCTACGGCAGCATTGTAATCTTCGATGGTCTTTTTCAGGTTTTCAGCGGGCACATTGATGGCGGCGGCCAGTTCTTCGATGGTATTGCCGGAATACATCACATGAGCGCCCAGGGAAGTTTCATTGGCGAAATAGGCAGCCATGAAGAAGTTCTGACCGGTGGCAGCCAGGTCAGCCAGGATCTTGTCAGTATAGATATCATACTGCACAGCGCCGGGCTGTTCTTCCAAGGCTACTTCGCGGGGAGCAGGATTGGATTCGGTTTCATTGGTGAAACGCTTGCCTTCCTGGTTAACCACGATGCCGCCGGTCTTCCAGGTATAGGTGGAAGCGATCTGGCCGCGGGTTTCGTCAGCCTTCAGGGTGAGGCCCATGGGGAAGGTGGGGATGGCTTCCATGGCAGTGATGCCAGCGCCAACTTCCTGCATCAGACGAATGCCATGGCCATCAGCGCCGGGGGCGCCGCCAGCCAGGTAATATTCGCCGTATTCGGTATATTCACCCATCAGCTTGCTGTTGGAGGAATAACCGCCGGTGCACATGATCACGGCCTTGGAGGCGGTGAGGGTGTATTCGTCATTGGCAACAACGGACAGCACCTGGCCCTTTTCATTGGCAACCAGCTTGGTCACCTTGGTGTTCAGGCGGATTTCGATCTTGTCTTCGGCAGCAACCAGCTTATCCAGCACTTCGTGAGCGGGGGACTTGTAGTTGACCTTGTCCTTGGGAGAGCCCTTATAGGTGCGGGGCACGGAATAGAGGGCATGTTCGGGGGCGAATACGGAATACTTGCCGGTCACGCGGTCAGCGGTGAGGCATTCCTTCACGCCGTTATCATACAGCCAATCGAAGGTTTCGGCAGCTTCATTGGCGTACACGGTGATCAGTTCCTTGTTGGGCTGACCGCCGAAATCATCGCCGTTATTCATGATATCGCTGATATAGGATTCAACGGTATCTTCAACGCCTTCTTCTTTCTGGATCTTGGTGCCGGCAGCGGACATGGAACCGCTGGTGAAATTCAGGGCACCGCCGGTCTTGCCGGTCATTTCCAGAACGATTACCTTTTCAGCGCCATTTTCCACAGCAGCCAGAGCAGCGGAAAGGCCGGCGCCGCCAGCACCAACGACGATCACATCAGCGTCAGCGCCTTCAGCCATAGCGGGGATGCAGCCAACAAGCAGCATCAGAGAGAGCAGGATAGCCATCATGCGTTTCATGGGGTTATTCCTCCTTTTATTTGAATTGCGGTTTTTGAAACCACAATTTTTCCAACCATTAATATAACATAAAAATCAGAATAAGTACAGAGAAAAAACAAATAAATTACTGATTTTTCTCCTGCTGCATTTCTTTCATTTCCTCTGCGCTGTATAATTCAATAATCACATCATTGGGAAGGCACAGGATCGAATTTTTCAGCACACGGCTGGCCCTGTTTTCCAATGTGACCACGCCCTGCATGACGCAATCCTGATTTTCACAGGTAGATTCCTTCATATAAACACTATCCGGTGTAAAAGCAATTATATTGCGGATTTCTTCTCCATTGCTGCCATTCCGCCTGAGCTGGATACTGGTTTCCTCCTCCGGAAGGGTGAACCACCGGCCCTGCCCGGCCGCTTTGATATATACGTACCCGGCAGCATCCTCATTCCCTTCCGGCAGGGTTTCAGGGCGGTGCACAATCACCAGGGAAAGCGCAGCAATCCCTGCGATCACCCCAAGGCATATCAGTAAAATCAGCAGATTTTTCTTCTTCATCATATACATCCCCCATCCTGGAATCAATTCATTGTAAGAAGAAACCACGCCTTTGTCAATGAAAAAAGAAAGAATTACCATCACGCCGCATAAAAAATCCCGCCTTTCCGGCGGGACGCATTTCTCTCGATTTTTATTTGCACAATTCTTCCATTACTTCATAGCAGAAATCCTCTGCTTGGCCTTCATCATAGAACATATCCCGGCCTGATTGATAAGCGTTCAGGGCGGCCTGAATCACGCTCTGATGAGCATGGGGAAGATTCTTCAGCGCCCATTCGCCCCCGCTTTTTTTGGAAAGCACCAGATTTTCCCGATAATAGGCAAGGGCACGGCAAAGCGTCAGCACATAATAGACGGGATTTTCATGCAGTTCTTCCCCCACATCAGCCAGATCATTCTGGATGGAGGCCAGGGCATCCTCCCTTTTCACTTTACCGAAAACCCGGGCCGCACTGGGGCCGTGGATCACTGCACCGAAGGCATGCACCGTCAGGATATGGGTGGCCAGATCGGGATCCACGCCGTGCATTTCTTCACAGAAGCCCCGGGGATCCTTTTCATATGCCTTGGTCCAGCGGGGAGAATAATGCAGATCATAGGGCATGGGATATTCCATTTCCCGGCAATCCGCCTCCAGCAGCACGCTCATTTCAAATCCCTTGGAGGGTGCATCCTCCCGGAGGGCATAGAGCGTTTCCACTACAGCGATCTTTTTTTCGACGGTCAGCGGCTGTTTTACCACCACCAGGAAATCGATATCACTGTGCTCCCACTGGAAGCAGCCGGCGGCCAGAGATCCATGCAAATAAATGCCCACCAGATTATCCTCCAGGATATTGGCAAAGGCGTGCTTGATCTGATGCACCAGCACATCCGCATTGGCGGCATCCTTGGGGGGCGTTACCCCGGCATCCAGCAGTTTCTTGATCTCCTGAGCAGCGATTTCCTCATCATCGCCCTCCACAATCAGGGTTACAGGTTCGTGGCCTGTAACCCCCATGGAAAGCAGACCCAGCATGGATTTTCCATTGATGGTGCGGTTTCTGTGCTCCAACAGAATGCGGGAGGCAAATTTCCCCGCCAGATGCACCAGATGCTCAATCTGCACCCGATTGAGGGGCGTAACCCCCGCCAAATCCAGATTATGCTTGATCATTTACCTCATCCTTATTTTCAGGCTGTGCTTCAATGATAGCCATTAGTTTACGCATTCGGTGATTGACGCCGGATTTTCCCACAGGAACGGCCAGCATCTGCCCCAGTTCCTCCAGGGAGGCTTCGGGGTGCAGCATTCGGATCCTGCCCAGCTCCTGCAGATCCCTGGGCAGCGCCCCCAGGCTGTTTTTCAGAGAATAGGATACGATGGCCTGGGCCTGCTTTGCCCCGGCAGTCAATTGTTTTTTCAGATTGGCTTCATCGCAATTCCGGGCCCGGTTGGCCTGATTGCGGCCATCCCGGCGGATGCGGATATTTTCCATTTCCAGCAGGGAGCTATGCGCCCCCATCAGCGCCAGGGCGGATACCACGTCATCCCCTTTTTTGATATATACCACCTTTGCCCCCCTGCGCTGGGTGGCGGAGGATTGGATTCCGCTCTTTTCCAGAATCTTCATCAGCGTTTCCGCCCTGGATTCCGCAGAGGTAAACTCCAGATGGTATCCCCGCTCCGGGGTGGTAACGGCCCCTGCCCCCAAAAATGCCGCCCGCACAAAGGATGCCCGGCAGCAGCGGCGGGTCATGGCTGCCCGGGGCACCCCCCTGTAAACCGCCCCTTCATCCGATTCCTGCAGCATATGCAGGGCAATGAGCAGCCGGCGGCTTTCCGCTTCCGGCACCGTCAGCACCGATACACGCCTGCCGCCCAGCCTTTTATAGCGGGTGAATTCCAGGGTAGGGCTGATTTCCAGCCGTTTTTTCAAAAGAAGAAAGATGCGCTTGGCCAGAGGGGCGCTTTCCGTTTCATAAACCACCTTAACCCTGCCCCGTCCGGCCAGACGGAGGGAGGCGCAGGCCTGGGTCAGGGCGCTGAGCTCAGAAAGCATGCAGCATTGCTTTTCCGGATGGATGCGCAGCAATTCTTCTTTCACAAGGGAAGAAAAGCTCATTTTTCATTCCCCACAATACGCACTTCATTTTCCATATGCACTCCAAATTTTTCCCATACGGTATCCTGTACCTTTTTCATCAGGCCCAGAAAATCGGAGGCCGTGGCATTGCCGGTATTGATCAGAAAACCGGCATGCTTTTCACTCACCTGGGCGCCGCCGACGGATACGCCCTTCAAATTCGACTGTTCAATCAGCGCCCCGGCAAAATATCCTGCAGGCCGCTTGAAAAAGGATCCGGCGCTGGGATATTCCAGGGGCTGCTTCGTTTTCCGGCGCAGGGCCAGATCCTGCATTTTTTCATCGATTTCCTTGGGATCGCCCAATTCCAGGCGAAAAGCGGCCCCCAGCACGATCCATTTTTCATCCATTGCCTTGGTATGGCGATAGGAAAATGCCATTTCTTCAGCAGGAATTTCCCGGATTTCTTCTCCATCCAGAATACGCAGGGATTCAATCACCTGGGCCATCTCCCCGCCATAGGCGCCGGCATTCATATAAACGCCGCCGCCCACCGTGCCGGGAATGCCCTGGGCAAATTCCAGCCCGGTATAGGCATATCTCAGCGCTTCCTTGGCGAGGGCGCTCATCAGCGCACCGGACTGGGCATACAGCCCGTTATCCCTTTTTTCGATAGCAGAAAACTTTTTCCCCAAACGGATCACCAGGCCCTGGAAGCCGCCATCCCTTACCAGCAGATTGGATCCATTGCCAATCAAAAGCACAGGCGTATCCGTTTCCCGGGCCGCTTTGAGCATATTGCACAGGGTTAATTCATTTTCAGGTTCAGCAAAATAATCTGCCGGGCCGCCTACCCGCAGTGTAGTATATTTATCCAGGGATACATTCCGCCGGATCACTGCCTCCGGGCAGTATTTTTTCATATAATCTAATAACATCATCTTTAATCCCCCATGCATTATATCAAAATCCCCGCAGCAGATCAAGTGCCACGGGAGAAAGGATTTCATTTTTTATAGATTTTTATACCATTTCCAACAATTTTTCAACAGGTTGGATAAGAAATGAGGGCTGCCGGGGCCTGCAGATGCAATTCATAGCCGTCGGCAGGCAAAAGGGCCGTCCTTCCTGCAGGCAGCGTCATTTCCCCCTCCTTCCAGGCAATGCGGCAGTCCTTCACTGCGGTGAGCAGGGCAAAACGCCGGGGATCGGCGGCGATCACGCCGTCATAATCCTGGAATCGTTCGGTGGTAAAATACTTTTCATTCAGCAGCAAATACCGGCCTTTTTCCATTTCTTTTTCCTGAACAGCCTTCAGCTGGGCATTCACATCGGTTACATCCACCGCTTTTTCGATGTGCAGTTCCCGCTTATTGCCCTTTTCATCCGTCCGTTCCCAATCATAGAAACGATAGGTGACATCGCTGGACTGCTGAATTTCATAGAGCACAATGCCGCTTCCAATGGCATGCACCATTCCGGCAGGAATATAATACGTCTCTCCCGCCTTCACCTTCACCCTGCGCAGCAGTTTTTCCACCGCAGCGCCGGCCCTGGATGCCGCCATCAGTTCTTCCTTTGTAACACCAGCCTCAATGCCGTATACCAGTTCAGCCCCCGGCTCTGCATAAAGAATATGCCACGCCTCGGTCTTCCCCAGTTTATTTTCCACCCGGCCGGCATATGCATCATCGGGATGCACCTGTACGCTGAGGGTATCCCGGGCATCCAGCAATTTCAGCAGCAGCGGAAAGGGAGAAGATACCTGGGTGCCGGTCAGCTTTTCACCGTATTTTTCAATCAGCCGGGGCAATGTTTCCCCCTCAGGGTTTTTGCTTTCCAGGCCGGGAATGGCGCTGACCTCCAGGCTTTCGCCGGTGCGGTCATCGGGGATCGCCTTCTGATAAAGAGTGCGCAGGGAATTGCCTCCCCACGGGGTCATTTTGCCATAGCGGTAGGCAGGGGTCATCAGAATGGGGGCAAGAGGCATGGGGCTTCCTCCTTATTTTGCAATAAAGCGCCAGGGGATGGATTTCCAGGGCTCCCCGGCATAATCGATTCCCACCCGGGGTGCTGTGATGATATCTGGCTGTTGCCCTTCCTCCAGCCATAATTGCTGACTGGAGGGAAGGTACAGCCCGTTCTGGTCACCGGTAACGCAGAAGGCTTTGGTCCATTTGCCGGGGCCGTCCCAGGGCTTTTCCAGCGCCCGGATCAGCACCGCCTGGGGATCCTCATCCTCCCCTGTTACGATATTAAACAGCCAATGAATTCCGTAAATCAGATAAATATAGGCATACCCAGACGGGCCAAACATCACGGCATTGCGCTTTGTTTTTCCCATTCTGGCATGGCAGGCCAGATCCTCTTTACCCCGGTATGCTTCCGTTTCTGTGATCATACCCCGCAACACCCTGCCATCCGGCAGCTGCCGGCAGATCATCTTTCCCACCAGTTCGGGGGCCACCTCCAGCACATCCCGGGAAAAGAAATCCGCCCCTAATCTCATTCCTTGGAACCGGCCAAACGGATGATGGCATTGGCGAAGATGCGGGCGTTCTGATACACCACTTCTTCCTTGATATATTCATCCGCCTGATGGGCCAGTTCCTCTTCACCGGGGAAGGAAGCACCGAAGGCCACGCCCTCTTCCATGGACTGGGCATAGGTGCCGCCGCCGATGGCGATGGTGCGCTTTTCGCCGCCGGTCACTTCATGATAGGCTTCCAGCAATTCCTGCACCAGCTCGGTATGCTGGCTGACGTGGTGGGGCTTGCGCCAGGTGGGCACAGTGATTTCCATCTTGGGCAAGCGCATCCGGATCAGCTTTACGCCCTCTTCCAGATTGAACAGCACGGGATAGCGGATATCCACCACTGCTTCTACGCACCCGTTTTCCACAGTAATGATCCCCAGATTGCCAGTCAGTTCACCGGAAATTTCATCCTGCATGGCAATGCCCAGGTTTTCGCCGTTATAGGTCATGCCGATTGCTTCAGCCAGATCCTTGATCGGGCCTTCCGCCCCCAGTTCCTTCATCACCAGCAGCATTTCGCCAATGGCATTACGGGCATGGGAGGGATAGGCAGCATGGCCGTTGATGCCGATGGTTTCGATGAGCACTTTGCCCTCTTCCGCCTTGGCATGAACGGGGAAGCCCAGCTTTTCACCGGCGGCAACGGCAGCCTTGGCCGTTTCTTCATCGCCTGCCACCACAGCGGAGGCATAGCCGGGCACCACATTGGCCCGCTCGCCCACCTGGAAGGAAATAATCTGCAGGCCATCCTTGGAAAGCTGGCCCTTGAAATGTACATGAGCGCCGCCCTTTTCAATATTGATTACAGGGTAATCGGCATCCGGGCTGAAGCCGGAGCGGGGCATGGTCACCTTGGTGACATAATAAGCCAGATCGGAAGAGCCGCATTCTTCATCGCAGCCCAGAATCAGCCGCACCTTCCTACGCAGGGGGATGCCCGCTTCCTTCACAGCGCGCATGGCATACATCGCGGCAACGGCAGGGCCCTTATCATCACTGGTGCCCCGGCCATAGATCTTGCCATCCTTGCGCAGGCCGCCGAAGGGTTCCACCGTCCAGCCATCGCCCACAGGCACCACATCCAGATGGGCCAGAATGGCCAGCGCCTCATAGGTATCCCCTTCCCCCAGATCCGCATGGCCGGCATAGCCGTCGATGATCTCAGAGGGCAGGCCCATCCGGGCACAATCTTCCATGGCCACATCCAGGGCCTTCCGGGCTTCCACACCGAAGGGAGCACCGGGGGCGGGATCGCCCTTGATGCTGGGCACCTGCACCCAGCGCTGCACAGTTTCCATCATTTCTTCCCGATAACCAGCCAGAATTTTTTCGATTTTTTCCATCATTGTCTTATTCCTCCAATGCATCTTTCATGCGTTTGATACCATCTTTCAGCATTTCGCGGGGGCAGCCGAAATTCACCCGCATAAATCCTTCGCCCTCATTCCCAAAGAAGGTGCCGCCGGTAAGGGCCACGCCGTGCTTCCGGAAAGCGGCGGCCATCTGATCGCAGGTTTTGCCATATGCCCGCAGATCCAGCCAGGCAAGATAGGTGGCTTCAACCGGGGTCAGCTTTGCCTTGGGCAGAAATTCCTGCACATATTCCGCCAGCGCCTGCCGGTTTTCATCCAGATAGATCATCAGGCCATCCAGCCATGCATCCCCATCCTGATAGGCTGCCTTGGTGGCGCACAGGGCAAAGGTATTGCCGCTGGTCACGCCGGCAGCTGCCAGCTTCTTTTCCATTTCCTTGAGCATATCCGGATTGAAGGATACCGCCGTTGCCTGCTGCAAGCCTGCCACATTGAAGGTCTTGCTGGCAGCACAGAGCATCACACAGTGATCTTTGGCTTCCGGCAGGGAAAGGATGGGAGTATACCGGTGAGGGGCATAAACAAAATCCGCATGGATTTCATCGCAGATGAGGGGCACCCTGTACCGCCCGGCCAGATCGCACAGGGCGGCCAATTCTTCTTTGCTCCAATTGCGGGAAACAGGATTGTGGGGATTGCAGAACATGATCATCTTCGCCCCATCCTGCAGCGCCTTTTCCATGCCTTCAAGATTGAGGGAATAGCGGCCGCTTTCCTCATCCCGCAGCATGGCCACTTCCATCACCTTGCGGTTGTTATCCCGGATGGAAAAGAAGAAGGGGCCGTAGACAGGAGTGAAAATAGCCACCCCATCCCCCTCTTTGGTGAAGGCACGGATGCAGGTTTTCAGCCCCGTTACCACGCAGGGCAGCATCCGGGTCTGCTCCGGCAGGATGGTCAATCCATGCCGCCGCTGCCAATAATCGCACAGTGCCTTTTCCGATTCCTCATCATGCATATTATAGCCGTAGGCCGCATGCTTTGCCCTTTCCAGCAGGGCATCCACAATGGGCTGGGCGCAGGGAAAATCCATATCCGCCACCCAAAGGGGAATGGCGCCCTCCGTCAATACCTCCCGGTCATCCCATTTTTCGCAAAGCGTATTGCGCCTGTCGATACCAGCATCAAAAAATGCCCGATCATACTTCATTTTCTTTCCCTCCCCGGCAGCAGATCACCCAGAATCCGCCGCTCTTATCGATGGTTTCCACATGATCATAAATGGTTTTCAAGAATTTCAGCGCCGATTCCGCCCCCTGCTGCTTGCGGATGACGATATAGAGGGCGCCGTTTTCCCTGAGCCGCCCGGCACAATCCCGAAACATGCCGTAGATCACCTGCTTGCCTGCCCGGATGGGAGGATTGGTAATCACCGCATCAAAGCTGCCCGGCACATTGGAAAGGCCGTCGCTCTGCACCGTCTGCACGGCCACGCCGTTGGCCCTGGCATTCCGGGCGGATAATTCCAGCGCCCGCTCATTTACATCGCTCATCACAATTTCGCAGCCGGGCCAGCATTTTCCCACGCTTACCCCTACCGCTCCCCAGCCGCAGCCCAGATCCAGAATGCGGCCGGAAAGCTGCTCCGGCAGCGCCTTCAGCAGCACATCCGTGCCAAAGTCCACCTCGCCCCGGGAAAATACCCCCGCATCGGTGGTAAAATGCAGCGGATGCCCCCGGTAGGTATAATCACAGGGGGCATATTTATGCTCACTGGTGGGATTCTGCGTATAATAATAATCATTCATGATATTCCATGCCCGCTGCCTGATACAGGGCAGCGGCCTCCTCCCCGGTCAATTCCCGGAAATCCCCCGGTGCCAGTTGATCATCCAATTGAAGAGGGCCAAAGGATAACCGATGCAAGGCGGCAACCGGCTTTCCCCGTGCCCCGAACATCCTTTTCACCTGATGGTATTTCCCCTCCTGCACCGTCAGCCGCCCTATATCCGGGGCCATAATTTCCAGCTTGGCAGGAAGTGCGGTAAAATCCTTCAGAGGAAGCCCGGCCAGGAAAGCTGCCTGATCGCTTTCATCCAGGGTCCCCTCCACCTTTGCCTCATATACCTTATCCACATGATATTTGGGGCCGATCAATCGATGGGCCAGTTCCCCATCCGTAGTGAGAATCAGAATACCTGTGGTATCCTTATCCAGCCGCCCCACCGGCATACAGCCCATGGCCGCATAGCAGGAAGGCAAGAGATCCATCACCGTCTTTTGCTTATGATCCTCTGCGGCGGTAAGCACCCCGGCAGGCTTATTCAGCATCAGATGCCGGGAAAGCCGGGTATCCAGGGGCACGCCATCCAGGGAAACTGCCGCCCCATCCGGAACATTTTTGCTTCCGTCCTTCCAGACGGCCCCTTCCACCCGCACCCTGCCGGCCTTCAGAATATCCCTGCAGCCGCTGCGGGATGCGACCCCCAGATTGCACAAAAGTTTATCCAGCCGCATTTTCCCCTCCCAGCAGGCCATCGGAAAGCAGGGCATTGCGCATCTTGCGAACAGTGCACAGGGGCAGATACAAAAGCAGGAAAATACCCAAAAGCGCCCCAAAAATCCCCGCAGGCAGGGGCGTATCCATCAACTTGGTCATATCCTGGATGGTCTTGAGCAAATTGCCGGAAAAATCCACATTGCTAAGGATGTAGGGAATCATTACCGCCAGAATTCCTGCCAGAGCCGGCAGGAACAGCAGCGTATTTACGCAAAAATTTTTAATCAGGATGCCCATTCTGCCTTTACGCTCCCATATTGGATCCTGGCCCTCCAGCCGGTATTCCACAGGCATATCCAGCAGCCATCCAAAGCAGAACAGCAGAATCATCATCAGCAGCATGGGCAGTGCGGCAATCACGCCGCCCAGCAGCGTGGCCTCCATCCCAAAGATCAGGGCCAGATTCTGCACCGGCCGCCACATCTGATTATAGGGCAGCACCGCAGACCCGATCACCAGATATCCCAGCACCGCAAACACAGGAATACCCCAGGGCAAGCCCTTTGCCAGGCGGATCAGGCCCTTTCCCAGCCATCTGCCATAAGGGATTTTCATTGCCGCCTTTACAGTATCCCCCGCAAAATGGCGAAGCCACTGCCCTGCAAAGAACCGGGACGGCATTACCAGAAATACATAGAAAAGGATGGACAGGGAATAATATACCCAGCCGGGAATGCCCTCTCCCCCTGCACCGGTAAAACCTATCACAGCCGGGGCAAGAGCGATCAGACGGATCAAAAGCTGGCACAGCATCAGCGCAGAAAGAGGCCCGATATGCATTTTACATCTATTCAGCGCCTTTTTCATCAGGCTAAGCTGCTTTTCCGGCATACGGCTCATCTGCATTCCGCCCTTCTATGGAATCTACATAAATATCAACAATTATTATATCGCAAATCGATCGCCATTGCAACCGAAACCAGGCAGACCGCCGGATTTCTGCGAAAAATTGGATTTTTCACCCCCGATTTTCCCGAAAAACAAGGCCATATTTGACAAAAATGCCAAAAAGCGATATGATGCATATGGAGGCAAAAAAGCCTCGCACTGTATAATTGGAGGAAACAATCATGAGCGAAATCAATCACCCCACCTTCACCATCACGCTGGAAAACGGCGGCGTTATGACGGGGGAACTGTATCCTGAATTTGCCCCCCAGTCGGTGGGCAATTTCGCCGCCCTGGCCAACAGCGGCTTCTATGACGGGCTGATCTTCCATCGGGTAATCCCCGGCTTCATGATCCAGGGCGGCTGCCCCAAAGGCATGGGCATCGGCGGCCCCGGCTATAATATCAAGGGCGAATTTGCCCGCAACGGCGTTGATAATCCCCTGAAGCACACCTACGGCGTGCTCAGCATGGCCCGGGCCATGCATCCCGATTCCGCCGGTTCCCAGTTCTTTATCATGACCAGCGATTCCCCCCACCTGGATGGCTCCTATGCTGCTTTCGGCAAGGTGCTCACCGGCATGGAGGAAGCCGATAAAATCGTTTCCGTTCCCCGTGACCGGATGGATAAGCCCCTGGAGCCCCAGAAGATCGCCTCCATCCGTGTGGATACCAAAGGGGCCTTCTATCCCTTTGATCAATTATGATTATCAGGAAAGGCGAAGCCACCTACACCCTGCGCATCGCGGGGCGTGATTACACCCTCACCTCCACCGATTCACCCGATCATGTGCACAGAATGGCCGTGTATGTGGATCGCAAGATCGCCGAAACCGGCTCCAGCGGCTTTGTGAACCGGGAAACGGCCGCGGTGATCGCTGCGCTCTCCATGGCGGATGAATTGCTGGGCGCCCAGGATGACAATACCCGTCTGAGGCGGGAGCTATTGCAGGCGCGTCAGGAGCTGCAGAAACTAAAATATGCCAAATAAACTGGAACTGCTCGCCCCGGCGGGCAGTATGGAGGCGCTGAAGGCAGCGCTGGCAAACGGGGCGGACGCGATCTATTTAGGCGCGGCCGCCTTTGGTGCGCGTGCAAGCGCAGGATTTGATGAAAATATGCTGAAAGAGGCCCTTTCTCTTGCCCATCTTCACCGGAAAAAGATTTATGTGACGGTGAACATTCTGGTCAAGGAAAGGGAACTTTTTGATGTAAAGAAAACGCTGGCGCTGCTGGAAAATCTGGGGGCGGACGCCGTATTGGTGCAGGATCTGGGGATTCTGAAAATCTGCCGGGAGGAATTCCCCTCCCTGCCAGTGCATGCCAGCACCCAGATGGCCCTGCATAACGCCCAGGGCGTACGGCTTTTGCAGCAGCTTGGGGCAAAACGGGCAGTGCTCGCCCGGGAATGCACCATCCCCGAAATGAAAAAGGCCGCTGATACCGGCATGGAAATCGAGGCCTTCTGTCACGGGGCCATGTGCGTATCCGTCAGCGGCCAGTGCCTTTTTTCTTCCATGATCGGGGGCAGAAGCGGAAACAGAGGCCGCTGTGCCCAGCCCTGCCGCCTTTCCTATGATTATCAGGGCAAGCAGGGGGCATTTCTCTCCCCCCGGGATCTGTGCGCCCGGGATCAATTGAAAAAAATGGCGGATGCCGGGGTTTATTCCTTCAAGATTGAAGGCCGCTTAAAGCGCCCGGAATACGTGGCGGAGGTCACCCGATCCTACCGCAATGCCTTAGACGCCATTCTGGAGAATCGATTCACCCCTGCCGGACAAAAGGAAAAGGAATCCCTGATTCAGATTTTCTCCCGGGGCGGCTTTACCCAGGGCTATCCAGGCACGCTCAGGGATGCCGGGATCATCGATCCTACCCGGGTTACCCCCATTGGTCTTCCCATGGGCCGGGTGGAAAAAATGTATCAGAAGGGCGGTGCACTGCTGTGCGATGTAAAGCTGCTGCGCCCCTTGCATAACGGGGATAGCCTGGAAATCGGCAGCCAGGAAATCCGTTATTCCGGCCCGGAAGTAAAAGAAGGGCAGATTGCCACCCTCCGCCTCCGGGATAAGGTAAAAAATGGGGAACTGGTGCGCCGTACCGAGGATGAAAGCCAGCTTGCCCTGGCCCGGGCCACCTTCGAGGGTGAAAAGTTGAATCAATCCCTGCCCATTCCCTTTGACGCTGTGCTCACCGCCCTGCCGGGGCAGCCCCTTTCCCTGTACGTTACCGATGGGGAAAGCCATGTGTCCGCCGAGGGGGAAATCTGCCAGCAGGCTGCCAATAAACCGCTGGATGAAGAAGGTGCCAGAAAGGCCCTTGCCAAAACCGGGGGCACCCCTTTTATTCTGCGGGAGCTGCAATTATATACCGATCATGTCTTTGCCCCGGCTGCCGCATTGAATGCCCTGCGCCGGGATGCCCTGTCGCAATTGACTGCCCAGCGGATCGCCGCCCATCCCAGGGAAGATATCCCGAAAGCCGCCTTCGATCCTAAGAAAGGCTCTCTTCCCGCTACACGCCTGATTGTAAAAACCAGAAACATTCAGGATATCCCCGCCCTGCTTTCTGCCGGGGCCCATCATATCCTTTATCTTCCCCAGGATTTCCGGGAAGAAAGGCTGCTGCCCATTCTGAAATCCTTCCCTGACCGCACCCATCTTTGCCTGCCCTCCCAATTGACGGAGGGCGCCCAGCAGCAGCTAAAGGCCTGGGCAATAGAATATCACATTCCCCTCTCCCTTTCCAGCCCGGGGCAATTGGAAAATGCCCAGCCGGAGGATATGGCCGGGGATGGCATTCCCGTAATGAATGGCCAGGCCATCCGCATGCTTTCCCATCTGGGGCTCTCTTCCGTTACCCTGTCCCGGGAATTGAGCAAAAAGGAAATTGCCGATCTGCCCGCCGGCATCTGCGAATTAATCCTGCCCGTCTACGGCCGCACCCGGCTGATGCTGCTCAATCATTGCCCCATGCGCACGGCAATGGGCCTGGAAAAGGGCAGGGAGCAATGCAATCTGTGCGAAAAAGGAAAAGGTGCCCTGGGCACCTGCCTCACCGACCGGATGCATGCCGCCTATCCCCTGTATCCCCTCCGGCTGCCGGAAGGCTGCCAGATTGAAATGCTTTCCAATCTGCCGCTGCATCTGTCCCCCGCTTTACAGGGGATGCAGCCCCTTTCCTTCCTTCTGGACTTTACCGATGAGGATCTATCCCTGCAAAAGAAAATCATCGCCCATTATCGAGCCCTCCTGGAAGGAAAAAATCCCCCCGCCCTGGATATTCGGGGAATGATGGGCAGGTTTGGAGAAGGGGTAATCTGAGGCAGAAGGATTTGTGTTAATCCCTGATTATGGCGAAAAAATGAACGCTGTAAACGTTTTTTGAACATTGCCGCCGGCTTGTTGAAAACCGCCGGAAATGGCCTTATACTTTCCTATGGGAGGGAAAAATATGAATGAACGCGCCCTTCGCGTGCTGGAATTTACAAAAATCCGGGAAATGCTGTCCGCCTATGCCCTGTCCGATCCAGGCAAGGAAGCCTGCCGGAAGCTGACCCCCTATCAACATTTTGCCGATGTGAACAAGGCCCTGGATGAAACGGAAGAGGCCGTGGTCACCCTCACCTATCTGGGGGGCAATCCTCTGGTATCCTTTTCCGATATCGGGGAATATCTGACCCTGGCGGAAAAGGGATCCACCCTGTCCCAGAAGGCGCTGCTGATGGTGGCAGATGCCCTGCGGGCCGCCCGTGCCGCCCGGAATGCGCTGGTGACCGAACGGGAAAACACCCCCCTCATTACAGCCAAGGCATCCCTGCTTCATCCCCTGCGCCAGCTGGAAACGGATATTACCGAGGCCATCCTCAGCGAAGAAGAAATTTCCGATCATGCCTCCCCTGCCCTGTTCGATATCCGCCGGCACATCCGCCAGGTGAATGACCGGATCCGGGAACGGCTCAATTCCATGGCTCACGGCGCCAGCTATTCCAAATATCTGATGGAATCCATCGTTACCGTGCGCAACGGCCGCTATGTGCTGCCTGTCAAGGCGGAGCACAGGGGCAATGTGCCCGGACTGGTGCATGATCAATCCGCCACCGGGGCCACCTTATTCATTGAGCCCCTGGCTGTAGTGGAAATGGGCAACGAATTAAAAGAATGGCATATGAAAGAGCGGGATGAAATCGATCGCATCCTGGCCGCTCTGTCCCAGCAGGTAGGGGAAAATGCCGCTCTGATCGCCCGCAATCTGGCCGTGCTGGCCGATCTGGATTTTATCTTCGCCAAGGGCATGCTGTCCCGGGAAATGGAATGCGTACGCCCGAAAATGAATCAGGAAGGCCGCATCAATCTGGTGCGGGTGCGCCATCCCCTCATCGACCGGGAAAAGGTGGTGCCCTGTTCCCTTTGGCTGGGGCAGGATTTTACCTCCCTGATCATCACCGGCCCCAACACCGGCGGCAAAACCGTCACCCTGAAAACCGTAGGGCTGATGACCCTGATGGCCCAGAGCGGCCTGCACATCCCGGGAAATCTGGGCACTGAGCTTTCCACCTTTGAGGAAGTCTATGCAGATATCGGGGACGAGCAATCCATTGAACAATCCCTTTCCACCTTTTCTTCCCACATGACCAATATTGTCTCCATCATGAATGCGGTTACCCCCCGGGATCTGGCCCTCTTTGATGAATTGGGGGCAGGCACCGATCCCACCGAGGGCGCCGCCCTGGCCCAGGTGATCCTGAATGCACTTTTGAAAATCAAGGCCCGCACCTGTGCCACCACCCATTACAGCGAACTGAAGGCTTATGCCCTCTCCACCAAAGGCGTGGAAAATGCCAGCGTGGAATTTGATGTAGCCACCCTGCGGCCTACCTACCGCCTGTCCATCGGCGTGCCCGGTAAATCCAATGCATTTGAGATTTCCAGGCGTCTGGGCCTGCCGGAATATCTGATTGACGAAGCCAAGGATCTGCTTTCCCATGATACCATCCGCTTTGAGGATGTGATTGCCAATGCAGAATATCACCGCCAGGTAGCAGAAAAGGAGCGGGAACTGGCAGAACAGGCCCGGCAGGAGACGGTAAAGCTGCGCAATGAGGCGGAACTGCTCTATAAAAACATGGAAGAAAAGAAGGAGGCCGCTACCCGCAAAGCCAAGGAAGAGGCCCGCCGCATCATGGAAAAGGCGAAGCGGGATGCCGATTCCATCCTCTATGATCTCAAGCGTCTCAAGAAGGCCGGCTCTGCCCCCGATCATGAAGTGAACGCCCTGAGAAAACGGATGGAAGAGGGCATTGACAGCCTGGCCGAGGGCCTGAAAAAGCCCACCGGCAATATGGCGGAGCCCCCCAAGACCGTAAAGGTGGGCGATATTGTGGAAATCACCCATCTGAATACCAAGGGCACGGTGCTTAGTCTGCCCGATAACAAGGGCGAAGTGCAATTGCAGGCCGGTATCATGAAGCTGAAAGCTCACCTGAGCCAGCTGCGACTGGTGAATGAGCCCAAGCCCAAGAAGAAGGTTTCCTCCGTTTCTGTTAGCACCGGCGCTGCTACCCGTACCATTGGACTAAGCTGTGATGTACGCGGCCTCGCCCTGGATGAGGCGCTGGAGGAAGTGGAACAATATCTGGACGAAGCAGTGCTGGCCGGCCTGCATGAGGTAACCATCGTGCATGGCAAGGGCACCGGTATCCTGCGGGATGGTATTCAGCGCCATCTGCGCACCTATCCCCAGGTGAAATCCTTCCGCCGGGGCAAATACGGCGAAGGTGAAGAAGGGGTTACGGTGGTGGAGCTGAAGTAATAGTTAGGGATATGGCGGGAGGAGATTTCTTTTGAAAAAGAAATCCCCTCCCGCACCCACCCAAAGAAAACTGCTTCTGGATTTTTCGTTTTTTCCCTCCAACAACAGTTTTCCCAGTGATGCTTCATAATGAAAAGAAAGCCCCTCCCGCACCATCCAAAGAAAACTGCTTCTGGATTTTTCACGCTCTTTACTTTTCTCCAGAAAAGCAGTGCTGTAAATGCTCCCCTATTCTTTGAATGTATTCATCAGTATCCAGGAGGTGTAACCGATGAAGGACAGGCAATCTATTCTTGTCGTAGATGATGATCCCAATATTGCCCAGCTGGTACGGCTGTATCTGGAAAAAGAGGGCTTTGATGTCTCTGTCCAGACACGAGGAGATGAAGCGGTAGCCGCATTCCAGAAGAATCCTCCCAGCCTGATGCTGCTTGATATTATGCTGCCCGGGCTTGATGGCTGGCAGGTATGCCGCGCCATCCGTCAGATCAGCAATATCCCCATTATCATGCTCACCGCCAAGGATGAAACCTTTGATAAGGTGCTGGGCCTGGAATTGGGCGCCGATGATTATGTAACCAAGCCCTTCGAAGGCAAGGAACTGGTAGCCCGGGTAAAGGCTGTGCTGCGCCGTGCCGCCCCCGGGGAAAGCGATAAGGATACCCTCTCCTTCCCCGGCCTTACCATCAGCCTGGAAAAATATGAAGTGCATTTCCAAGGCAGGCATGTGGATATGCCCCCCAAGGAGCTGGAAGTGCTGTATTTCCTGGCCGCTCATCAGAACCGGGTATTCACCCGGGATCAGCTGCTTCAGCAGGTGTGGGGCTTTGATTTCTTCGGGGACAGCCGCACGGTGGATGTGCATATCAAGCGGCTGCGGGAAAAGCTGCAGGACAGTGAACAGCTGGGCTGGCAAATCCGCACGGTATGGGGTGTAGGATATAAATTCGAGGTGAAATGATCTTTGCGCAATCTGAGCATGTTTTCCCGATTGCTGACCGTCTTCTTGGCGGTCATTTTGTGCTGCGTTGCGCTGCTTTTCTCCCTTTCCTATGTGAATCTGAGGGATAATATCATCCAGGCCCGGATGAATGCCCTGAAAAATCAGGCCCGGGATATGGCCTATCTGGCCAGCCGCCTGCCCAATGATCATATCAACCGGGCCCTTGGAAAAACCAATACCACCGAGCAATACATGTACTGGAAGGCCAGCCGGGTCTATCAGGAATACAATGCCTATATCATCGTAGTGGATCACAGCGGGCAAAGGCGCACCTATTATAACGAAACCACCCTGCAGGATGAAAGCATGCGTTCCATGCCCTCCCAGGAAGAATTATCTTCCTATATGGAGCAGGTTATGCAGGGCCATGAAATTGTCAGGCAGACCAACAGCGCCGCCGGCCCTCTCTTCACCGTCATCGTACCCTGGACCCAGGAAAATCCCCTCACCAATCACCGCACCGTGATGGGCCTTGTAATGATTCAGACCGCCGCCCAGACCGTACATGCCTCTTACCGGGGATTGGCGCTGCAGGTGGCCCTGGCAGCAGGCGGACTCTTTTTGATCGCTGCCCTGCTTGTATTCCTCTTCACCCGGCAGATGACCCGGCCCCTCACCGCCATGGCCCATGCCGCCGGCAGTATGGCCCGGGGGGATTTTAATGCCCGCGCCCCGGAGGCCGGCGCCAGGGAAATCCGGGAATTATCCCAGGCCTTCAATCAGATGGCCGCCCAGCTATCCACCCTGGAGCAATCCCGCCGAGATTTCGTGGCCAATGTATCCCATGAACTGCGTTCCCCCATTACTTCCATCCAGGGATTTGCCCAGGGCATGCTGGATGGCACCATCCCTGCCGAGGATCATCCCCGGTATTTGAAGGTGGTGGTGGACGAAACCCACCGGCTTTCCAAGCTGATCGCTAATCTGCTCAATCTTTCCCGCATCGAAAACGAAGAAACCAGCCTGGCCTGGTCGGATTTCGATATCAATGAAACGGCCCGCCGGGTGCTTATTTCCCGGATGACCCAGCTGGAAGAAAAGCAATTGGATGTGAATGCGGATTTTGAAGAGGATCCCTGCTTCGTTCATGCGGATAGTGATCAGATTCAGCAGGTAATCATCAATCTGTTGGATAACGCCGTCAAGTTTACCCCGGAACAGGGGAAAATTTCAATAAAAACCCGAATAAACGGGGATATCGTTGCCCTGAGGGTGAAGGATAATGGCACCGGCATCCTGCAGGAAGATCAATTGCATATCTTCGATCGCTTCTATAAAGCGGATAAAGCCCATACCGTGGGCAAAGGCACCGGCCTGGGCCTGGCCATTTGCCGCAAAATCATGGAAAAGCACGGCCAGCAGATCCGATTGATTTCCGGGGAAGGGGGAGCAGAATTTGAAATCACTTTGGCAAAGGGCAAAGCGCCTGAGCTGGGCCATCGAGATGCCGGCACGGGCGAAAATTAACTGGAATCTGGATATTACCGGGCAGCGGGAGGATGGCTACCATTTGCTGGACAGCCTGATGCAGCCCCTGGCCCTGTGCGATTATCTGTATATCAAGAAGGATGATCAGCTGACACTGGAAATCGGGGGGGCCAAGCAGCTTGCCGCCGATGACAGTAACCTGGTCATGAAAGCGGCCCGGGCCCTGCAGCAGTATGCCGGGATCACCCAGGGCGCAAAGATGTATCTGGAAAAGAATATTCCCATGGGCGCCGGCCTGGGAGGCGGGAGCGCCGATGCAGCGGCCGCCCTGCGGGGCTTATGCAATCTGTGGGATCTGGAAATTGAGGAAGAGGAACTGATGACCATCGGCCTCTCCCTGGGGGCGGATGTGCCCTTCTGCCTGCTGGATGAACCGGCCAGAGCCCAGGGCATCGGGGAAATCCTCACCCCTATTCCCTGCAAAAAAACCTTCCCTCTGATTCTGATTCAGCCCTGCGCTGCCCTTACCACCAAGGAGGTATTCACCGCATGGCATCAGGGAGAGGCCCTGTCCTCCGATATGGGAAAGTGCATGCAGGCCCTGGCGGAAGGGAATCTTTCCCTGCTGTCCGCCCATGCAAAGAACGGCCTGGAGCAGGTATCCATCCCCATGCGCCCGGAAATCGATACTGCCCGGCAGGCACTGCTGAATCACGGCGCCGTGATGGCCCGGATGACGGGCAGCGGATCGGTAGTCTTTGGGGCATTCACGGATGAAAAGGCCGCCCGCCAGGCCCACAAAGCCCTGCTGAATCAATATAAAACCTGCATTCTCACCGAAACAGCGCTTTAATCCATTCTCATCCGGGGAGGTTTTTTCATGGATACCCGTGCATTGCTGGAAATACTATCGGTGGCCCAGCGGCTCAAGGATGCCACCCGGCATTGCTATACCACCGGCGGACGGCACGAGAGCGTGGCGGAGCACAGCTGGCGTGCTGCCCTGATGGCCTATTTCCTGAAGGATGAATTCCCAGAGGCGGATACTTCCAAAGTCATCCTGATGTGCCTTTTTCATGATCTGGGGGAGGCCTTCACCGGCGATATCCCCTCCTTCAATAAAACGGCTGCCGATGAGGCACAGGAAGAAAAAATGCTTACCGATTGGGTGCATTCCCTTCCTGCCCCCTTCGCCCAGGAAATGCAGGCACTCTACCGGGAAATGGAGGAAAGAAAAACCCTGGAATCCCGGATCTATAAGGCTATCGACGGCCTGGAAGCAGTGATCCAGCATAATGAATCGGATTTAGCCACCTGGCTGCCACTGGAATATGATCTCAATCTCACCTACGCCGATGATAAAGTAGCCTTTTCTCCCTATCTCACCGCCCTGAGGGCGGAGATCAGGAAGGATACAGAAGAAAAAATAAAGAAGGCGTCCTCAGACTGTGATCCCACTTGAAATCCATCCGGAAAAATGATATTCTATTGAATAGACGTTCGCTGTAAGGAGAGATACACATGCTGGAACAATTGAAAAAACAGGTTTATGAAGCCAATATGCTGCTGCCCAAATACAACCTGGTGACCTTTACCTGGGGCAATGTTTCCGGAATTGACCGGGAAAAGGGCCTGTTCGTCATCAAGCCCTCCGGGGTGCCTTACGAAAAGCTGACCCCGGAAATGATGGTGGTAATGGATCTGGAGGGCAACAAGGTGGAAGGGGATCTGAATCCCTCCTCCGATACCCCCACCCATGCTGAATTATACCGCCGCTTTCCCCAGCTTGGCGGTGTGGTGCACACTCATTCCCGCTGGGCCACCATCTGGGCCCAGGCCGGCCGCTCCATCCCCGCCTACGGCACTACCCATGCCGATTATATCTACGGCGCGGTGCCCTGTGCACGGGTGCTGACAAAGGAGGAAGTGGAAGGCGCCTATGAGCTGGAAACCGGCCGGGTCATCGCCGCCCATTTCGAAGAAAATGATATCGATCCCGTGGCTGTGCCTGCAGTGCTGGTGCATACCCACGGCCCCTTCACCTGGGGCAAGGATGCCAATGAAGCCGTCCATAATGCAGTGGTGCTGGAAGAGGTGGCCATGATGGCCTTCCATACTGAATTGATCTCCCCTGCCGCCCCCCGGGATCCCATGGCCCAGTATATTCTGGATAAGCATTATCACAGAAAACATGGCCCCGGCGCCTATTACGGCCAGAAATAATCCTTTGCATTTCAGCAGATACAGGAATAATCCCTGTATCTGCTTTTAATTTTTTTGCATGATACGATAGAAATGCCTGTCCATTCGTCTATATGAGTGGAAGGAGGTGGAAGCCATGAGCAATGTCAAGGGCCCGGACGTCGCTCTGGAAAAAGAACAGGCACTGGAAGAAATGGTGAATTTATATCAGCATACACTGCTGAAGATGTGTTATCTGCATCTTAAGGACAGGGCGCTGGCGGAAGACGCCGTACAGGAAACCTTCCTCAAGGCTTACCGCAGCATGGATTCCTTCCGGCAGGAATCCAGTATCAAAACCTGGCTGATCAAAATCGCCCTGAATACCTGCCGAGATATGAACCGATCCGGCTGGCTCCGGTTTATGGATCGAAAATATACCCCGGATATGCTGCCGGAGGCCAGCATTCCATTTGAAGAAAAGGATGAAGAATTGGTTCTGGCGGTTATGCAGCTGCCCATCAAGCTCAGAGAGGTGATGCTGCTGCATTATTATCAGGATTTATCCACTGTTGAAATATCACATCTGCTGGGACTGGCCCAGTCATCTGTATCCGGACGACTGAAGCGGGGCCGTGAAAAGCTCCGCACCCTATTGGAAAGGAGGGAACCTCATGCATGATCAGCAGCTATCCCACGCTATGAAAAAAGCCATTGATCAAAGGCTATCCGGCCTGGAGGGGGATCCCTGGCTGGCCCGGCGAATCATAAACGCCGAGAAAGGAGAGCCCCCCCGCATGAAAAAGAAACTGACTGTATCCCTGGTTTTTATCCTGATCTTCACCCTTTTGACCCTTGGCGCAGCGGCCGCCCTGGTACATTCCCGCATTGCCGATCATCTCTACGGCAATGAAGCATCCGTTCCCGAGGAAGTATTATCCCAAATCCAGGCTCCCCAGCAAACTGCCGCCACTCCCCTGGGCAGCATTACCCTGGATGAACTCTATTACGATGGCAACGCCCTGCATACCATCATCTCTATCGTCAATCCCACCGGTGAAACGCTGCTTTATACCTTAGACGGCTTTTTGATCAATGGTCAGGGCGCCTCAGGCAGCAATCTTTTCTCTGAGGGCCCCGGCAGCTATGGCTGGCTTCTGGGCGGTGCCGTCAAAGACAAGGCCCTTCCCATTACCGGCAGCTATTATGAAAAATGGCAGCAGGTAGCAGCAATCGACGAAAATGGAAAATTCCTGGGCTGGGATAATATCCCAGGCGGAAAAATCTCCCTGAAAATTCTGATGGATGTTTGGCGGCCGCTCAATGCCCCCCAATTGGTGAATTATAAGGATTTTGAAGGCTATGATGTTAACATCCTCATGAATTGCCTGGTAACGGATGAACGGGGAGAATGCAATCTGGAATTATTCCGTCCCGAAAATGCCCGGCGTAATTATACGCTGGGGCAATCGGGGGGCGTAGCTTATGAGTCTGTGTTTGAGGAACTGGGCTGGGCTGAGCGGCTGGATACCATTGAAATGACACTGGAAGTGGATCTGGATCAAATGATGATCAGCCGTGCCGTTCCGGAGCAGAAGGAATATTTGCTGAACGGACATCGTATTGCATTCGATTCCTTTGAATTGACCCATGCCGGCGGCTCACTTGAAGGACGGATCTATGGAGATCGAAACAGTGTTTATCCTTTCCTGGAAAAAGGCCTGGTGCTGGTGGATCTGGAAGGAGACCGGGAACTGAGCAATGGCTGCATCTGGAGCAATGAGATAAATCCCGATGGAAGCATTCCTTTCACCATTTTGCTCTCCCCCATTGCCGTCAATCTTCCCGAAACGGTTTACCTGGCACAGCCCGTTGCCTATAACGATCAATATGTAGAGGGATATCCCCATTTCGATCCCGCCGTGAAAAAGCCTGAAAACATTATTGGCACATGGGAACTGAATCTCAATCAGATGCTGGAAATCAAGCTGCACATGGAAAAATAATCGTATTCAGAAAATTTGCCCCCTGCTTGAGCTGCAGGGGGCATTTTCCATTATTCTTTTTTTCTGACCGGCACCCAGATGGCGCTCTGATAATCGGCATCCTGGGGGCTGCCCTCAGGGCTGTACCATTCGATATTCGCACCCAGGGCAATTTCGTAATCGCTGTTATTGGGCAGCCATTGCTGAAAAATTTTGGTATTCACTGATTGCAGTGCCCCAGGCATGGGGCCGATACAGGGGAACTTGGCCCAGAGCATTTCGGGGAACTGATAGACGGTCATGCCCTCCGTCACTTCCCCTCCCTGCCATTTTCCGGCAATCAGATAGGAAAAGCGGCCATTCATCCCTTCATCATCTACGCAAACCCCAAATTCACCGATATGATTCTCACGGAATACCCGGTCAATGGCCGTATCCGCAGCTTTGCCGGCAAGCATGGGCCGGGCATATTTTTCTTCCATTTCATCCCAGAATTCCGGAATTTGCTGATAAGCCGTTTCGAATACAAATTCCCTCTTGAATCCGATCACCTGAAATGCAGGCATCTTTTCTACGGTAAAATCCATTTCATTTCCTCCTCGAATGGCGATTTCAATCTTCAGGGGCAAGAATACTCTGATTTTTCTCGGTTCCTTTTTCAATTGCAGCGGCGAAAGCCCGTGGAACCGGGAAAAGGCCTTGGTGAAGCTTTCCGGGGTCTCATAGCCGTATCGGAATGCCAGATCAATGATCTTTTCCTCTCCGGACAGCACATCCAGCGCCGCAAGATACAGCCTGCGGAACCGAACATATTCCCCGATGGAAAAGCCGGTCATCATTTTAAAGCCCCGCTCCAGATAAAAGGGCGAAAGTGCCGCTGCCCGGGCCGCCATCCCGGCTGCTTCTTCCTCCAGCAAATGCTGCTCCAGCGCCTGAATAGCCCGCTGGATGCTACCGGTCCACTCCATCCTTCTTCCCCCTTTTCGTCCCTACAAAAGAATGATAGCATACCCGGAAAGAAATTTCCTGTCATTCTCTGCCCGCTTTTGTCCATTCCGGAATAAAAAACCGCCCTGGCCCATTCCATAGCCGAAGGCGGAATAAATCGCTATTATGCTGAAAAATCAATCTCATATCGCCTGCCATGGGAAAAAAGAATCCCCTCTGTGAGCCGGATTCTTAAAAGGCAGGTATGGGGATCCTGCTCATTTACATGGCCGTTGCCATACCAGGAAGCAAACGCACTGCGCAGCTTTTCCATAATCTGATGATGCCTGGGCTGCAGCACATGCCCCAGATTTTCCCCCATCCCCCGGGCCGTGAACCATTCCCCGGAGACAGCAACCCGGGGACATTTTTCAATCTGCCCCATTTTCCCGGAAAGGGCATAGGTGATCACATAAAAGGCCCCCTCCTCATATACCGCATTCACCGTGCGGACAGAGGGCCATTCCCCATCCAGGGTAGCAAGGGCAATCAGAGAATCTCTGCCGAAGCGCTCCTTCAGAATTTCTTTGATTTCAGGCGATACTTTTTCCATACCAATTCTTCCTCACTGAGCATTCTCCATCCGCTTGAGCATGGTAATAGCATGGCTGATCACCTGCAGCGCCTCATCCCCCCGGATCAATTCCATGGAACCGAAGGGCGCATCCAGCAGCCTTTCCCAAATAAACCTTTCTGCTTCAATCAATTGAATCACCCCGGCAGTAGGCCCGCCCTGGCGGATTGCAGCCGCTTCCTGCATCAGGCGCTGATAGAGGGCGGTGTAGGTATCCCACAGCAGCTCCGGCAGCATGGGCTGAGTAAAATGGAAGATGCCCTGGCTTTTCAGCAGATTCAGCAGCTTGCACATTTCCGGGAAAAACAGCTGCTTCTGCGCTTCCAGCATGGCGGAGCGCACCATACCGCCGTCTGCCATTCCCTCCAGGGGCAGCAGCAGCGCCACGGCCCGATCCTCCCCGGAGCGGAAGGGCATGGCATAATAGATCAGGGCATTCAAGGCGCCCAGAGCGTCATCATAGCGATTCTCGGCAAAAACAGTATAGCTTTTTTCAGCCCGCTGGCGGCATAATTCCGTCAGCACCTGCAATTTGGATTCAAAATGATGATAGAAGCTGCCCTTGCTGCAGCCCAGCACATCCAGAATATCCTGGATCGTGGCGCCGGCATAGCCCTTTTCAAAGAATAATGCCTCCGCCGCATCCACAATGGCCTGTTTACGCAGATCGCCCTTCAGCATATCCGATCCTCCCTCGTCAGTTCCATTCCAGCACCTGCTGGATCATCTTGTAATTGGATGTGCACAGCTTTTCCCTGCGATATTCTGCGCCGTTCTTCAGATAAATTTTATAGGTTTCCACAATATAACCCGTCCGGGCCTTTTTCTTTTCCTGAATGGTGCCTATCGGCAGCAGGGGATTTTGTTCATACAATGGCTCCTCCGGGGGATAAGTAATATCCACCACCTGAGTGCTCAGCTGCCTGGATTCCCCGGGGCCCAGCTCCGCCCCGTAGATTTCCACCGTACATTTCCTGTTCTGATAATAGGATACAATGAAGATGGGGGTATCCCGGTCATTGCGGAAGGTGAAATCCAGATTGGGCCAATTGACGGTAGCATCCCGGCCTTTATCCACATAATTGCTGGGCCATGCATGGGGGCTGCGGGTGATGATGGTCATATCCGCCATCACGGCCGCATTGAAAAGGGTGCTGGATGTCTGGCAAACGCCACCGCCCACCTCATCTACCGTGGTGCCGCCGGCAATGGCAGCAGCAGGCAGATAGCCCTTTTCCACAGTACGCTGTCCGGTGGCCTGATTGAAGGAAAAGGTTTCGCCCGGCATGACCACACGGCCGGAAATGGCCTGGCATGCCAGCTTTACATTATTATTCCGGTTGGCGTCGCTTGTGGTATCCGTAGTAAAGGAGGAAACCAAAGAGAAGGAATTCATCATTTCTACTTTGGTTACATTGGGGGTAATGGGCGTGGACTGAGCAGCGATTGTAGCAGTATAATCCCGTTTATCCAATACATTGATCAGCTGCTGATACAGTGCCTCCCCATCCAGCCAGGCCCCCGGCTGATCCTGGGTGAAGGTAAAGGAACGATTGGCAAAATCGAAGGATGCCAGCTGGGCATCCACCGGCTCTCTGTTGATCCTGTTTTCAATAATGCTCACCAATTCCCGTACCTTGCTTTTATCATAGGTTACCTGGGTATACAGATAGGCTGGGGTGGTCACCGTATGCTCCAGATGGGCATAGCGATATTCAAAGGGGGTATAATTGGATGTAATCGTTTCCGCCGTGCCCTGCCGGCCAATCGCATAGGCGGTATCCAGCACGGATTGAATATTCCGCTGGAAAGGCAATTCACTGGGGGTCAGCACCCAGGTTTCATCATCCACATGGATGGTGATCCGCAGATTATTCACCCCCTGGCCGTTCTGGCCCCCCAGGGCCATTTCTGCCTGGGCACGGTTCATGCCGCCGATATGGATATCATCCACCAGCACGCCCTGGGCAAACAGGCCCTGCTTGGTATAATTCACCCGTTCACGGAAGGGCGCATAGCCCTGATACAGATTGAAAATGCCGTATCCCATCAGGGCCAGCAGCGCAACGCAAATAAATGTAATAAATGCCCACAATGCCGAATGGCTCTGCTTTCTTGGCTTTCCCCCATAGGCCCATTGGCTGCCGGTATTGCGCCGGGGAGGCTGAGGCGGAAGAGGGGAGCCCTGAGAGGGATAGAAGGAATCCGGATAATCCGTCCAGTCATCCTGGGTGCGGGGATACATTTCAATTTCAGTATCCTCCTGAAATGCCACCCGATATTGCTGGGTATTCTGCTGCTTATTCCCCATTTTCATTCCTTCCCTCCCTTCTTACAAACATACCAAATTCTATCTCATTGTATTATGTTCCCCTGTATTTGTCAATGCAAACCGCAATTTTTCCATTCATTTTCATCCCATGGCCTCCCAGGCGCTCTTGTTTCATTCCTCATTCAATGGTATAATATTGATGTATGCGGGCATGAAAGCCCGGGATGCGCTCAATATCACAAATGAGGTGGCTTATGGCGAAGCTGTATTTTCGTTATGGGGCAATGGGATCATCCAAGACGGCCAATGCCGTCATGGTGCGCTATAATTATCAGGAGCGGGGCCAGAAGGCCCTGATGCTCAAGCCCTGCCTGGATACCAGAGACGGGGAAAGAATTGTGGGATCCCGCTGCGGGCTGCATGCCCCCTGCGCCTATGTGGAGGAATTGGATCAGCTTCCCCTGGCCGATTATGATTGCCTGATCGTGGATGAGGCCCAGTTCCTCAAAAAGGATCAGGTGCGCCGTTTGGTAGAAATCGTGGATGAAATGCATATTCCCGTCATCTGCTACGGGCTGCGCAGCGATTTCCAGGGCAATCTGTTTGAGGGCAGCCAGTGGCTGCTGGCCTGGGCGGATACCATCGAAGAAATCAAAACCGTCTGCTGGTGCGGCCGGAAGGCCACCTGCAACGCCCGGGTGCTCAATGGCAAAGTAACCAAGACCGGGGAACAGATTCAGCTGGGCGGCAATGAAAGCTATGTTGCCCTTTGCCGCAAGCATTGGGAAAAGGGGCAACTGGCCCCCGATCCTCAAAATTGCTGAAATTTCTTTTTTCCTATTGACATTATGCGAATTCGCCGGATAATGATGATCGGATGCGAATTCGCATTTTCATTCTCAGGAAAGGAATGTTTATCCATGCCCTTTCAGATTGCCGTAACCAATGTACTGGTCACACTGCTGTATATTCTGCCGGGATACATTCTTTGCAAATTGAAGAAGGCTACCGCCGATCATCTGCCCTCCCTATCCGGGGTACTGGTTTATGCCGCTTCCCCCTGCATGATCGCATCCACCTTCATTTCCCTGGATTATTCCAGGGAACATCTGGTGAATATGCTTTTATTCTTCCTGGCTTCCCTGATCCTTCAGGGCGCGTTCATGGCACTGATCTATCTCATCTTCCGCAGGAAAATGCAGGATGCCAAATATCGCATTCTCAATATCGGCTCCGTTCTGGGTAATGTGGGTTTCTTCGGGCTTCCCATTGTGCAGGCGTTGCTGCCCGATCATCCGGAGGTGATGTGCTATTCCTCCATGATCGTTATCTCCATGAATATCCTGGTATTCACCATGGGCGTCTTCTGCCTGACCGGGGATAAAAAGTATATGACGCTGAAATCCGGGCTGATCAACCCCACCATGCTGGGCTTCATTGTGGGCTTCCCCCTGTTTTTGCTGGGCGCACGGCCCCATATCCCCGATGAATTATTCGATTGCATCAATCTGCTGGGCAAAATGACCACGCCCCTTTGCATGATCATTCTGGGTATCCGTCTGGCCACAGTAAAGCTGCGCCCGTTGTTTACCCGGCCCATCATTTATCTGATCTGCCTGGGCAAGCTGATCCTGTTCCCGCTGTTTTCTTATGCCTGCGTATATTTTCTGCCCCTTCCCGATGCCTTCAAGGCCAGCATCCTGATCCTGACCAGCGTTCCCTGTGCATCGGTCATCCTGGGCTTGGCAGAAATCCACCACAGTGAAACGGAATTATCCGCCAACTGCGTCCTGGTCAGCACCCTGCTATGCTTCCTGACCATCCCCTTGCTGACACTGCTTCTTTGATGATCAAATCGTAAATTTTTTCCCCTGTCGTTTCAACGGCAGGGGTTTTGTGGTATACTGCTATTAGAAAGGTGGGATGGCGTGATGAAAAATGTTTTAAGAATACTGGCGCTGCTTCTGGCTCTGCTGGCCCCTGTATCCCTTCTTGCAATGCCCTCTGCCAGGGCTGCGGAAGAAGATCAGGCGCGCCTTGTCTGCCTCAATATCGGCAAGGCAGATTGCCTGCTGCTGCTCTATGGGGATGAGGCATGGCTCATTGACGCCGGCTATCAGCAGACCTATGCCGCCCTGGAAACCATGCTGGCCCAATATGGCATCACCCATCTGAACGGCGTCATCCTCACCCATTGCCACGAAGATCACGAGGGCGGTCTGGAGGAACTGGCCGCATCGGATATTGAAGTGGACGGCTGGTATGCAGCCGCACTGTATTATGATGTAAAAGACGCCAAGCATCCCGCCCGCCTGGCCGCTGCCAAGCGCAATGCTCAGGTCATCTGGCTGGAGGCTGGAATGACGCTGCCCATCGGTCAGACAGGCTCCCTGGAGATTCTGGGGCCTGTTCGCATCAATAAAGAAAATGAGAATAACAATTCTCTGGTCATGCGCTTTTCATCGCCCCATGGCAGCATCCTGCTGGCCGGCGATATGAAGGATGAGGAAGAGCTGGATTTGATCCAAGCCGGGGTGCTGAAGCCATCGGATGTGCTGAAAGTCGGCCATCACGGCGATAATAAAGCCAGCACCCAGCAATTCCTGCGCTTGGTGCAGCCCCGGGTAGGCATCATCCTCACCAGCACCTTTGAGGAGCCCGATACCCCCTCCAACGCCGCCCTGTCCCGGCTGCGGAATGCCGGCTGCACCGTATTCATTTCTCAGAATATGCACGATGCTATCCAGGTCACATTGAAGGAAGGCGCCATTTCCGTCGATGATATTACCTGGGGCCATGTGCCCGCTGCCCCTGAAGGGCTGGCCCTTTCCCTGAATATGGCTCAGGATATGGCCGTTATCACCAATCATGGGGATGATGCCGTACAGCTTTCCGGCATGCAGCTTTATTCCTCCAGGGGAAAGGACAGCCTTTTCCTGCCGGAATTCTTACTGCAGCCCGGGGAAAGCTATCGCATCGGCACACGCACTACCAAAGCGGATTACGACCTGAAATGGGATAAAAAGCGGATATGGCATGAAAGCAAACGGGATATGGCCATTCTTTATGATCCGTATGGCCGTATTCTCAGCTGCACCGATAACGGCTTCAAGGAATAAGATGTGGTATCACCCCTTTGAAAGGGAGGTAATACCATGAAATCAATGGATCCTTATCCACCCTGCGACTGTCACCGGCCGGCTCCGCCCTGTCCATCCAGGAAGCCGGTCCCCTCATTCCTGATGCAGCGGATTCTGGCATCCGGCAAAATCCACCGCCGCTGTCAATGCTATTCCCTGCATCCCGATGCTTTCCCCTGTCAGGGGACGCCCCCCTATACCCTTATCAATGCAGCGGTCTGCGGTCAGCTATCCTGGCAGGAAATACCCTGTCATGAAAAGGGCGCCATTCTGCTTCAGGTTTCCATTCCCCTTTCCCTGCAAATCAGGAATGAGGCGGGCAATATTTTCACCGCATACGCTGCCGTTGAGGAGCAGATACGACTGCATTGTACCGGTACAAATGCAGAATGCTGGCGCGGGCAGATTTATCTCCAGGCAGCAGCCCGTCTGTGCAGCTGCATACAATTCTGCCAGGAAGGCCCTCTTGATGCCCGATTGGAAATCATCCTGGAAGGCTTCCTTTTGACCGCCTGCCCCATATCCGGCCCTGGCAAGCCCCCGTGTCCGCCGCCCAGGCCCTGGTATCCGGAGGCACATTGTGATCCATGGCTGAATCGATAGCAAAGCAAACCGCCCAAGAGGCGGTTTTTACTTGCCAGATTTCATGCAATCTGCTACAATTTCACTTATGGAAAATTCTGCATCCCCATAGGAGGAGAAAAAGTGATCATCAGTGCCAGCCGCAGAACGGATATCCCGGCGCATTATTCGCAATGGTTTTTCAATCGCCTGAAAGCCGGCTTCGTTTATGTCCGCAATCCCATGAATCCACACCGGATCAGCGAAGTTTCCCTTTCTCCCGATGTAGTGGATGCCATTGTATTCTGGACGAAGAATCCTTCCCCTATGCTGAGCCGCCTGGATGAACTGAGCCATATCCCCTATTATTTTCAATTCACATTGACGCCTTACGGCACAGATATAGAAAAATATCTGCCCTCAAAAAAAGAGATTCTCATTCCCTCATTTCAGCGGCTTTCTTCCATGATCGGAAAAGAGCGTGTCATCTGGCGATATGATCCCATTCTTCTCAATGAAAAATATTCTATGGCTTATCATATCAAATGCTTCCGCATTCTCTGCGATAAACTGGCCGACTATACTGAAAAATGCACCATCAGCTTTCTGGATCTGTATCGGAATATGCAATCACGCATTGCACCGCTGGGGATCCTTTCCCCTTCCCCGGATCAGGCAGAAGAATTGGCCGCCTCATTTTCTGCCATTGCAAAAGAACACGAAATGATCATTGACACCTGTGCAGAAGCGATGGATTTATCCAAATATGGAATCGGTCATGCCAGCTGCATCGATCGTCAGCGCTTGGAGCGTATTGGGAATTTTAAGCTTACTATATCCCGCGATCCCAATCAGCGTTCCGCCTGCGGCTGCGTTTCCAGTATAGATATCGGCGGCTATAATTCCTGCCCCAACGGCTGTATCTACTGCTATGCTAATTTTAACAATTCCCTTGTTCATGATCATTTGCAGCAACACGACCCTCTCTCCCCGCTCCTATTTGGCAAGGTTACAGATGGTGATATCATCAGCAAGCGTGAAATGAAATCGCTATGTGATAGACAAACACATTTTCTTTCCAATGCGTATTATCTGTTTTGAATGTGTTCTTTACATACTTTTTCTCTTCATAGTTCAAAATTATTAATATGTTTGGTGTGCCTAATAAATAAAAACGATATATCAATAAAAGATATTTCTTGTCTTATTTGTTACTTACTTTTTTATCTATATATTGCTTACTTTATTTCGATAGTTATGTTTATATTGCTAAAAAAGATAGCCTTCTATATGCAAGAATGCTATCTCTTCATTATTCAAATAATTATCCACTTTTAGTATACGGAATATTCTGTTTGAAATGTTTTTAATTGATTTTCTGAAACAATCTTTATCCACATCACTTCATACAATCCAATGTAATCAGCAGCAGATCATTAAAAACATCAATTTTAATGCATCTATTAATCTAGTTCTGTTAATTGCCATTCGCCGGCTTCATATTTACCCTGAGCATAAGCAAGCATTGTATCCAGCCAGATTTGCAATCCTTCTGATGATAAATGATATCTCCCATCAGATGTATAATCCTTTTTTAGATATCCATCTTCATCTTTCAGTGGTGTTGCTATATCTATATAATACGCTCCCTTTTCAATAGCAACTTTCTCCAATGCAGCATTATATTCATCCCACATAGTGCGGTAATCTAGTTTTTTACAGAAATCCTTAGTCACAGGTGTTAAAGAGAAGAAATAAACTTCTGTCTCACTGGAATACTCTTTCACAAGATCAATTAGCCGCTCCACATAGCCTATATGCTTCTTAATATCCTTTCCAGCATAGTCATTTACACCTAATAAAATAAATGCTCGCTTCGGCTTTATTTTTCCAATTATCTTGCATAGAGGTAATTCTTCTCCGCGATACAGTATATTGGTGTGCTCTTTTAGTAAATTTCTTCGGCTGGCTGTATACAACATGTAACTCTGTGCCGTAAGGAAAATAAGTTCTGGTACGTTTTCTCCACGTTTATTTTTCTCATTTATATATATACGCAACTGTCTTGTAATTGAATCACCAACAAAAACATCCCCATTAAAAAATGTATATAGTTGTTCTTCTGTAAGCTTTTCTTCTTCACTCAAAGCATAAAAATTGCATGTGAAAATATTAACAATTAGCATAAGAATAATAATTAAGCGTCTCGTTTTCATTTTTCCTCCTCAAATTACAGTCTATTACACTTTAATGTTATATTATCTTTATGCTTTTGTCAAGTCTATTGTCATTTTCAAAATTAATATACGTTAATCTCTTTATATGAATTTTGCGGAATTTTCTTTCTAGAGGAAGAAAATTGCATATTCGAAAGAATTCTTATATTTTGTCTATGCAAAATATTCGTTGAAATTCTTTTTCATTATTATTCGAATTTCCTACTGAAATGCTATTATTTAGGCAAAAGAAAGAGCATCTCATATGAGATGCTCAATTGGAATCCGGCGGCGACCTATCCTCCCGGGCCGTGTCCAGCCAAGTACTTTCGGCGCTGAAGGGCTTAACTTCTGTGTTCGGTATGGGAACAGGTGGGACCCCTTCGCCATTGCCACCGGAAATTATATCATTCTCTTTTCGCACCTTGACAACTGCACATCGAAAAAACACTCATCTTTCTGACCTTCTTAGTCTCATTCGCGCTCTTGAAATCAAGCCCTCGACCTATTAGTATCAACAACCTGCATGTGTTACCACACTTCCAGCGTTGACCTATCACCTGGTAGTCTTCCAGGGGTCTTACTTCC
>JAFQOD010000072.1 GCA_017395685.1 Clostridia bacterium
CAGCCGGCGACATGTGCGGCGGCGAGGAGCAAAAGGATTTTGTTTCCTATATCAATTTACGACCGTAAAAATAGGTTTTTCAGCTCCAATCTGGGGCTGAAAAACCATTTTTACAGTAAATGTGATGGTAAGAAGCAAACCCTTGTGGTTTGCTTCGCACCGCAGCCAAATTGAATGGATAAAACAGCATGCCTTGCACGAATGCAAGGCATGCGATGTAACGCTGGAAATCTGCTTCAGCAGATTTTCATTCGCAGGTTGTCAAAAATACTTTTTTGACAACCTGAGTCCCGGTCCGAAAGGCCGGGACTTTCCATGAATTTTTATTCTTCATCAAACATATTTTCCGCGCCGGGGGTATAGGTTTCCGTATACCGCCAGGAGCGTTCATCATACCGGCTCATGGATACATCCTTTTCCTGAAGATCGTAACTGACGATATCCAGAATTTCGCCCGCATAGGAAAGCACAACCCGCTCCCCGGAAGCGCTGAGCTTGAAGGCGGCGTGGATTTCATCCCCTTCAATGTATTCGTAATCGGAAGCAAAGATGATCAGATAGCCCTTGGCGGGGATGATCACATCGGGGAACACGAATTTATCCAGTGTCTTTTTGCCGTCGGAAAGGCACAGGCCCTTCAGGTTGATATCCCGGTCGCTGGTGTTATACAGTTCGATCCAGTCGGGGCTGGCCCCTTCCCCATCCTCCAGGCTGTCCCCGTTGGAGGCCATGAATTCATTAATGCGGATGGCGGCAAAATCAGCAGCGGAAGCCGCGGCAGTATCCTCAGCCAGAGCAGCGGGCAGCATCAGGCACAGAATCATCAGGGCGGCAAGCAGTTTCTTCACCACATTCAAAATCCTTTCCAGATATTTTCTCTATCATAGTATAGCATACTTCCTCGGCAAATGAAAATACGAAATAGCAAACAAAATGTAAAATCTTTTCGTCTCCCGGCAACAATTTCCATGCTGCGATCGTCCTATAGACAGAATGCAATACGGAGGTGTGCCCATGAAAAGAATGCTGCTTGTTGTGCTATGCCTGATCGCCTGTTCCCTGCCCGCCCTGGCGGATGGCGTATTGGATGATCTTACGTATATGGGGTCTGCCGGCCCTGATACGCCCATCGGCTTTTATCGGCAGGAAAACGGCCTTTTTGTGATCGGATACAATGCCTTTCTGGACGATTCCCGGGGATGGGTAATAATATTGGATGCAAAAACGGATGAACGGCAGGAAATTGCCCTGCCTGCGCCCCTTCGGGCCCTGTGCCCCTGGGGAGATGATGGTGCCTTGATCCTGCAGGGCAAAAATGGAGAAAGCCAGCTTTATCTTATGGATCATAGCAACGGGGAGGCACGATATCTGTGCGATATCCCCCTGATCGCGGCCGATGCCGCAGCCCTTGGAGAGGATCATCTGCTCATCGGGGGCAGCATGCTCCGGATAGAAGGAGACAGCTGTGCCGCCGGGGTGATTTACAGCAAATACGGCACAGAATTGCGTCAATTTGTCCGGGATCTTGCCTCGGCCAGCGGAATCAACGCCGTCGCTGTAACGGCAGACGGCATCGCCATGGCCGGCTGGACCGAAAAAGAAGGGATCACCAAAGGGCTTTTCATGCGCTATACAGGCAGCATCGTGGAAGAGGAAGAAATCACCCGGGCGGAATACCGGCTGGCCCAGGAATCCATCTTTGAAAATCCCCAGGGCAGCGCCGCCTTCATGGGCATCACCGCCTATCGGGACGGAATCCTGGCAGTGGGCTCCGCCAGCCCTCTGGGGGATGGCTTCCTTGCCAATTCCAATGCACAGATGGTATACTTTGATAATCCGGGCAGCATCCAATGGGCCAATGCCTGGGGCAATGCCGCCGATGATTTTCTGATGGATGCCCTCCCCTTTCCCGGCACTGATAGCTGGGTGGCCGTGGGTCAGGCCGGGGTCATCCCGGAAGAGCAAAGCGATGTTACCGGCCCCCGATCCATTCTGATCCTGCCCGGAAATAACCTGGGCCAGGCCGCCTATCCCTGGGATATTTCCCTGAATTTCAATTCTTCCCTGCATGCCCTGCTGCTCTCCGGCGATGAAATATGGGTGCTGGGAGAGGCGGAATTCACCGAAAATTGGCGGGCAGAAGAAAAGGGGGGCGGCGGAAACGGCGATATTTTTATCGGCCGCTTCAGCAAAATTCTGATGAATGAACTTCGCAGAATATCCAACTGAAAAGGAGGAATTCCATGAGAAAGCCGCTTGTTTTTCTTTTGCTTCTGTTTCTGTGCGCCTGCTCCCTGCCCGCCCTGGCGGATGATTCACTCTCCCTGCCGGATGGGCGGCAATTGCGTCTGGAGCCCCTGCATCTGGGGGATCAGTATCAAATAGAGCAAGCCAATTTTGAAAGCATTTTCATGCTGAATCTGTATGAAAATGACGCCCTTTTCCAGCAGCTGTATTTCACCACCCAGGAAAACCGGGAAGAAGGCCCCTTCATCAAGGCCCAGGATCTGAATTTTGACGGTTATCCCGATCTGGATATCATCTATCAGCTGGGCGCCAGCAACAGCCGGCACATCTTCTTTTTCTACGATCAGGATACCGGGAAATATGAGCCCTGGCAGTATAGCTATATGTGGCTGAGCAATTATACCCTGGATCCGGAAAACGGCTATCTGATCAATTATGTGCATGACAGCGCCATCACCGGCACGAAAGAAATCTACCGCTGGGAGGAAAAAACGCTGCAGCCCGTCCGTTCCGCCCATATCCGGCATGATGAATATGATTATGATACCGTTCACCTGGAAATCACCTATTACGGCGATAGCCCAGCAAAGAGAGAGACCGTGCATTACCGCTCCCTGGATCTGATGAGCGCATCGGATGAAGAAATCCTTTCCATGCATCAGGAAATGGATGAACGGCTCTTTAAAGATCTGAAATAAGCCAATCAACCGCCCTGCAAAGCAATTGCAAGGCGGTTTTTTCATGCTTCGCTTTTTTCCTCCCCCTCCTCTTTCGTTTCCTCCTGCCCCACTGCCAGGGAAAGCGCCCGCTCCACCAGCTGCATCTTTTCCCCGGGAAGCGCCCCCAGATACCCGGTGAGCCGGGATTTTTCCAGGGTGCGCACCTGTTCACATAATATCAGGGAGGGTTTTCTGATCCCGCCCTGTGGCGGCATGATGGGCACATGGGTGGGAAGATTCGCTTTTCCCATCCGGGAGGTCAGGGGCAATACGATCACGGTGGGGCTGAAGCGATTGCCCAGATCATTCTGTATGATGAGCACGGGGCGGATGCCCCCCTGCTCCGAGCCAATCACGGGATCCAGATTGGCATAATAAATTTCGCCGCGTTTCAATTGGGTTTCACACTCCGCCGGCGACAGCCGGGCGGCGGCCGCCGCCGCATCTGGCGGGAAGGTTCATTCCCTCCCCTACCATCAGAATATGCCCTCCATTTATCCCCGGCACATTTTTCATCCAAAAAACAGGAAGTTTTCTTTCCCTGCCGAATATTTCTTCTCCGGGGAGCAGAAAGAGGAAGCGGCGTCCTGGCTTCATAACGGAGCAGAGAAATTTTAATGTTATTTTCGAATAAGAGGCCTGTCTTTTGTCCCCTATCCTTGACATAGCAAAAGATGAAAGAAGAATGATCATGATCAACCGTTCTATTCAATCCATGGAGGATAAATATCTCTTGCCCAGCCTGGAGCTGATTGAGCAGGTATTCACCGAATATGAAAATGAGCAGGAAGGCAAGACGGTCCGGAAGCTCACAGAAGAAATCCGCAGCCTGCAATATTATTTCCCCGCCCTGGAAATCATCGCCCTGGATGATGAAAAAAACATCATCGGCTATGCCCAGTTTTCCCGGTTCCATCTGGAAGGGAAATATGAAAACGAACTGCTGATTCTCACCCCTGTGGCCGTAAAAACCTGCTGTCAGCGGCAGCATATCAGCAAGGATATGATCGAATACGGCTTTGAAAAGGCAAAGGAGATGGGCTTCAAGGCGGTGATTGTGGAAGGCAATCCCCTGAATTACCGTGCCCGGGGCTTTGTCACCGCCGCCGACCACGGCATCCTGCCCGGCAAAACGGTGCATCTTCCCCATATTGACTGCCTGATGGTGAAGGAGCTGATCCCCGGCGCCCTGGAAAATATCAAAGGCCATGTGGAATACGATTGCTATCAGACGCTGACCTAACGAAAAAAGAAAATCCCAACAAAAATCTCCCTGCTAAACCGGCAGGGAGATTCATTTTATGCTTCTTTTTTTGCCCCCAGGGACAATAGCGTCACCGAAAGCAGGATGCAGCATATGCCCGCAAAATCTATCATCTGAATATCGCTGCCCAGCCACAATACCGCAAAGGCAGTGGCGCTGACGGGCTCAATACAGGCATACAGATTGGCCCTTTCCGCCCCGATGCGGCGCAGGCCCTCCATATACCCGGTATAGGAAAAGAGGGTGCCGATCACCACGATGCCCAGCAGCGCCAGCATCGTGGCCCCGTCAAAGAGCCCTCTGGGATTCCACACCTGATAGGGAATGGATAAAACCACGCCCCCGATCACCATGCCCCAGCCCACCACCGGGATGGTGCCGTATTTCTTCATCAGATTCTCCGGCAGCAGGCTGTTGAGGGCATAGGCAGCCGCCGATGCAATGCCCCAGATCAGCGCCTCCTTAGACAGGGCCAGTTCCCCCATCTTCCCATGGGTCGCCAGCAGGAATGTGCCCAGCAGCGCCAGTATCAGCACGATCAGTTTGACAGATCCGGGAAATTTTCTCTTCCGAATGGCCGCATATACCATAATCATTGCCGGGGACAGATATTCCAGCACCGTGGCCGTGCCCGCATTGGAAAGGCCGATGGTGGTAAAATACGTCAGCTGGCACATGGCCATGCCCAGCACCCCGAACAACAGCATATGGATAGCCGTCCGGGGCCGCTTCCACATGATCGTTATGGAGGAAAAGGATTTTCCCCTTATGGCGCTAAATGCAAGCATCAGTACACCTGCCGCCAGCATCCGGAAGCTGACCAGCCAGCCGGCATCCACCTGCCGCTGCTGCATCAGGAATTGTCCGCAGGCATCAGAAAAGCCCCAGCACACGCCCCCGGCCAATGTCAGCGTCACACCGATAAGAAAATATCGGCTCGTTTTCTTTTGCTCCATGTTCTGCTCCTGCATCATCATATCCTTATCGCCGATCCATCCCATTATAGCACAAAAACATGGAATGAAAATCAAAAAAGATCCGATGCAAAACATCGGATCTTTCTGTGTAAGGACTATAAAAAAGATATTTTCGGCAGTTTTGCGTATGAATTCGAACCCTCACAATAAACAAATCGGGCCGTTAACCTATGACAACAAAATGAAGGGTATCATTCGTTGAATGATGTAATAAATTCAAAGATTCAAATGAAACCTTCAAGTTTGGGATTCACCTGTGGGGCTGTCCGAGTCGCTTCTTATATTATCGTTTGTCTCACTATTGTTTGGATTAGGAATTTCTAATTGAGGTTTTTCATTGGGAATAACCATTTCGTATCTTGAGATGTTGTTATCTCCAACTCTATTGCGTTCCAAGTTAACAACATGAATAATATAATCAACAGGGTGTACCTTTGTTAAGCCGCTATTTTCTTGCATGATTGAGTACGTTTCACCTGTTTGACGGCTAATTAGAGCATCTTGATATGGAATATAACTGTGTAATATTCCTAACAAGGCTGTTTTGGGCTGAGATTTTGATCCTACTACCGCAGATAATTCAGGTCTTAATATAACAGGTCCTCCCGAATTGCCAGGGAAAGATTGTGCATCAACCAGAAAATTCACATCAGGATTGCCTGGAATATATAAATCTGATACCCTTGATATGCAGCCTAGTCTACAGATAGGATTCTTTTGAGATGTATTACCTAAATTCAGGGGATATCCTAAAGAATACACTAAGTCGCCTTCGAAAACACCGTTGTTTTTCATATCGGAGATTGTGAAAGCTTGCTCGTCCAACGGAAAAAAATGATATTTTGCATTCATATTATTTAGGAATGATGTATTAATGCTTAGAGCAATTATGTCAACTTGGGGATTAACATGCTCTGAATAGAACAGTCTCTGTCCCTCTGAAAGTTTAACGGGAAAGTCATAAGACGATGTTCCGCCATTTTGATTAAATCCAATAAATATTTGATTTTGATTTTTTACCACATGTTTGTTTGTAATTAAATATAGGCCATATTTTTTTGAACCATCAGTAATTTCCATTAGGTCGCCAACTAAAAAGCCTGTACCTATGCATTTTTTCGAGCCGTTTACCATTACGCTAATGGTTACAACTGATTCAATATAAAAATTGGGAATTAAAGCCATATGCAAACTCCTTTGTGTTTGATAAAGATTATATGATTCATTATATCATATTTCTTCATTTTTTTCAATTCCTACAGAAAATGTCGTAAAATTGTTTCAATGCATTCAATATAGGAGTTGAAAATATGAGAACTTACACCCAAGAAGAAAAACAAGCGGTCATTGACCGTGTTATATCCGGCGAACCGTCTGCGCGTATTCTTGCCGACACCGGCATACCCAAGAGCACTTTTTACAGTTGGTTACGAATTTATAGAGAGGAGCAAAACGCTGCCAATAGGAGAACAGTGGACATCCGCAATTTTCACTTGCTTGAAAACAAAGTCACACGCTTGGAAAGTATCGTTGAAATTCTCAAATCTGCACCCTGCACGCCGAGAGCGCCATTGAGGCAACGGTTATATGCTGCCGAGCAACTTTACGGAAAATATAACGTGCACGTGATCTGTGATACGTTTGACATTCCCCGAGGAACATTTTATAACCACGTTCTCCGCAACAAGAAAGACAACACGTGGTATGCGAAACGTCGTGAAGAACTACGGCTTCGCATACAGGAGATTTACGACGAAAGCAATCAGATCTTCGGTGCCGCTAAAATTGCGGCAGTTATGAAAAGTGAAGACTTCAAAGTCAGTAATGAAATGGTACGCACGCTTATGCGTGATATGGGGTTAGTCAGCATTCGTCAGTCGGCCAAAAAGCTATACGTGGACGAAGGCCGCAAATATAAAAACCACCTTAATCAAGAGTTTGACGTGAACAAGCCCAACGAAGTGTGGGTTAGTGATGTTACCTATTTCAAGTACGGCGAAAACGCTTATTATATTTGCGTGATTATCGACCTGTATTCCCGTATGGTCGTGGGTTATAAAATTGGAAAGACCAACAGCACGCAGCTTGTAAGATCGACTTTTCAGATCGCTTATAAAGCACGCCAACCGGATTCAAGTTTGATCTTCCACACCGATCGTGGCGGTAACTACCGTTCCAAAGCGATGAACGACTATATGCGGTCACTACACATCACGCACTCCTTTTCACGGGCGCACGTGCCGTATGACAATTCTGTAATGGAATCGTTCTTTGCTTCTTTGAAACGTGAGGAACTGTATCGCACGAAATACCGTTCGGAGGCAGACTTCCGAAGTGCGGTAGACAAGTACATAATTTTCTACAATACGAAACGTCCGCACAAGAAACTGCAATACAAGACTCCCGAACAGAAAGAAGAGGAATATGCCTTGAAGGACGCGGGTTTATAAGACACGTGCAGATAGACTGAGGGGTTCGAAAATGTTTGTTTTTAAATCTTCTAATTGCAAAATTTAAGATTTTCTGTTTTTAGTCCAGCTGATAAAAAGAAAATGCGACCTCGAAAAGCCGCATAAATACTGGGTTTTATAATAAAAACACCATTGAGTCTGAACTTGAGGGTTCAGATTTCAATGGTGTCTTTAGATGGCGGAGAAGGAGAGATTCGAACTCTCGAACGGTTTTACCCGTTACACGATTTCCAGTCGTGCGCCCTCGACCAAGCTAGGCGACTTCTCCATTGGAGACGAGCGATTCGCTGTCAACGGCAATAAGTATATCACATCATTTCCAGGCCGTCAAGAGGGAAAATTGGAAAATTTCAATTTTTCCTGGCAAATCTAAAAATGCCCCCTGCACAGCAGAGGGCATTGATTGATTCTTGCAATGCGGCTTACTTCTTATAGGTGAAGCCCAGGGTGTTGTAAGAATAATCGATGTTATGGGTGATGTTGATGGTATCGGATACCATGCCGACGGATTCGGTGCCGTCGGCGGCGGTCAGGCTGAGGGATACGCCCAGGGGGGAGGGAGCGGCAGCGAAGGTGCCGTCTTCAAAATACATATCATCCACATTGATGGAATAGGTGCCGTCGGCATTCAGCACCAGGGTGGAATAATGGGGGATGCCCAGTTCATCTTCCCCTTCGCAGGTGAAGGTGCCCTGAATATTTTCATGATAGAAGGGGATCTGGGTGGCCATGGGTACATTGGAATGAATGCGCATCTTGATGGTGAGCACCTTGGCTTCCAGCACACCCTCTACAGGAACAGCGCCCTCGGCATCGCTGGTCAGCACCACTTTGCCGTTTTCATGGGTGAAGGTACCCTGCTCGGTATAGGCTTCACCATCGATTACGGATTCATAGGTATAGCCGCCCACGGCATCCAGCTTCAGGGTGGCATTGGCATAGAAGCCCATGGCGCTCATATCCTTGACGCCAGTGTATACGCCGGCAGCCTCGGCGGTGGTGGCCTTCTTCAGGGTGATATTGGCGCCCGCCTTGCTCTGGGCAGATACATAGGCATTCACGTTGATCACGCCATCCTGGCAGGTGCCCTTCTGCTCAGGCAGATTGGGGGCATTCAGGATGATTTCGCCGTCCATCAGGGAGAAGCTGCCCTGCTGGATGTATTCCTGGGCCATGCCCATGACGGTGAAGTGGCTGGTGAAGATGTATTCAGCGCCCACCTTCAGTTCCAGTTCATATTCATATTCGATCACAGAGCCCATGGCTTCCACCTGATGGCTGCCCACATACAGGCCCAGGGCCTCTTCGGCCACCAGCTTCTTGGCAGTGGGATACTGATTCTGGCTGGGATCCTCATCATTGATCTGCGGAGAAACGCCGGCAGCGCCGTAAGGCACCCGGGTGGAGAAGACCAGCGCGCCGCTTTCCACGGTAAAGGTGGCCATCTTCAGATTGTCATTGGTGGAATCGCTGTACAGCATCACATAGGTGCCGTCTTCGGCGCCGATGGTGCCATGGCCCTTATCCACGCCGCCCTCCAGTTTGTTGGTCCACTGGAAATTGTTGTTTTCATCAATGTTCAGATAGATTTTCAGGGGCATGCCCAGGGGGGAGGCATCCAGAATGTAGGTGCCGGCCAGGTTTTCTTCCGCCAGGGCGGGAACGGCGCCCAGCAGCAGACACAGGGAAACAATCAGCGCAAGCAATTTCTTCATTTTTCAGCGTCTCCTTTTTTCATTTGCATTCTTCGCCGCCATAAAAAACCTGCATAACGGCGAATATGATAGTTTATAGTATAAAGAATTTTTTCCCCTGTCAAGGAACGGTTGTATTCCATTCGTTTGTTTCCAATCTATGTAATCCGCCCGGCCCGATCATTGACTTTCAAAAAAACAATGATATAATGGAAACATCTCTGGAATGGAGGATGAAGGATCATGCAGGTATTATTGACGGGCGGCGCAGGATATATCGGTTCCCATACGGCTCTTTGCCTTCTGGAGGCAGGCTATGACGTAGTGGCTTTGGATAATCTTTCCAACGCCAGCCCGGAGGCGCTGCGCCGGGTGGAAGAACTGACGGGCAAGAAAGCCCCCCTGATCGTGGGCGATTGCACCGATGAAAAAACCGTCACTTCCGTTTTTGAACAATATAAGATCGACGCCGTCATTCATTTTGCGGGCCTGAAGGCCGTTGGCGAATCGGTTGCCAAGCCCCTGGATTATTATCAGAATAATCTGGATGCCACCATGGCGCTGTGCCGGGTGATGCCCAGATTCAACTGCGACGTGCTGGTTTTCTCCTCCTCCGCCACCGTTTACGGCACCAATCAGGAAATGCCCCTGAGGGAGGATTTCCCCACCGGCTGCACCAATCCCTACGGCTGGACCAAGTGGATCAGCGAACGCATCCTCACCGATGTAGCCCATGCCGATCCCACCCGGGCCTTCGTACTGCTGCGCTATTTCAATCCCATCGGCGCCCATGAAAGCGGCCGCATCGGCGAGGATCCCTCCGGCATTCCCAACAATCTGATGCCCTATATCTGCCAGGTGGCCTCCGGCAAGCTGGAAAAGCTGGGGGTATTCGGCGATGATTATCCCACCCGGGATGGCACCGGCGAGCGGGATTATATCCATGTAATGGATCTGGCAGAAGGCCATCTGGCCGCCCTGAAATATGCCCTGGCCCATAAGGGCGTGGAAATTTTCAATCTGGGCACCGGTGTTCCCTACAGCGTGCTGGATATCGTGCATGCTTTTGAAAAGGCCAATGATCTGACCATCCCCTATCACGTCACTCCCCGCCGCCCCGGCGATATCGCCACCTGCTATGCCGATCCCAAGCGGGCGGCCGAAATGCTCCAGTGGCAGGCCCACCGGGATCTGAATGCCATGTGCCGGGATGCCTGGAACTGGCAGAAGAATAACCCCAAGGGCTATAACGCATGATCAAACAGATTCAATCAGCCGGTGCAGATCCGATTCTGCCCCGGCTTTTTCAATGGATTTACAGGGATTGCCCTTGCAGAGCCGGAAAAAATATGATACACTGAAAAGGTCAAAGAAAGACAATTATCAGGAGGGATGATCATGCGGCTCAGCGATACCATCGAGGCTTTCATCAAGCAGATGCTGCAGGAAGAACAGATGGAAATTGAACTAAAGCGCAATGAACTGGCAGAATATTTCCATTGCGCCCCCTCCCAGATCAATTATGTATTGGCCACCCGCTTCACCCCCGATCACGGATATATGACCTCCAGCCAGCGGGGGGGCGGCGGCTATATCCGCATTGTGCGGGTATGCCGGTCAGCCAATGATCAGATTGCCTATCTGATCCGGGAGCGGATCGGCGAAAGCCTGGATGCCCAATCTGCCCAGGTGCTGTGCGCACAGCTGGCGGAGAGCAAGGCCATCTCCCTGGAGGATGCCCGGCTGATTGCCGCTGCCGTATCACCCCAGGCCCTCTCCGTGCCCATCCCGGAAGGGGTGAAGGACGCCATGCGGGCAAAAATTTTCAAAACCATGCTGCTGACCATCGCCCGGCAGAAAAATGCCCTGAACGGATAATTTTCCCTGGGCGCGCCTCTGCTTTCAGGCGCATACTATGATGAAAGCCCCATCAATCAGGGAGGAATTGAAATCATGCTTTGTGAAGAATGCGGAAAGCATCCGGCAGAGGTGCTGATGACCACCGTGGTAAACGGTCAGGCCGCCAGCCGCCATCTGTGCCGGGAATGCGTAAAAAAATATAAGGCCGGGGATCTGCAGGGGGTATTGGCGGCGGTATTATCCGCCATGGCCCAGAAGCAGCAAAGCCCTGATATCACCTGCCCCCGCTGCGGGCTGAGCTACGCCGCCTTTCAGAAGAGCGGCATGCTGGGCTGCGCTGAATGCTATCAGGCCTTCCGCAGCCAGCTTGCTCCCCTGATCACACGGGTGCAGGGCCGGGCCCAGCATGCAGGCCGGCGGCCGCCCCTGGATCCCAAGGAGCAGGAGCGGATCAACAAAATGGAAGAGCTGCGGATGCTGATGGAAGCCGCCGTGGCCATGGAAAATTTTGAAGAGGCAGCCCGACTCCGGGATGAGCTGCGGGCCATGGTCCCTGCCCGGGAGGAAAAGGAATGAAAGATATTGTGGTATCATCCCGGGTGCGGCTGGCCCGGAATTATGAGGATCTGCCCTTCCGGGGCCGCATCACCGGGGAGCAGAGCGAAGCATGTGTGCAGCGCACCTTGGATGCCCTCCGGGAGCTGCCGGAAATCTATCAGTTATTCCTGCTGCGCAGCGCCGATGAGGTGGAGCGCAAGGCCCTGATGGAATCCCATCTCATCAGCCCCGATCTGATGCAGCATGAAGAGGCCGGGGCCGCCCTGATCCGCAGGGATGAAAAAATCTCCATCATGATGAATGAAGAGGATCACCTGCGCATCCAGGCCTTTGCGGCCGGAGATGATCTGGGCGGAGCGGCGGAGAATGCCTTCTCCATCGATGACGCCCTGCAGCGGCATCTTTCCTTTGCCTTTGATCCCCAGTGGGGATATCTTACCGCCTGCCCCACCAATACGGGCACCGGCATGCGGGCCTCCATGATGCTGCATCTGCCCATGCTCACCCTCTTAAAGCAGATGGGCAAGGTGAATCAATTGGCCGCCAAGCTGGGCTTGACCATCCGGGGCATCTATGGGGAAGGCAGCGAAGCCCAGGGCAACCTATATCAATTATCCAATCAGGTAACGCTGGGCCGCACAGAGAAAGAAATCATGGATGCCGTATCCGCCGTTGCAAAACAGATGGGCGAAATGGAGCGGGTATTCCGGCAGAAAGCGGAGGAAAAGGATCTGATCATTCTGGAGGATCAGATTTTCCGTTCCTTCGGCCTGTGCTGCCATGCCCGGCGGATGCCGCTGAAGGAATTCATGGCCCACTGGTCCAATCTGAGGCTTGGGGCCGCCCTGGAAAAGCTGCCCCTTTCTTTGGAGGAATGCGATGCCCTGCTCATTTCCGCCCAGCCCGGGCATCTGCAAAAGGCAGCAGGCCGGGCCCTGGAGGAAAAGGAAATGGATGAGCAAAGAGCATCGCTCATCCGCAATGCATTGAACGGAGGAACAAAATAAATGGCGATCTTCGGTCGTTTTAATGAAAAGGCCCAGCGGGTAATCGGCGCTGCCCAGCAGGCGGCGGTGGAGCTTTCTCAGCCTTATGTGGGCAGCGAGCATTTTCTCATTGGCCTGCTCAGGGAGGCCCGGGCAGACGCCCCTGCCCTGCCCGATAACATCATTCCGGAAACGGTGAAGGAAGCGGTAAAGCAGATTACCGGCACCGGCAATTTCTCCGGCGGGCAATTGGAGCTGACCCCCCGGGTGAAAAAGCTGCTGGAAACCAGCATCAAGGAAGCTCAGCGGCTGGGGCACCCTTATGTGACGGCGGGGCATTTCTGGCTGGCCCTGCTGCAGGAGGAGGAAAGCGTGGCCATGCGGGTGCTGCAAAGCATGGGCTGCGATATGGAGAAACTGAAAAAAAGCGTGCAGGAGGCCCTGGGCAAGCTTCAGGGCGAGGATGCCGGCAAAGGGGATAGCAGCGAATCCCATCTGAAAAAATACGGCCGGGATCTGACGGAGGCCGCCAAAGCCGGGGAACTGGATCCTGTGATCGGAAGGGCCAATGAAATCGAGCGCATCGTGCAGATTTTATCCCGGAGAACGAAAAATAATCCCGTGCTCATCGGCGAGCCGGGGGTGGGCAAATCCGCCGTGGCGGAGGGCCTGGCCCAGCGCATTTTCCAGGGATCCGTTCCCGAAACGCTGACGGATAAAAAAATCATTTCCCTGGATATGGGCTCCATGGTGGCAGGCAGCAAATACCGGGGCGAATTTGAGGAAAGGCTGAAAAACACCCTGGATGAGGTGAAAAAGCGGGGGGATGTGATCCTCTTCATCGATGAATTGCAGAATATCATCGGCGCCGGCAAGGCGGAAGGATCCATGGACGCCGCCAATATCTTGAAGCCCGCCCTGGCAAGGGGGGAAATCCAGTGCATCGGCGCCACCACATTGGATGAATACCGCAAGCATATCGAAAAGGACGCCGCCCTGGCCCGGCGCTTCCAGCCCGTTACGGTCAACGAACCCAGCGAGGAAGAAACCCTGGCCATCATGAAAGGCCTGCGGGATAAATATGAGGCCCATCATAAGGTGCGCATCACTGATGAAGCGCTGAGCGCCGCCGTAAAATTATCCAATCGCTATATCGCCGATCGGTTCCAGCCCGATAAGGCCATCGATCTGATGGATGAGGCCGCCTCCCGGGTGCGCATTCATTCCTTTACTGCGCCGCCGGATGTGAAGGCCCAGGAAAAGGAGCTGGAAGGGGTGCTCCGGGAAAAGCGGGAGGCCATCGACCGGCAGGATTATGAAAAGGCCGCCGCCCTCCGGGATCAGGAGCATGCCCTGCGCAGCCTGATCGAAGAAAAACGATCCGCATGGGAGCAGAAAAAATCCGCCGCCAAGGATACGGTGGGCGAAGAGGATATCGCCCAAGTAGTGGCGGGCTGGACGGGCATCCCGGTGAAAAAAATGACGGAAGAGGAAACTGGACGGCTGCTGCAGCTGGAAAAAATCCTCCACAGCCGGGTAGTGGGCCAGGAAGAAGCGGTATCCGCCGTCAGCCGGGCCATCCGGCGTGCCCGGGCAGGGCTGAAGGATCCCAAGCGCCCCATCGGCAGCTTCATTTTCCTGGGCCCCACCGGCGTTGGCAAAACGGAATTGTGCCGCGCCCTGGGCGAAGCCATGTTCGGGGATGAAAATGCCCTGATCCGGCTGGATATGTCCGAATATATGGAAAAGCACACCGTCTCCCGGATGGTGGGCTCCCCTCCCGGCTATGTGGGCTTTGATGAGGGAGGGCAGCTGACGGAAGCGGTGCGCCGCAAGCCCTACTCCGTGGTGCTCTTTGATGAAATCGAAAAGGCACACCCCGATGTATTCAATATGCTGCTGCAGATCTTGGAGGATGGCCGCCTTACCGATAATATGGGCCGGGCAGTCAGCTTCAAAAACTGCATCATCGTCATGACCAGCAATGCCGGCGCCCAGTCTGCCCAGCGGGACGGCATGGGCTTTGGGGCGGGGGGCAATGCCGCCATGGATTATGAACGGATGCGGGAAAAGGTGCTTTCCGATATCAAGAATATCTTCCGGCCCGAATTCATCAACCGGGTGGATGAGCTGATTGTATTCCATAAGCTGGAGCAAAAGGATATTGAACAGATCGCCGCTCTCATGCTTTCCCAGGTGGCCGACCGGCTGCAGGAAAGGGAGATCCGCCTTTCCTACGGCCAGGATGTGGTATCCCATCTGGCCAGGGCGGGCTTTGATCCCCAGTACGGCGCCCGTCCCCTGCGCCGGGTGATCCAGCGCACCATTGAGGATGCGCTGTCCGAAAAACTGATCGCCGGGGAAATTCATCTGGGCGACGGGGTGAACATGCGGCTTCAGGATGATCAGATCCTGTTTGAAAAGGAATAATCACTGAGCGGAGGGCCCATCCCTCCGCTTTTTTGCGCTGTAAAATTGGTATTGGCGAAGATGAAAAAACATGATATAATAAATTGTTAGCGCACCTGCGCACTGAAACAAAGGGGACGGAGGAAAACATCATGCCTACCACGCATTTCGATAGAGAATCCATCAAAAATTCCATTCTCGGCAAGCTTCAGCGCTATAACGGCCATACCCTGGCTGACGCCACCCCCCAGCAGATCTATTACGCCGTGGCCTCCACCGTGCGGGATCAGATCATGCAGAAATGGGTGGCCTACCGGGAACAGGATAAGCAAAGCAGCGGCAAGCGGCTGTATTATCTTTCCGTGGAATTTCTGACCGGCCGCAGCCTGCATTGCAATATCCTGAATCTGTGCAGCCAGGATGAATATCAGGCCGCCTTCGATGATCTGGGGCTGGATTGGCGGGCCATCATCAGGGAAGAGCCGGAACCCGGCCTGGGCAACGGCGGCCTGGGGCGGCTGGCGGCCTGCTTTATGGACAGCCTGGCCTCCCTTTCCCTGCCCGCCATGGGCTGCACCATCCGCTATGAATACGGCCTGTTCCGCCAGCGCATCCTGGGCGGCCAGCAGGTGGAGGTGCCCGATAACTGGCTGGAAAACGGCAATGTATGGGAAGTGCCGGTGCCGGAAGACCAGTGCGAAGTGCATTTCGGCGGCTATGTGGAAGAAAAAATGGAAAACGGGCGGATGCAGTTCATCCTGCGGGATTACCGCACGGTGGAGGCCATCCCCTATGATATGCCGGTGGCAGGCTATAACTGCCAGACGGTGAATACCCTGCGCATGTGGCGCGCCCGCTCCCCCAAGACCATTGATCTGGCCTCCTTCTCCAGCGGCCAGTATTCCAAGGCCATGGAAGAGCAGGAGCTGGCCTCCCTGATCAGCAAGGTGCTCTATCCCGAGGATAACCACTATGCGGGCAAAGAGCTGCGCCTGAAGCAGCATTATTTCTTCACCAGCGCCACGCTGCAGTATGCCCTCAAGGATTTCAAGCGCCGCTACGGCAATAATTTCCGTCTGCTGCCTGAAAAAATGACCATCCACATCAATGATACCCATCCGGGCCTGGCCATTCCGGAGCTGATGCGGCTGCTGATCGATGAGGAAGGCCTGGGCTGGGATGAAGCCAGCTGGATTGTGCAGCATACGGTGGCCTATACCAACCATACCGTCATGAGCGAGGCCCTGGAAAAGTGGCCCGAGGATATGATGCGCAATCTGTTGCCCCGGATTTACATGATCCTGCAGGAGATCAACCGCCGGGTATGCGCACGGCTGGCCGATCATTATCAGAATGGCTCCGATCCCCGCATCGCCCAGATGGCCGTTACCGCCTACGGCATGGTGCATATGGCAAATCTGTGCGTGGCCATGAGCTATTCCGTCAACGGCGTCAGCCAGCTCCACGGCGATATCCTGAAAAAGGATACCTTCCACAATTATTATCAGTTCACCCCCGAAAAATTTTCCGCCATTACCAACGGCATCACCCATCGCCGGTGGCTGATGGCCTGCAATACCAATCTTCGGGATCTGATTTCCGATACCATCGGCAGCGGCTGGATGCAGGATCCCATGCGCCTCAAGGAGCTTTTGCCCTACCGGGATGACGCCGCCTTCCGGGCCGAATTTGAAAGAGTGAAGCGGGAAAACAAGGTGCTCTTTTCCAATATGCTGATGCAGCGGCAGAAGATGACCGTGGATCCCGATTTCATGTTTGACGTGCAGGTCAAGCGCCTGCATGAATACAAGCGGCAGATGCTCAATGCCCTGCATATCCTGGTGCTCTATAACCGGATCATGGATGACCCCAATTTCACCATGACCCCCCGGGTATTTGTATTCGGTGCCAAGGCCAGCCCCGGCTATTATATGGCCAAGCAGATCATCCGCTTCATCATCGCCCTGAGCAAACTGATCGACCGTACCCCCCGGGCAAAGAAATTCCTGCGGGTGGTCTTCCTGGAAAATTATGATGTATCCGGCGCGGAAACCCTGATCCCCGCCGCCGATCTTTCCGAGCAGCTTTCCACCGCCGGCAAGGAAGCCAGCGGCACCGGCTGCATGAAATTCATGATGAATGGCGCCGTCACCATGGGCACCATGGACGGGGCCAATGTGGAAATCCACGAGCAGGTGGGCCCGGATAACATCTATATCTTCGGCATGCGGGCGGATACGGTCAGCGATCTGTACCGCACCGGCAGCTATTCCCCCATGGGTATCTTTGAAGCCAATGCGGAGCTTCGCCGGGCGCTGACCCAGATTATCGACGGCACCCTGTTCCCCGAAAATCCCGCCGCCCTGCAGGATATCTATCATAACCTGCTCTTCAGCGATCATTACTTCGTGCTGAAGGATTTTGGCTCCTATTCCATGGCCCAGCGCCGGGTGGACGCCGATTACCAGAACCGGGAAAAGTGGCTGAAAATGGCCATCACCAATACCGCCTGCTCCGGCATCTTCTCCTCCGACCGCACCATCAGCGAATACAACGATCTGATCTGGAAGCTGAAATAACGCCTGTTGATGCCCGCTCAACCAATGGTTGGGCGGGATTTTCGCTATTGTTGATGCCATTCAACCATTGATCTGTGTTTTTTCCCATTCTTTCTTGCTATACTGGGGCAAAAGAAAGGAGAATGTAGCCATGGAAATGACCTTAGGTAAACGGATCGCCGCCCTGCGCCGGCAAAGGGGCATGACCCAGGAAGAATTGGCAGAAAAGCTGGGGGTATCTGCCCAGGCGGTATCCAAATGGGAAAATGAACTTTCCTGCCCGGATATTATGCTGCTGCCCGCCCTGGCCAGGCTGCTGCATGTGACGGTGGATGCGCTGCTCACCGGCGAAGCCATCCCCGAAACCCAATTGATCCCCGACGCCCACCGGAAACCCCTGGATCAGATGCTGCTCAAAATTTTTATTCTGGATACTAAAGGAGATAAGGTGCGCATCAATCTGCCCCTGGCGCTGGTGAAAATGGGGCTGGAGATGGGTATGTCCGGCGGTTCACTTTCCGTCAACGGCTCCAAAGCGCTGGAAAAAATCGATCTCAATCAGCTGATGGCCCTGGTGGAAAGGGGCGTTCTGGGCAAGCTGGTGGAAATCGACAGCGGAGACGGGGATCATCTGGAAGTCTGGGTGGAATAAATTATGCGAATCATCATCGAATCCAAAGGCAGCAGCCGCACCATCCATCTTCATCTGCCCACAGCACTGCTCTGCAATGCCATCACCGCCGGGATCCTGTGCAAAAAATCCGCCAAGCCGGAAGAAACCAGCAATGCAGAAATTGAAATCAGCCACCATATCACCTATCCCCAGGCCCGGAAGCTGATGCGTTTTCTTCGCAAATGCCGTCATTTTATGAATGGGATGCCCCTGGTGCAAATCGATGAAGCCGATGGCAGTAAGGTGGAAATTCATCTGTAAAACCAAAGGCGATGAGCCCTTTCATCGCCTGTTTTTCAACCGCCGGTTGCAACCAGCGGTTGCATTTTACCGTTTCAATCAATGGTTGCTTGCCAAATTATCCCGCTTCCTCTATGCTGAGAACACAAGCGGCCGCAAATCATCCATCAAAGGAGTGCATTATCGTGATCGATAATTTAACCGTCGGCAAGGCAATCGCTTCCCTACGCATCCAGAAAAAGCTGAGCCAGCAAGCCCTGGCCGATTTATGCAGCGTCACCCATCAGGCGGTATCCAAATGGGAGAATGGCATGGCCCTGCCGGATATGCAGACCATGCTGTTTCTCAGTAAATTTTTCCAGGTATCCATGGAAGATATATTAACCGGAACACTGCCCACACAAGCCGAAAAGGAAATGGCGCTCCCCCCTCAAGCGCCGCCGGAAGAACCCAAGAAACATTCCTCAGATTGTGAAACCCTGCAGGATGCCGCAAATTTTCAATGCGAAGATTGCTGCTGCGATGCTGAGCAGCAATTTTCTCCCATGGGGTGGGAAGAAATTATGGGACTGGCCCCCTTTGCCAGCAAAAAGACCTTGGATCAATTGGTAAAGCAAAAACTGCAGCAGGGCAGTTCGATGGATCGGGGAATGCTCATGGGCTTGATCCCCTTTATCAGTCGGGAAATGACGGAAGAATTATGCAGGCAATGCATAAATAGGCAGGATTCAGATTTTCTGTTTGCCATCGCACCCTTTGTAGGCAGAGAATTTCTGGGCAATGCGGTAAAATCCATCCCGGATGCCCAGCAGCGCCTGCAGGCCGTCATGGGCCTGATTCCCTTCCTGCCCAAGGAAACGGCAGATGAATGGATCCTGCAGGCAGCCCGCTCATCCAATGCCCCTCAGCCGCAAAATCCCCATTCTTTCAAGCAGCCTGAAGCCGAACCCAAAGAACGTCCCCTGATGCGTATTGCCCGAAAAGCAGTAGCAGATGATAACGAATCCTGGCTCTGCGATCACGCTGAGAATCTGACAGCAGCAGAGATGAATCAGCTGATCGATCCCCTCAGTGATAAAGGGAAATGGAATGTGCTGCTGGAAATGGCAGTGCATATGGAGAACGCCGCCCTTTCCCATCTGATTCAAAATGGAATCCAGCAACGGCAATGGGACTTCTTAACAGAAATTGCCGCGCATGCTGACGGCCCCGCCCTCCGCTCCATCATTCAAGGGGCCATCGATCAGCAGAAATGGAGCGTATTGGAGGAAATCGCAGTATATGCCGATGATTTTGCCGAGCTGATCGCCGCAGCCGCCGGAAAGGCCGGGCAATGGGATCTATTGGAAAACATACTGGGATACCTTCCCCGGGAAAGCCTGCAGCAAATGCTGGATGAGGCCATCCGTAAATCCAACTGGGATATGATCAACCGGATCACCGAATATCTGGCGTAAAGAAAAGCCCTGCTGCCGCAATGCTGCAGCAGGGCTTTCACAACAAACATCCGGTGTTATTCCGGCATGACGCTTAGGATAAATTTCAGGGCGGCCTGAAGGGCGGGCAGGTTATCCTCCATCCCCTCAAATTCATAGGATACCACGCCCTCATAGCCCGCAGCCTTCAGCATCTGCAGGCATTTTTTGATGGGCACCACCCCATGGCCCGCCACGGTGCCCCGCAGATAATTGCCGTTCCGGGAGGGGAACCAGCCCTCCCCCGGATCATCTGCATCAAAGGATTTCACCAGAAAATCCTTCACATGCACATGGAAGGCATAAGGGGCGGCGATGGGCACGGCACGAAGGGGATTATCATCGGCACAGAGGAAATTGCCCATATCGATCAGCCAGCCGTAGTTTTTATGATTTACCGTCCCGATCAGCGTTTCCACCCGCTCCGCATCCTGCAGGATGTAGCCGTGATTTTCGGTGCAGGTCTTTACGCCCTTTGCCATAGCATACTCAGAAACCTCCCGAATGAGGGGGGCCATTTTCTCAATGGCGGCGCGCCAGCACATGCCCTCCGGCAGGCCCCAGCAGGCGTCATGCCGCATCACCTTTGCCCCCAGCAGGGCGGCGATATCCACCTGGCCCTTCACCCGTTCCACTTCATTTTCCCGGCTGAGGAAATCCGCCCCAACGGTGTAGGCGGCGATCTCCAGCCCGATAGCCTCGCAGTGAGCACGGATTTCCTGGGCCAGCGCTGCCAGGCTGTCCGCCGGCTGCACCTTCAGGGAAAGATCGATGAATTCAATGGCGTCATAGCCCATTTCCTTGGCCAGATCACAGATCTGAAGATAATTGGCCCCGGTTTTTTTCATATATTGGCTGAAGCTGTAGGAAGATACACCGATTTTCATATTCTCACTCCTTATCGGGGAAGGCATGGCGCCGTCACCCTTGATATGGGCATTATAGCATAACCCTCCGGCCCCGGCAAGCAGCCGGCCGGCGGTTCAAAGGGGTAAAAAAATACGCAGCAGGCAAATAACTCGCTGCGCAATTTTTTTACATCAGATGGTGAACTGCTGGATATCAGCGATCAGATCATCGCAATCATCATCATATACATCCAGGGTGATGGGCTTGCTCAGATCCAGGGAGAAAATGCCCAGGATGGACTTGGCGTCTACCACGTGACGGCCGGCACGCAGGTCCACTTCGTAGGGATAACGGTTCACAGTGTTTACAAAGGTCTTTACTTCTTCAGCAAAGCTCAGCTTAATGGGTACAGATTTCATGGGTAACGCACCTCCTTGATATTGTATTCATTATATCAGAAACATTTCCAATTTGCAAGGCAATCAGCCCAGTTTTTCCATGGCGGCATGCAGTCGGCGCAGCGTTTCATCCCTGCCCAGCAGATACATGATTTCGAAGGCGCCGCCGGGGGTATTGGCCAGGCCGGAAATGGCGATGCGCAGGGGCCAGAGCACTGCGCCGTTCTTTTTGCCGGATTCGGCGATGGCGGCCATCACGGTATCATGCAGGTTCTGCTCCGTCCAATCCTGGATGCCCTCGATGACGGGCAGCATCAGCGTCAGATTTTCCTTGGCCACCGTTTCATCGCACTTCATCTTTTTATGGAAATAGAGGGAAAGATCATATTCCGGCATTTCGGCCAGGAAGGAAATCATATCCGGGATGCGGTTGAATACCTCCGTGCGGCCCTGCATCAATTCGGCCAGGCGGCGGTAATCCATGCCCTTTCCGGCCAGCACCTGATCAAACCAGGGGGTGGCCATCCGAAGGTAATCCTCAAAATCCATTTTCGCGATATACTGGGCGTTCATCCAGGTCAGCTTGGTCACGTCAAAAATGCCAGGGGAGGTATTGAGCCGCTTGATATCAAAGGCTTCGATCAGTTCCTCCATGGTGAAGAATTCCCGGTCGTCCCCGGGATTCCAGCCCACCAGCGCCAGATAATTGATCAGTGCTTCCTTCAGATAGCCCTTGCTGATGAAATCGGAATAATAGGCGTCGCCGTCACGCTTGGAAAGCTTATGCTGGGCATCCCGCATAACGGTGGTCAGATGCACATACTTGGGGATTTCCCAGCCGAAGGCCTTGTACAAAAGATTGTATTTGGGGGTGGAGGAGAGATATTCCATGCCCCGCAGCACATGGGTGATGCCCATCAGATGATCATCGATCACGTTGGCGAAGTTATAGGTGGGCATGCTGTCCGCCTTGATCAGCACCATATCATCCAGATCGCTGTTGGGGAAGGCGATATGGCCGAATACTTCGTCATCATAGGCAGATTCCCCCTCAGTGGGGCAATTGAGGCGGATGACGTAGGGGGTGCCGGCATCAAGCTTTGCCTGGATTTCTTCCTTGGAAAGATTGAGGCAATGCTTGTCATACTTGAATACTTCGCCCCTGGCCTCAGCGGCGGCACGGCGCTCATCCAGTTCTTCCTTGGTGCAGAAGCAATAATAGGCAGCGCCCTTTTCCACCAGTTCCTTGGCGTAGGGCAGATACATATGCTTGCGGTCAGACTGCACATAGGGGCCGTAATCGCCCCCCACATCGGGGCCTTCATCCCAATCCATGCCGCAGCCCCGCAGGGTATCATAGATCACCTCGGTGGCGCCTTCCACAAAGCGCTCCTGATCGGTATCCTCAATGCGCAGGATGAATTTGCCCCCATGCTTCCTGGCAAACAGGTAGGCATAAAGCGCCGTGCGCACCCCGCCCAGATGCATAAAGCCCGTAGGGGACGGCGCAAAACGAGTACGTACTTCCATGATTATTCCTCCAATATTTGCGGGGGAGGGGCTTTTGAGTCAAAAGCCCCTCCCCGCACCCCCACCGAAAACCGATTCGGGATGGAAGAAATGAAGCTTCTACAAGCACACTCCCCGAGTTTATTCATTCAATCATTACACTTTGAAACTGCTCTTGAGGCTGACCACCCGATTATACACGGAATGATCTTCCGTGCTGTCCTGATCCATGCAGAAATAGCCGTTGCGCAGGAACTGGAAGGTATCCCCCGTTTTGGCAACCGCCAGGGCATGTTCGCAATAGCCCTGCACCACGATCAGGGAATCGGGAGAGAGGAAACGGGTTACATCCTTCTTTTCTTCGGGGGAAGCGGTATCCCATTCCTCGGTCATCAGCTGATCATACAGCCGGCCTTCGAAGGGGGCGCAATCCCGGGCATTGACCCAGTGAATGGTGCCCTTTACCTTCCGGTTGGCGCCTTCAGAGCCGCTGCGGGAAGAAAGATCGATGGAGCATTCCACGTAATCGATTTCCCCGTTTTCATTCTTGACCACATTTTCGCACTTGATGATATAGGCACCCTTCAGGCGAACCTCGCCCTCCGGCTTGAGACGGAAGAACTTCTTGGGGGGTTCTTCCATGAAATCTTCTTTTTCAATCCAGATTTCCTTGCTGATGGTTACATTCCTTGCGCCCATTTCCGGGAAATCGGGATGATTTTCCATGGGCAGTTCATCCTGCCAGTCATCGGGCACATTGGTAAAGACCACCTTCAGGGGATTGAGCACCGCCATGGCCCGGGGCATTTTTTCCATATCCGCCCGGACGCAGGCATCCAGCATCTGCACATCCACGGTGGAATCGGCCTTGGCCAGGCCCACCTGCTCCACAAAGCTGCGGATGGCGCTGCCGGTATAGCCCCTGCGGCGCATGCCGCACAGGGTGGGCATCCGGGGATCATCCCAGCCGGATACGAAGTTTTCTTCCACCAGCCGGCGCAGATGCCGCTTGCTCATCACGGTGCGGGTGATATTGAGCCTTGCAAATTCGATCTGCCGGGGGCCGTGATACACGCCGCCGTTGACGATGGCTTCCTTATGGAAGCCCGCATGCTCGCAGAACCAATCATACAAAGGCCGGTGATTTTCAAATTCCAGAGAGCACAGGGAGAAGGTGATGCCTTCGAACGCATCGGAGAGGGGATGGGCAAAATCATACATGGGATAGATGCACCATTCCTTACCGGTGCGCCAATGCTCCTTATACAGGATGCGGTACATGGCAGGATCCCGCATGTTGATATTGGGGGACGCCATATCGATCTTGGCCCGCAGGATATACCGGCCCTCTTCAAATTCACCGGCCTTCATCCGGCGGAACAGATCCAGGCTTTCTTCCATGGGGCGATCCCGCCAGGGGGAATTTTTGCCGGGGGTGGTCAGGGTGCCCCGGTATTCCCGCATTTCATCGGCGGAAAGCTCATCCACATAAGCCAGGCCCCGCTTGATGAAATCCTCGGCGATATCATACAGCCGCTGATAATAATCGCTGGCAAAGAACAGGCCGCCCGTCCAGTGGAAGCCCAGCCATTCGATATCCCGCTTGATGCCCTCGGCATATTCATTATCTTCCTTGGCGGGATTGGTATCATCAAAGCGCAGATTGCACAGCCCGTTATATTTTTCCGCCGTGCCAAAATCCGTTACCAGGGCCTTGCAGTGGCCGATATGCAGATATCCGTTGGGTTCAGGGGGAAAACGGGTATGCACTTGCTGGCAACGCCCCTTCTCCAAATCCTGATCGATGGCGTCCCAGATAAAATTGCTGCGTACCACTTCGTTTTCCATAACCTAACCTCCTTGCAAAATTCATGCCCAAAGCGCGCCCTAAAAGGCGCTTGTTTCATTATATACTTTCCCCTGCCAAATAGCAAGGAATATTGAAGAAAAAAGCGCATATCTTTTCCTGTTCATTTCCATGTGCTGTCATTTTCCGTAAAATATTTTCCATATCTCCCGATTGACGAAGAATGTCCTTTATGGTACCATATTTTCGATTGGGCTTGATGGAATTGCGTGGCAGTAAACCAGCCGCCTTCCTGAAATCCCGCTCCTTCCCCGGGGAAGCAAAGCCTTCCTGGGCCAACGTTGCGCATGAAGGCAGAGCTGTTTCCACGGCTCTGCTTTTAATCTTTATAAAGGAGTATTTTCGACTCTATGGACATTTTCAATGCATTATCCCTGGTAGGCGGTCTTTGCCTGTTCCTCTTTGGTATGAATGTGATGGGTCAAGCCCTGGAGCGGAGGGCCGGCAATAAGCTGCAGAGCCTGCTGGGCAAGCTGACCACCGGAAAAATGATCGGCCTGCTCACCGGTCTTGGGGTCACGGCGGTGATCCAATCTTCTTCTGCCACCACGGTCATGGTGGTCGGCTTTGTCAACTCCGGCCTGATGAGCCTCTCCCAGGCCATCAATGTGATCATGGGCGCCAACATCGGTACCACCGTTACCTCCTGGATTTTGAGCCTTGGTGGCATTGACAGCGGCAACATGTTTGTAAAGCTGCTCAAGCCTACCTCTTTTACCCCCATCCTGGCCTTGCTTGGCATCATCTGGTATATGTTTACCAAATCCAGCAAGAAAAAGGATAACGGCATGATCCTGCTGGGCTTCGCCGTGCTGATGTTCGGCATGGATGCCATGAGCGATTCCGTCAAGGGCCTGGCCGATGTGCCCGCCTTCCAGCAGCTGTTCCTGCTGTTTGAGAATCCTTTGCTTGGCATGCTGGTGGGCGCTGTGCTTACCGCCATCATTCAATCCAGCTCCGCTTCCGTCGGTATCCTGCAGGCCCTGGCCGTCACCGGCCAGGTATCCTACGGCGCCGCCATTCCCATCATCATGGGCCAGAATATCGGTACCTGCATCACCGCCATTCTTTCCTCCTTCGGCGCCAATAAGAATGCCAAGCGGGCGGCGCTGGTGCATCTTTCCTTCAATGTGATCGGCACCATTGTGTGGCTCGTCGTTTTCTGGATTGTGAAAGCCGTCTTTGCCCCCGCTCTGTTCAATCAGGCGGCGTCCCTCTTTGGCATCGCTGTGTGCCACAGCATCTTCAATGTTCTGTGCACTTCTTTGATGCTTCCCCTGTCTTCCTTCCTGGAAAAGCTGGTCTATCATCTGGTGCCGGAAGGAAAATCCCCCGATATCATTACCGAACTGGATGATCGTCTGCTGCCCACCCCCTCCCTGGCCATCGAACAGGCCCGCAATGTCACCGTGAAAATGGCCCGCTGCGCCAAGGAGGCCCTGGCCCTCAGCCTGTCCTCCCTGGGCAATTATTCAAAGGAAACAGATGCACGGGTAAAAGAGCTGGAAGATCAGACCGATCATTACGAGGATATCATCGGCACCTATCTGGTGAAGCTGTGCGATAACCGGATCAGCGACCGGGATAATGCGGAAGCGGCCATGCTGCTGAAGGTAATCGGCGATTTTGAACGCATCGGCGATCATGCCGCCCATCTGATGCAGTCCGCTGAGGAAATGCATGTCAAGCAGCTTTCCTTCTCCGAAGCCGCCCTGAATGAACTGCATGTGCTCACCCAGGCTGCCGGTGAAATCATGGGCCTGGCCCTTCAGGCTTTCGAGGAAAACAATCTGGATGCAGCCAATCTGGTAGAGCCCCTGGAGCAGGTCATCGACCGGATGAAGGAGCATCTGCGCACCCATCATATCCTGCGTCTCCAGCAGGGCGGCTGCAGCATCGAAGCGGGCTTTGTCTGGTCCGATCTATTGGCCAATCTGGAGCGTGTATCCGATCACTGCTCCAATGTGGCCGGCGGCGTCATCGATCTTTCCAACCACAACATGAATATTCACGAGGCCCTGCGCCATATCAAATCCGAAAGCCCCTATTTCAAGGAACAGTACGCCCGCTATGCGGAAAAATATCTGGCCAAGGTGTAATCTGTCCCCCCGAGGCTGCAGTCTATCCGGCTGCGGCCTTTTTCTTTGCCCATCATTTACAATTCCCTCCCCCTCTTTGGGCTTTTCATTTGGGGCAATGTGCGATATAATATAAGGGGAAAATTTATTTTCATCCCCTTGAATGCATGATCTTTCCTCTCTCCGGCGTTTATTTCATGGAATGACTGAAAGGAAGCAATCAAAACGCACATGAAACGATTGGCAATGTTTATCCTGGCCCTGGTTATGTTCCTATCCTGCATGCCCGCCCAGGCAGAATTTTCTCCCCGGTATGCGGCATTGATGGAAAACGAAAGCATACAAATAGAACTGGGCGCCACCTTCGGCACCCTTTCCCCCGCATCCGATGATTCCCTGGCCGTGATCAATGACTGGCTGAGCCGCATCCGCATCCGCCTTTCCGCCAGCGAATCCCTCCAGCGATCCCTGGTCAAGGGCGAAGTGACCATGGACGGGGAAGAGGTTTTCAGCGTTTCCATACAGGATCAGCCCGGCTATACCCTCACCGCCTTCTCCCCCTCCGGCAGCATTTATCTCACCGCCGACGGGGAAAAGGACGCCCTCACCCTCATTTCCGGAGGCGCGGATATTCCCCTTTCCCCCCTGGCCGTCTGGGAGGTATATGAGCAGTGGGCGCCGGTATTGTATCCCATGCTGGAAAGCATGGTGACCCCCAAGGCATCCAAGACCAGCACCTCCATCAAAAACGCCAGCATGTCGGCCTCCTATATCAATTACAGCTTCAAGGCGGATGAAATGAACGCCGCCTGGCCCCAGATTCTTTCCTCCCTGCTGCCGCTGATGGAAAGCGCCCTTTCCCAGCAGCCGGAATGGTACCTGGAAGCGGAAGCGCTGCTTTCCAAGCTGGTCTTTTCCGGGGATTGCCGTTTCAAGCGTTTCCTGGATAAAAAGGGCGGGGATATGGGCCTGCAGTTTACCGGCAATGCCGCCATCGGCGATGATGTGCGCAAGGTGACCTTCTTCGGGGGCTACACCCCGGATAAGGGGGGCTATGTTTCCCTGGCGCTTCCCGCTGTCAAAGGAAAGAATAACTTCAAAATTTCCTTCACCGGAAAGCTGGCCCAGACAGATAATCAGAAGACCCTGAGCCTGGAAGGCACCTACAGCCGCACCATGGATGGAAAAAGCCATACTGCCTCCCTGACGGGCAGCCTGAAAAACATCCTGAAAAAAGGGGATGAAACCTGGAGCGGCAAATTCACCCTCACCGATAAGCAGGACGGCGTCACCGACACCTGGACCTTTACCCCGGCCCTCACCTTTACCGATACCGGCCTGCAGGGCGATATCGCCGTCCGCCAGAAGCGGGGCGAGGATACCCTGCTCAAATGCGCCGTGATGATGCATATGCAGCCCGCCGCCCCTCTCAATCCCCCCACTTCCCTGACGTCAAAGGATCTGCGGGGCGTGGAGGAGGCCAGGGCCCGGGCCATCGCCGCCCAGGAGCTGATCCCCCTCACCCGGGCGTTTATGGATCTGATCGCCGCCCTGCCGGAGGAAACCCGCATTCTGCTGACCCATGATCTGCGCACCGATTCCTGGATGACCGCCCCCTCCGTATCCGTCGACGGCGCCCGGGAACCGGCTGAAGAAGAAGCCCCGCCCCTTTCCGAGCCCTGGCCGGAAGAAGGCCAGTGGATCGTGGAAGACGATCCCTGGGCCGGGGAAAGCTACTGGATGATTAAGGAGGATAATGCACCATGAAACGCCTGACTGCAATCTTGCTCGCCCTGATGGTTTCCCTCTCGGCCTGGGGCGCCCTGGCCGCTGAAGAAACGGAACTGCCCCAGAAATTTCTCAATCAGGTGCATGATTCCGGCTATACCGGGGCCGTTACCTTCACTGTAGAGGGCAATGAAACCGCCGCCATCGATCCCGTCACCTTCCTGATGCTCAAGGCCCTGGCCCCCCGCATCACCGTGGAAACGGGCAGCAGCTACGCCCTCCGTCAGCAGGAAGGCGAAGGGGTGCTGCGCATTCTGCTGGACGGGCAGAATGTGGGCGAAACCGTATTCCTTTATAATGACGAGCTGGGCGCCCTGAGCAGCACCCTGATCAGCAGCGCCGACGCCTATTATGCCGCCCCCCGGGATTGGGATTTTGCCGCTCTGTTCTCCGGCCTTTCCGCCCAGGAAAACGGATGGCCCTCCCTTTGGAATGCCCTGGCCCGGATCGAACAGGCCCCCCAGGAATGGCATGATCAGGTGGCCGTACATCTTTTGCCCTATGAAACAAAGATCGGCGTCTGGATCAACGGCTATGCCGCCTTCTCCACCGGCATGGAGGGAGAAACGGCCTATACCCAGCTGGCCTGCTCCATTCCCGCCCAGGCAGTGAAGGCCCAGATCAAGCAGCTGATGGTGGATTTCTTTGAGGATGAGGATCTGCTTTCCGCCCTGCGGGAGGTATTCACCGCCCAGGAAGCAGAATATTATCTGCAGCCCGCCATGATGCAGACCTTCTTTTCCATCATCGATCAGGTGCAGATGGAAGGCAATGTGGAAATCACCCGCCGTTATGATATCCAGGGCAATTCCCTGCTGGATCGCATTTCCCTGCCCTTCCCTGCCGGGCAGAGCCTTTCCCACCTCACCGTTTCCCTCACCCCCGATCCCGATGTGGCCGGCCAGAAATGGGCCTTCCAGGGCCAGTGCCAGGACGGCACCGAATTTGATATTTTCTGCATTGCAGGCCAGGATATGATCTATACCGGCAGCGTGGATATTCTGCTGCCCGAAGAAACCGATGATTCCTTTGCGGTAACCGATGCCCCCGCCCGCCGGAAAATCGCCTTTGATTACAATCTCACCTGGGATCCCGGCCAGGATACCTATACGCTGGCCACCTCCCGCTATGTCCGCACCGTTGCGGGCACCCTGCTGATCAAGCCCCGGGAAGGCAGCGATATGGCCACCCAGGCCCTGAGCCTGGAGGCCAGATATGAATCCGGCTCCGGCAAGCGCAGCGCCACCCGGCTGAATGCCGCCCTTTCCTGGCGGGATCTGGATACCGATGCATCCATCACCGCATCCTTTACCGGCCGCACCGCTTCCGCTTCCGCCGTCCGCTCCATTTCCGATTATCCCGCCCTCCGGCTGGATCAAATGGAAGAGGAAGGCATGAATGCCCTCACCCAGGCCTGGACGCTGAATCTGCAATCCTGGGTGCAGAATATGGCAAAGCTGCTCTTCCCCGGCCTGGATACCGCAGTGCCCGGAGACGGCTAAGCAATCAGGCAGAATGATGGCATCGCCCCAGATGGGGCGGATCCCGCATTGCCAGCGGAAAAAAATCGTGATACAATATCCATATTCCGGAAAAAAACATGTCGCAAAGGAGGCATTCCCGTGAAAAAACTGATTGCCCTGCTGATGATTCTGACGCTCTCCCTTTCCTGCACAGGGGCCATGGCCGAAGCCGCCCCGCAGCAGGCCTACAGCGCCCATTTCACCCTTTCTTTTGATGAAGATATGCTCTATTCCCTGCTGGAAATGGAAAAGACCGAAGAAAACGCGGCCGATATGGAAATGATTCTGCCCCTGCTGCGCAATCTGGGCGGAAAAGTCATTGCCTCGGAAGAGGGCGGGGAAATGTCCCTGACCCTGAATGGCGCCTCCCTGTGCACCCTGGGCGTATATTATGATGAAGAAAAGATGACCATGCTCAGTGATCTTTTCCCCAACTATGCCCTGACCATGCCCCGGCAGCAGATGCCTGAAATCAGTGAAGAGGAACTGATGGCCGTCATTACGCCTCAGATCAATTCCATCGTAAGCGGCATGAAGAACCGTATCACCGGTACCGAAAACGGCGCCTATGAATTTGAAGGCGTCACCTTCGATACCAAGGTAACCATCGAAATCCCCGCCAGTGAATGCGTCATGGCCGTTGCTGATGTGATGCAGGCCCTGCTGACCAATGAAACCGTAATCAAGCTGCTCACCTCCATGGGCGAGGCAGACATGCTGAATGAAGCCCTGAAGGAAATCGAAGATGCGAAGGCCGCCCCCACCGATGATCTGACCGGCGGCCTGATCATCCGGGAATATACCCAGACCGGCACCCAGAATCAGTATTTCGATATCCATCTGCAGGGGGCTGAAGTAGTGCTGGCCCTCCAGGGCGGCCTGGTGGAAGGAAAGGTCTATCTGCAGCTGCTGGCCGGCGAGGATGTATTCCTCAATCAGGAACAGATGATCAAGGCTGCCAAGCAGTACAGCGGGGACGCTGTCCTGATCCGCTGCGTTGCCACCCCCGGCGCTTCTCAGTATGATATGGATCTGCAAATGGATCTGTATGCCGGCACTTATCTTGGAATGCATGTCAAGGCCGCCAACAATCGCATGATGGGCTATATGGTGAATGTGAGCTTCAGCCTTGTTCCCGGCGGCGATCCTCTGATGAATCTGTCCGCCCTGATCCGCACCCTGCCCGACGGCCAGTTTGCCCTGAAGGGCACCCTCACCCCCACCGAAACCATTTCCCTGGATCCTGCCACGGTGGATACCGCCAGCGAAGAATATCAGACCGCCCTGTATAACCTGGGCAACGATATCGGCAGCTTCGGCCTGAATACCCTGCTTGCCAATGCGGCCATGGCCATGCCCGAGGAAGTGAGCGCCCTGATCACCTATCTGATGGCGCCCCCCGAAACCACCGAAAGCTATACCTTCGACGGCGTCACCGATTGATTGCCCGAATGCACAGAGCCGCCTGGCATCCCAGGCGGCTCAAATCATTGACAACGTCAATGATTTGCCAGACTGTGAGAAGCCCTGCAAGGCAAGGCGGCGAGGCTGCAAAAAAAGGGAGCTTACATCATAGTAAGTGACCGCATTTTGCAGCCGATGCCAACGAAGAAAGCAAAAATGCCCGCTTCCAGCGGCTGTTTTTGCGTTTGCAGGGTTTGTCAGCGGTCTGGACCGCCTGGGATGCCAGGCGGCTTTCCCATCCCATGCCTATGAAAGGATGGTATTTCCATGGCTGAATTTCTGTCTCCCCTGGCCCGGCCCTTTTCCTTTCCGGAAGGGGATCACGGCATTTTGCTGATTCACGGCTTCACCGGCAGCCCTGCCCACATGCTCCCCCTGGGGGAAAAGCTGCATAAGGCGGGCTTCGCTGTGCGGGGCATGCTGCTGCCCGGGCACGGCACCACCCCCCAGGATATGAAAAAATCCACCTGGCAGGATTGGCTGCAGGCGGTACGGCTGGAGGCCCGGGAAATGGCAAAGGAATATGCCCATTTTTCTGTGGCCGGCCTTTCCATGGGCGGGGTGCTTTCCCTTATGATGGCCCAGGAAATGGATCTGACGGGCTGCGTATCCATTGCCGCCCCCATGAAAACGGTGACCAAAATCCGGTGGCTGGCGCCCATTGCCGCCCCCATCCTGCCCATGCTGCATCATGCCAAGCCGGAAGGAACCCGGGCCAATGTGGATCATACCTACGCCGTCGGCTACGGCAGCTATCCCACCAAATCGGTGCATGATCTGAGCATCCTGATGCGCCGGGCCAGGCAGCAGCTTTCCCTCATCACCTGCCCCATCCTCACCGTACAATCCCATCAGGATGAAACGGTCACCAGGGATAGCCCGGCCATCATCCAGACAGGCGTATCCAGCAAAATCCGGGCGGAATTATGGCTGCAGGACGCCCCCCACGTATGCACCATTTCCCCGGAATATGAAAAGATTGCAGAGGGCATGATTGCCTTCCTGCGCAAAGCAGAAAAGGAATAACGGGGCACAGCCCCCTTTCTTTGGCATACCGGCCCGGAAATCCACCGCATGAAACGTAAAGCGGCTGCCCCACGGCAGCCGTTTTTATTTTCCCGGAATATTTCAATTCTTTTCATTTGTGAATCAATTTATTCCATTTTCAAAATCTTGAATTGAAAATAAATCTGTTTTTGATAAAATTATGCAATTTTTTCGTACATCCCGATTGTTTTCCGCCGTTTTTTATGCTATAATGAAGCATAAAATACGGCTTAAGGAGAATCTCCATGAAGCGCAGCCTGTGCCTTTTTATGATCATTATTCTGCTGTTGCCCGCAGGCGTCCTTTCCGCAGCGGCGGAGGGCCTGCCCTCCATTCCCCGCAGCCAGGTAACCCAATTGGCCCCGACAGGCTATATGGCCCGGCGGGTAAATGGCTTCCTCAACACCTGGGTGCCCGTTTCCGTGAAAGAAAATCCGGAATTGATCCAGGCCGTTTTACGGGCCAATCCCAAATACGCCGGCATGATGCCCAATCTGTATTCCGGGCTGCTGATGGATCAGAATACCTATTTCGGCCAGCATCTGGCGGGCCTGGCCGTCTGCTACCGGCTGAACCGGGATGAAATGATCCTGCAGGTGGGCAATGATCTGGTGGCGGCCCTGGATAAAGCCCGGGGGGAAAACGGCTATCTGGGGGTTCATGCCGGCAATAACCGGCTGGGAACAGGGAATAACTGGGATGTGTGGGGCCATTACAATGCCATCTGGGGCCTGCATGAATGGTATCGGCTCACCGGCAATGAAACGGCGCTAGATATGGCCCTGGATGCGGCGGATTACTGCATCCGGCATTTTGAAACCCACACCTATGATACCGCCGTGGGCTGCATCCGCTGCTCCCTGGGCCATGCCTATGCCCTTTTGTATCAGGAAACGGGAAAGGATGCCTATCTTAAGGAGGCCCTCCGCATTCTGGAGGATGTATGGCCCGGCAACGGCAACTGGCTGGAAAATGCCGCAAAGGGCATGCAGTTTTATCAATCCAGCCAGCCCCGGTGGGAATCATTGCATGCCATCATGCTGATCCACACCTTATATGAAATCACCGGCGATCAGCAATATTACGACGCCATCGACCAGATCTGGTGGAGCATCATCAAAACCGACCGGCACAATAACGGCGGCTTCACCACCAAGGAAATCGCCGTGGGCAATCCCTACCGCAGCGGCGCCATTGAAACCTGCGCCAATATCGCCTGGATGGTATCCAGCACTGATTATCTGCGCTATTCCAGGGATTCCTATGTGGCGGATGAAATTGAACTGACCTACTATAATGCGGTGCTGGGCGCAATCACCGAAAATATGCGGCATGTAACCTATGATAATCCCATGGAGGGGCAGATCCTTCCCTCCCAGACCAGCCTTGCCTGGATCTATAATACCGGCTGCCCCGATTATAATTGCTGCCAGGGCTATGCCTGCCGGGGCATGGGCCAGGTGGTGGAATGGGCATCCATGACGGATGAGGGGGCCCTGTATCTCAATTTCTACGGTCCCTGCACCCTGCAGACCAAAACCCCCGGCGGCCAGGAAATCACCCTGCGTATTACCGGCGATTATCCCGTTTCCGGGGATATCGGGATTGAAATCGACGGCCTGCAGCAGCCGGAAGCATTTGATCTGATGCTGCGCATTCCCGTCTGGTCGGATCAGACCGCCCTTTCCCTCAACGGGGCGGCGGATCTGCAGCCTGCTGCCGGCCAGTATTCCGCCCTGGAAAAATGCTGGGAAAACGGGGATCAATTGTCCCTTAACCTGGATATGTCGCTGCATTACTGGCGGGGCGGCAGCACCTTCCGCAAGCGCACCTCCCTGTACTGGGGGCCCATACTGTTGACCCAGGATGAATATTATACCGATCTTCCCACCGATGAGGTGAATTTCACCCTGGACGCCGTGAAAAATGCCGCTGCCAGGCCCGGGGACGGGGTACAGCAATGGCTGATTGTGGAGGCGGAAAGCGATGAAGGCGCCCTGATCCCCCTGATCGATTATGCCAGCGCCGGGAAACAGGAAAATTCCCATTTCACCACCTGGCTGCGCATCTCCCCTGCACCGGAGGCCGCAGCCTTCAGCCGGGAGGGAATGCCGCTGTGGGCCCAGGCGCTGCCTGAATAAAAAGCAAATGCTGTCTGCGAAAAACGCAGGCAGCATTTCTTGTATTCAGGAATTTTACGATCTGTGCCTGCCGCTCAGCAGCATCCCTGAAAGACCGCCCACGGCCACCCCCATCAGGATATCGATCCCATAGCCCAGCCAATTCATTTTCTGGCCGGAAAGCAGGGCATACACCAGCACCCCCACCCCCATATAAATCAGCCCCAGCAGCGCCCCCTGGCGGATGCCGTCGGGGGAGCCCGGGGATACAACAGCCCTTACCCCCAGAAAAATTGCCCCGATTTTAATGATCTGATTGATGATGCGGATCAGCCCATCCGGGATATCCGTCATCCCGATGATCAGGGCAAAAATCACCACTGCCGCCGCCGTAAATCCCACGGCGATCAAAAGCCCCCGGAGGAAGGAATTTTTCTTGCCCCCGCTGCGCCGGATTCTGCGTGCCGCCTGCTGCGCCATACCCATGCCTCCATTCGTTTTTTTCATGTGTATGCTTTCCGGCATCCGTTCAGAACAAAGAAAAAGGAGCAAAGATTCTCTTCGCTCCTGCGCATCATCACGCCTCCAGAATGGCCATAAATTCCTCCCCGGTGATGGTTTCCTTTTCCAGCAGGAAAGAAGCCAGCCTGTGCAGCTTTTCCTGATCCGCCGCCAGGATATCCCGGGCCATCTGATGGGCGGACTGGATAATTTCCTTTACTTCCTGATCAATCCGGGCCGCCGTTTCCGGGGAGCAGGCCAGGGCCGTATCGCCCCCCAGGTATTGATTGCTTACCGTTTCCAGGGCCATCATATCAAACTGGCTGCTCATGCCGTATCGTGTTACCATGGCCCGGGCCAGCCGGGTGATTTTTTCAATATCATTGGCAGCGCCGGAGGTAATCTGGCCAAAGACCAGTTCCTCCGCCGCCCGTCCGCCGGTGAGGGTGGACAGCCGGCGCATGGCATCCTCCCTGCTCAGCAGCACCCTTTCATCCTCCTCCACCTGCATGGTATAGCCCAGGGCACCGGAGGTGCGGGGAATGATGGTGATCTTGGTAACCGGGGCGCTGCCCTTCTGCCGGGCAGCCACCAGGGCATGGCCGATTTCATGATAGGCAATGATTTTCTTTTCCTGATCGGAAATGACGGCCCCCTTCCGCTGATACCCCGCAATCACCGTTTCCACGCTTTCCTCCAGATCCTCCCGGGCAATGGCCTTCCGGCCCATTTTAACGGCGCGGAGGGCCGCCTCATTGATGATATTGGCCAATTCCGCCCCGGATGCGCCGGATGTAGCCCGGGCAATGGGGGTAAGATCCAGATTTTCTTCCATCTTCACATGCTTTGCATGCACCTTCAGGATGGCAAGCCTGCCCTGCAGATCGGGCAGCTCCACCGGGATCCTGCGGTCAAAACGGCCGGGGCGCAGAAGAGCAGGATCCAGAATCTCCGGCCGGTTGGTGGCGGCCAGGATCACCACACCCTTCTTTCCGTCAAAGCCATCCATTTCCGAAAGCAGCTGATTCAGGGTCTGTTCCCGTTCATCGTTGCCGCCGCTGATACCGCCGTTATCCCGCCTTTTGCCGATGGTATCAATTTCATCGATGAATACGATGCAGGGCGCCTTTTCATTGGCCTGCTTGAACAGATCCCGCACCTTGGCGGCGCCCATGCCCACAAACATTTCCACAAATTCCGAACCGGAAATGGAAAAGAAGGGCACCTTCGCCTCCCCTGCCACCGCTTTGGCAAGCAAGGTTTTGCCGGTGCCAGGCGGGCCCACCAGCAGGGCGCCCTTGGGAAGCTTTGCCCCGATTTCCCCGTACCGGCCGGGATCATGCAGAAAATCCACAATTTCCCAAAGGGCTTCCTTCGCCTCATCCTGCCCTGCCACATCCTGAAAGGTTTTCCCCGTCTGGGCCTCGATATAGATTTTTGCATTGGCCTTGCCCAGCTGCAGGGCATTGGCCCCGCCCATTTTCTTATTCAGCGACCGCATCAGCAGCCGCCCCATCAGAAAGAAAAAGGCCATGGGCAGCACAAAGGAAATCAGAAAGCTCATCAGGGGGCTGGCCTGGGTGGGAATCACCGAGGCAAATTTCACCCCCTCATCCAGCAGCCGCTGGGTCAGCTTCTCATCCCAGGGCCATACGCCGGTTTTATAAAAGACAGGTCTGCCCTCCTCATCCGCTGCGGCAAAGACCATCATATTTTCCTCATAGGATACATGGGTCACCTTGCCTTCATCCACCAGCTTCACAAATTGATCGTAGGTAGCTTCGTGCACCCTGGGCTGCAGAATCGCCGGGAACACGAAAATATTGAGCAGCAGCATGGCAATGACCACAATGCCGCCGTAATAGATCAGGGGCCGCTTTTGACTGGGCTGTTCCTTCATTATGCATTCCTCCTTGCGCCATCATTATCCAGTGCGGCAAAGAGGAAGTCAATTCCCTGCCACATTGTGCGCCCTATTTCACTTGATTTCTGCCGGATTCTCCCTTTCTTTCCGGCGGATATTGGTCAGATACCCCATCACCGCCACCCCAAGAGCCGCCAGCGCATCAAAAATAATATCCTTCATGGTATCCGCAAGCGCCGCTTTCCCCGCCAGCTCCGCCCCCTGCTCGGTGGCATATTTCTGCATATTCAGGCCCAGCAGCCCATCGCAGGCATATTCGTAAATTTCCCATACCGCCCCCGCAGCCAGGGCAAAGCTGAAAGCAAACAGGGAAACAAACAAGGGGCTCAGATTAACCCGCACATGGGCGTCCCGGTTGAGAATATCCACCAGGATGAATCCCAGCGCCCCCAGCATGGCCCCGGAAAAGAAATGGAGGATGGTATCCCAGTGGGGCACCAGATAATAAAATTCGAATACCTCCCCCAGGAATACGGCGCAGTATAAAAAGAGATAATAAAGCAGGTAAATAAAATTGGGGATGCCCAGCTTCCATCTTTTGCTCAGCATGGAGGGCAGCGCCATCACCACAAGGCCCATGGTGCATTGGGTGAGCATCAGCAGATAATCGCTCTTTACCTTGATATGCTCCTGCCCCTCCGGCGCGCTTTCCGGTGCCAGCAGGAACCGCACCAGGGAAAATACAATGGACAGCGCCAGGGAGATAAACAAAATGATGCCCAGGATCTCCCTGCCGGATTTTTTTCTGCCTTTCATTTTAGCCTCCTCATTTTCCGGAGGAAAGGCCGTTTACCCCTCCTCCTGTATTTTTCTGCAGTCCGCCCCCAGAGCGGAAAGCTTCTCTTCCAATCCTTCATAGCCCCGCATCAGATGGCCGCCGGGATCATCCATCCTGGTTTCCCCCTGGGCAATCAGCCCTGCCAGCATCAGCGCCGCCGCTGCCCTCAGATCCGTGGCCGTCACATTGGCCCCGGTGAGCGCTTTGCCCCCCTGGATCAGTGCCAGCTGGCCCTCTACCCGGATCTGGGCCCCCAGCCGGTTCAATTCCACCACGTGCATATACCGGTTTTCAAATATGGTTTCCAGGAAAACGGAAAGGCCGTGGGTCTGGGTGGCCACCACCATCAGCGGTGCCTGCATATCGGTGGGAAAGCCGGGATAGGAAAGGGTGCGGGCCTCCATGGGATGCCGTGCCCTGCCCCGGAGCCGCAATCCCCTTTCATCCTCCTGGCAGATCACCCCGGATTCGGATAATTTGAACAGCAGCGCCCGCATATGATCGCTCCGGGCCCCGGAAAGCAGCACGCTGCCATCGGTAAGGGCGGCGGCACAGGCCAGGGTGCCCGCCTCGATCCGATCGGGAATGGGAGTATATTCTGCCCCGTGAAGGTGCTCCACACCCTCGATCATGATGTTATTGGTGCCGATCCCAGCGATTCTGGCCCCCATGGCGGTGAGGAAATGGCACAGATCGGCAATTTCCGGCTCCTTGGCGGCATTTTCGATCCGGGTGACGCCCTTGGCCAGCACCGCCGCCATCACCAGATTTTCCGTGGCGCCCACGCTGGGAAAATCCAGATAGATGTTGGCCCCCTTCAATTGCCCGGTAACCGACGCCACGCCCCCATCCAATTCCACCCTGGCCCCCAGCTTCTGCAATCCCTTCAGATGCAGATCAATGGGCCGCTGGCCGATGGCACAGCCGCCGGGCATGGAAAGAATGCATTGCCCGTTCCGGGCTGCCAGAGGGCCCATGATCAGCACCGAAGCCCGCATGGTGCGAAGCAGGGGATTTTCCCGGGGGCTGCCCACACTCAGGGCACGGATGCGCACATGGCCCCCCTCCATGCTGGTTTCCGCCCCGCACACCTGCAATATTTCCAGCATATGCCGGGTATCGGTCAGATTGGGGACCTGATGAATGATCACTTCCTCATGGGTCAGCAGGGCCGCCGCCAGGATGGGCAGCACAGCATTCTTGGCTGTGCTGATGCTCACTTCCCCCGAAAGCCGGGGGGATGGATGAATGAGATACTGGGGCATGGAAGCCACCTCCGCAAAAATTTTTTCGTTTTCGCGGTCATTGTGCCCCATGCTCCATGCAACATTTCCGGCAGGATGGCGGCGTAAAGCCGCTGCCAGTCAGTTTTTTTCAGCATATCAGCGAAAAGAGGCCAAATTCAGTCATCTTCCAGCCATAATTTTTTTGTTGGCAAAGGCTGGATCCTATGGTAAAATAAAATGAGAACGTTTATTCTCTAATTTATCCATGCCGATCCCGGGAGGATATCATGAATCAATTTGTACTGAAAGCGCCCTATACCGCCCGTGGGGATCAGCCCCAGGCCATTGAGGCCCTGGCGAAGGGGGTCCAGGCCGGCATGCCCGCCCAGGTGCTGCTGGGGGTAACCGGATCGGGCAAAACCTTCACCATGGCCTCCGTCATTGAAAAGGTGCAAAAGCCCACCCTGGTCATCGCCCACAATAAAACCCTGGCCGCCCAGCTGTGCGCCGAATTCAAGGCCTTTTTCCCCGATAGTGCGGTGGAATATTTCGTTTCCTATTATGATTATTATCAGCCGGAGGCCTACATCGCCTCCTCCGATACCTATATTGAAAAGGACGCCTCCATCAACGATGAAATCGATCGCCTGCGCCACAGCGCCACCGCCGCCCTCAGGGAGCGCAGCGATGTGATTATTGTGGCGTCGGTCAGCTGCATTTATTCCATGGGCGATCCCAGCGAATATGAAGGGCAGATGATTTCTCTTCGCCCCGGCATGGAAATGCCCCCGGAGGAGCTGCTCCGCCGTTTAGTAGAAATTCAGTATGACCGGAACGATGTGGGGTTTGAGCGCGGAAATTTCCGCGTTCGCGGCGATACGGTGGAGATCATCCCCGCAGGTCAGCTGGAAAATGGCATCCGGGTGGAGTTTTTTGGCGATGAGATCGACCGTATTTCCGAATTTTCCGTGGTGGACGGAAGGGCGCTGCATACCGTGCAGCATGCCGCCGTCTTCCCCGCCACCCACTATGCCACCTCCCTTCTCAACCGGGAGGAAAATATCAGCCATATCGAAGCGGATATGTATCAGCGCATTGAGGAATTTGAAAAGGAAGGGAAGCTGCTGGAGGCCCAGCGTATCGGCCAGCGCACCCGGTATGATATCGAAATGCTGCGGGAAATCGGTATGTGCAACGGCATTGAAAATTACAGCCGGTATTTTGACGGCCGCTCCCCCGGGGATCCCCCCTTCTCTCTGCTGGATTATTTCCCCGGGGATTTCCTGGTGATGATCGATGAAAGCCATGTGACCGTGCCCCAGATCAGGGCCATGTATGCCGGGGACAGGGCCAGAAAAACATCCCTGGTGGATTATGGCTTCCGCCTTCCCTCCGCCTTTGATAACCGGCCGCTGACCTATGATGAATTTGATCAGAGGGTCAAGCAGGTGATCTATGTATCCGCTACCCCTGCCCCATATGAACGGGAACGGGCCCATCAGATTGTGGAGCAGATCATCCGCCCCACAGGGCTGCTGGATCCAAGAATCATCCTGCGCCCCGCCACCGGCCAGGTGGATGATCTGGTATCGGAAATCCATCAGGTGGTGGAAAGGAAAGAGCGGGTGCTGGTCACCACCCTGACCAAGAAAATGGCGGAGCGCCTCACCGATTATCTGGATGAGATGGGCATCCGGGTTCGCTATCTCCATTCCGATATTCACACCCTGGAGCGCACCAAGCTGATCCGGGAGCTGCGCATGGGCGAATATGACGTGCTGGTAGGCATCAATCTGCTCCGTGAGGGCCTGGATCTGCCGGAAGTATCCCTGGTGGCCATTCTGGATGCGGATAAGGAGGGCTTCCTCCGCTCCGAAACCAGCCTGATCCAGACCATCGGCCGCGCCGCCCGCAATGTGGAGGGCAGGGTGATCATGTACGCCGATGATCTTACCGATTCCATGGCCGCCGCCATCAATGAAACCAACCGCCGCCGCGCCCTGCAGGAGGCCTATAATCAGGAAAATGGCATTACGCCCGAATCGGTAAAAACCGCCGTGCGGGCGCTGCTGGAAATCACCGATAAGGCCAGTGAGGAAATTTCCCATTCCCTGGATTCCTCCGAAAAGGACGAATGGATCAAGCAATTGGAGGATCAGATGCTCACCGCCGCATCCCAGCTGGATTTCGAAAAAGCGGCCAAGCTGCGTGATCAGCTCTTCGCCATCCGGGGCGACGCCCCCATGGATAAGCACCAGCCCTCCAGAAGACGCAGAGAGAGGACGAGGAAGTGACGAAGGCCGGGGGAACCGCTTTTTGAAGGTCAAAAAGCGCTCCGAAAAAACCGTCTGGGAAATATCTCGGCGCTCTCTCATTTATCAATCTTTCCGCTGACAAATCATGCTTTCTGAAGGTCAAAAAGCGGTTCCCCCGGCGCCCCCTCCGAAAAAACCAATTGGGAAATATCTCGGCGCTCTCTCATTTATCAGTCTTTCCGCTGACAAATCATGCTTTCTGAAGGTCAAAAAGCGGTTCCCCCGGCGCCCCCTCCGAAAAAACCAATTGGGAAATATCTCGGCGCTCTCTCATTTATCAATCTTTCCGCTGCCAATTCATGCTTTATGAAGGCCAAAAAGCGCTTCTCCCGGCGTCCCCTCTGAAAAAACCGATTGGGAAGTATATTATACTTATTCATGTCAGCAATCTCTCCCCATACCGAATGAGGCACTATATATTCTGAATTCACGAAAGAGGACGATCAGCATGTCTTCATCCTGCACCCTCTGCCCCCGGAATTGCGGGGTGGACAGAGCCGAAAAGAAAGGCTATTGCGGCATGGGCCTGCAGCCCAGAATCGCCCGGGCGGCCCTCCATTTCTGGGAGGAGCCCTGCATTTCCGGAACTCGCGGCAGCGGCACGATATTTTTCTCCGGCTGCACCCTCCGCTGCGCCTATTGCCAGAATTATCCCATCAGCCATCAGGGCCAGGGCAAGGAAATCACCCCCGCCCGGCTGGCTGAAATTTTCAAAATGCTTTATGATCAGGGGGCGCATAATATCAATCTGGTGACCGGCACGCCCTTCATTCCCGCCATTCTGGATACCCTTTCCATCTACAAGCCCCCCATTCCCATTCTCTGGAACAGCGGCGGCTATGAAAAAGTGGAGACGCTGAAGCAGCTGGAGGGGGCCATCGATATCTATCTGCCCGATTTCAAGCATGTATCCCCCCGGCTTTCCCAGCTCTGCGCCGGCGCCCCGGATTATTTTGAAATTGCATCGGCGGCCATCCCGGAAATGCTTCGCCAGACAGGATCCCCCCAATACGATGAAAAGGGCATCCTGCAAAAGGGCACCCTGATCCGCCATCTCATTCTGCCCGGCTGCACCATGGATTCATGCAGGGTGCTTTCCTGGATCGGGGAAAATCTGCCCAAGGGCACCCCAGTTTCCCTGATGCGCCAATACAGCCCGGAGCCCTGGTGCCAGATCAAAGGGCTGGATCGCAGAATCACCGATCAGGAATATGACCGGGTGCTGGCCCATTATCAGGCCCTGGGGCTTTCCGGCTATACCCAGGAAAAGGAATCCGCCGATACAGCCTATACCCCGCCCTTTGATCTGACCGGGGTATGATTGCCCCAATTATGCCCCAATATTTTTCACTATTTCACGTGTTGTTCAAACATTTGTCAAAATTAAGGGTTATAATCAGAATGTAAACAGAAATCCGCGGTTATTTTCCGCTTAAAGGAGGCATTTTTTATGAAAAATCATTCTTCCAGATTCTTTGGATTCCTAGGTGTAATCATCGCCGCTGTGATGCTGATGACGCCCCTGCTTTCCGCCGGCGCCGATTCCACTGCCCTGAGCAATGATGAAATCAACGCCGTCATCAATACCCAGACCAATGCATCCCAGGTGACCAGCCCCTTTATCCAGGTTTCCAATCAGGTGCGCAACAGCGTGGTGGGCGTCAATAATTATGAAACCACCACCACCTATTACGGCTACGGCTTCGGCTATGGCTACGGCGGCCGCCAGAGCGAAGAACGGGAAAATCTGGCCGGCACCGGTTCCGGCGTGGTGATCACCAAATACGGCCATGTGCTCACCAATTATCACGTGGTGGAGGGCGCCTCCCGGGTGACCATCACCGTGGCCAATGATGAAAGCGAGCATGAAGCCCAGGTAGTAGGCTATGACGCCGATCTGGATATCGCCGTGCTGCTGGTTTCCGGGCTGGATCTCACCCCCGTTCCCCTGGGCGACAGCGATCAATTGCAGGTAGGTGAATGGGCCATCGTCATCGGCAATCCCTTAGGGGAAGAATTCGCCCGCACCCTCACCGTGGGCGTGGTTTCCGCCATCGACCGGAAGGTTACCGATACCGCCCTGGATCGTTATGGCCGCCGCACCTCCATCACCAACACCATGATCCAGGTGGACGCCGCCATCAATTCCGGCAACTCCGGCGGCGGCATGTTCAACACCCTGGGCCAGCTGCAGGGCATTCCCTCCCGGAAATATTCCTCCAACGGCTTCTATTCCACCTCCATCGATAATATCGGCATGTGCATTCCCATCAATGTGGCCAAGCCCCTGATCGAGCAGGTGCTGCGGGCCTATGACGGCAGCAGCCAGCCTGCCGAAGCGGAAGATAAGGCCGATGCCGCCCAGGATCCCAACAATCCCCTGAAGGGCAAGCCCCGGCTGGGCATCTCCGGCAATCATCTGACCTCCACCTACAACGGCATCCTGCCCCTGGGCGTGCTGGTCAAGACTGTGGACGCCAATTCCCCTGCTGAGCTGGGCGGCATCCAGGCCGGCGATATCATCGTGGAGCTGGACGACGAAATCATCACCACCATGACCCAGCTGCAGACCGGCCTTTCCGGCCATCAGGAAGGGGACGAGGTAAAGATCCGCGTCTTCCGGGATGAGGGCCTTTCCAGCCAGATTGAGCAGGACCGCATCGATCTGAACAAGATCGGCGAGGGCGAATATATCGATCTGACCATCGTGCTGCGCATCGTGGATGATCTGAACTTCTGATCATCCCCCTTACGCCCCGGCATTTTTGCCGGGGCATTTATTTTTTCAGGATGCAACAATTTCCATGCCTTCTTTGTTATAATATATGAATACACCCGGAAAGAAGGAACAATGGATGAAACGATTCCTCAGGATGCTGTGCCTTTTGCTGTGCACACTGCATATTTCTTCCGCCCTCGCATCTCCTGCCCCCCAAAGCCTGATCACCTGGTATCAGGAAAGCTACGGGAGCCGGGGCCTGCCCCAGGATTATCTGGCATTCACCGCCCCGGACGGCGTGGAATACGGCTTTATCCTCCACGAAGGGGGATACAGCATTTCCGGCTTCAAAAAGGAAGCGGGGGAATGGCAGATGCAATCCAGCGGCCAGAGCATCGGGGATTATGATCCCGGCTTCCTCCGCCGCCATGATACCAAAACGCCCCGGCCTGACGGCAGCCTCTATCCTGACGATCTGGGCTTTGATTATGTGAGCAGCAGGACCGGAGCAACGGACAGCTATCATTTTGACGGGCAGTATTTTTCCGTAGACGGCTGGGCCGATCCTGCATACAAAGGCCATGTGATGGTAAAGGGCCTGGCCCTGGAATATTATCCTTTGGGCAGCACAATTCCTGAATTCACTATCGTCGCCGGGGATGAAGAAACCCTGTCCAACTGGCTTTTTGAGCGTCCCCTCACCCCGGATGACGCCCGGCAGTACGCTGCCTTCCAGCAAAGCGCCATCGCCGGCCGCTATCCCGGCTACACCCTGTATTCCTATTCCGTTTCCTCCATCGGACGGCTGCTGGCAGACACGATGTATATGAAAATTGAGGATGGAATGCTGTATATAAAGACAGTGGGCTTTGATCCCATCGCTGCGCCTGCAGAAAGGGATCTGATCCCTGTGCCATTGTCCAAGGATGTGCTGGCCCTGGGGGAAGAACAGATCATCGCCCAGTTTCAGCAGAACGGGGAATGGTTCCTCTCCCAGCTTTCCCCTATGCCCTTTGACCGGGAGCGGCTTTCCCTGCACGGCTCCCTGATCGATTTTGATATCCAGGAAAACTGCCTGATCGCCCTTACCGGGGATGCGGATTCTGCACGGTATCTTTCCGTGGTCAGCCGGGATGCTGAGGGAAATTATCAGACGAAAACCACAAGGCCCCTTCCCTCCACCGCTTATCTGGATACCTTCCATGCCGGGGAAGGGGAAATTCAGCTGGAATGGAATCAGCAGCACTGTCAGGCGGGCTATACCCTCTCTTCCAAAGGAGATTGGCAGCTTTCCTGGGTAATGAACAGCGATGAAAACGGCAGCTTTGATTACGGCGTTTCCTTTTATCAGGTGCGGCTGAATGATGAGCAGCGCTTCATCGGCTCCCTGCAGGGCCTGGATCTTTGGAATGCCGATCTGGAGAAATTGCCGAAGAATGAAAAAGAATTGAAAGCCGCCCTGGATCGTACCGGCTGGGCCGTCGTTCACAATCCCAATCCTGCCGACCGGCTGCATCTGCGGGAAAAGGCAGATAAATCCTCCCCTTCCCTGGGCAAATTCTATAACGGCACCCCGGTGCAGGTGCTGAAAAAGCAGGGGGATTGGTATCAGGTGCGCATCGGCCAATCCGCTCTCACCGGCTGGATGATGAAAAAATATCTGGCTGAGGGGGAAAGGATGGATGCCGTCCGTCCCGCCTTCCCCGATCTCGTACCCAGGGATGCTTATTACAATCATCCCGATCTGCCCGATTCAGGCTATGATCTGATCGGCGTATATCAGGAAAAGCAGTATATCCTGCTCTCCCGGGATGGGGAAATTTCCCTTGCCCCCATGGATTGGTTCTTCCCCGGAAACGGATAAAGAAAACGGATAAAATACAGGGCCGGAGGGCGATTGCAGCCCCCGGCCCTTGACATTTTTTATGGAATCCTCTATAAATGAAAATGGAAGAATGGAATACGAAAGGAAGCAAATATATGGATACCATCCGTCTGGGCCGCACCGGCCTGATCGTCAATAAAAACGGCTTCGGCGCACTGCCCGTACAGCGCATCAGCAAAGAAGACGGGGCCGCGCTGCTGCGAAAGGCCTATGAACAGGGCGTCAATTATTTCGATACCGCAAGGGCCTATTCCGACAGTGAAGAAAAAATGGGCCTGGGGCTGTCTGACGTGCGGGATCAGATCATCATCGCCACCAAGACCCATCATTTCACGGTGGAAGGGTTCTGGGGGGATCTGAAAAAGAGCCTAAAAATGCTGAAAACCGATCATATCGATATCTATCAGTTCCATAATCCCGATTTCTGCCCCCGGCCCGGGGACGGCACCGGATTATATGAGGCCATGCTGGAAGCCAGAGAAAAAGGCCTGATCCGCTTCATCGGCTTCACCAATCATCGCATCGCCCTGGCCACAGAGGCGGTGGAATCGGGCTTATATGATACGCTGCAGTTCCCCTTTTCCTATCTGGCCAATGAAAAGGAAATTGATCTGGTGCGGCTGTGTGAAAAAAAGGATGTGGGCTTCATCTGCATGAAGGCCCTGGCCGGCGGCCTGATCCACCGCTCCGATGCCGCCTATGCCTTTTTGAATCAGTATCCGGTGCTGCCCATCTGGGGGATCCAGAGGGAAAGCGAGCTGGCCGAATTCATCTCCTATCAGCAAGCGGCCCCGGTGATGGATGGGGAAATGACCGCCTACATTGAAAAAGAGCGCACAGAGCTGGTGGGGGATTTCTGCCGGGGCTGCGGTTATTGCCAGCCCTGCCCTGCGGGCATTGAAATTGAGAACTGCGCCAGAACCTCCCTGATGCTGCGCCGCTCCCCCACCGCCGATCTGGTGAGCGAGGAGGGCATCGCCAAGATGATGAAAATCAGGGATTGCCTCCATTGCAATCAATGCGCCTCCCGCTGCCCCTACAGCCTCAATACCCCCGCCCTGCTGGAAAAGAATCTGGCGGATTTTGAAGATTACCTGAAAAAGATGAAGGCCTGAATCATTCCGTACGGCCAAAGGAGAATGCTTATGAAAAAAGCCCTGCCCTGGATCATGGTAATATCCATATTCGGCTTTGTAATCGCCTGGGGCCTGATGGGGATGAAGCTGCTGAATCACGATTATCTGATCACGGCCGAAGCCTATGTAGGCGCAGCTTTTCTGGTGATCTTCTGCATATCCATGCTCCTCTATAAAGCGCTTCAGGATAAATGTCCCCATTGCGGAAAAATGAGAACATCCAATACGCCCTTCTGCCCTCATTGCGGAAAAAAATATCCGAAGCAATAGGATAATCCGCTGCTGATTCTGAAAATAATTCATCAAAAAAGTGTTCCCCTGCCAAGCATCGGGGAACACTTTTTTCTTCAGTTCAGAGGAATACTCCCCCGCTGTTCTTATTTTACCACAACTGCCTGGGCCTGGGCCTGCAGACACAGTTCCGCCGCCTTGAAGGCGTGGGCCTGGGTCATGGCGTTTTCGGTGCGGTTCAGGCAATCCAGGATCAGTTGACCGAAGAAGGGATAGCCGGTGATGCCGGTGGCGTCGATTTTCTTTTCTCCCTTGCCGTTGACCAGAATCACCTGGTTGCCCGCCCCGGATTCGGTGGCCACATCGATGAACTTACGGATCTCGATATAGCCCTCCGTGCCCAGGATGATGGTGCGGCCGTCGCCCCAGGTGCGCAGCCCGTCGGGGGTGAACCAGTCCACCCGGAAGTAATTGGTGGTGCCGTTCTTGCCGGTGATGGAGCAATCGCCGAAATCATCCAGTTCGGGATGATCGGGATTATGATAATTGCCGATGCGGCTGAAATCCACCCGGGCATCCTCTTCCCCGGCGAAGGCCAGATACTGCTCAATCTGATGGCTGCCGATATCGCAGAGGATACCGCCGTATTTTTCCTTTTCAAAGAACCACTTGGGCCGCCAGGCAGCGCCCAGGCGATGGGGCCCGAAGCCCTCCACATGGATCACCTTTCCGATTTCCCCCTGATCGATCATATAACCCGCCAGAATGGCCCCTTCCACATGCAGCCGTTCGGAATAATAGACCATATACTTTTTCCTGGTTTCTTCCACCATCTTTTTGGCGCTGGCTAATTGATCCAGGGTGGTGAAGGGGGCCTTATCGGTAAAATAATCCTTGCCCGCCGCCATGGCGCGCAAGCCCAGGGCGCAGCGCTCACTGGTGATGGCGGCGCCGGCGATCATATGGGTTTCCCGATCCTCCAGCGCCTCCGCTTCGCACCTTGCCACCTTGGCCTGGGGATAGGTTTCCAAGAATTTTTCCACCTTCTTGGGATCGGGATCCCAGACGTATTTCAGCGTGCCGCCCGCTTCCGTCAGGGCGTTGGTCATGCCGTAAATATGGCCGTGATCCAGCCGTACGGCGGAAAAAACAAATTCACCAGGCTTTACCACCGGGGCGGGCTTTCCCTTGGGGGCGTAATTCATGCCTTCGCTCATTTTCATTGGCTGTATCCTCCCTGCTTATTTTCTGTAATCGCTGCCGATGGTGATTTCCCCATCCAGGGAAGCGGAAGAAACGGTCTTTTCATAGAAATGGGGCACATTTTTCATAATGCCCTCCACCGTATAGAAGGGATCCTCCTTGGCGATGGGCAGGGAAACGGTCCTGCCAAGGGCGCCGGATTGATAGATGGCGGTGATCAGTTCGATGGTACGGCGGCCATCCTCCCCGCCGATGGCCATGGGGCCGTCCGTTTCAAGAGAAGTCAGGATGCTCTCCAGCTCCCCGTCATGGCCCTCGTATTCCACCTTGGGCTGGGCATCCACGATTTTCTGCATTTCCGCCTCCAGTTCCTCATTGCGGTAGGGGAAGCCGTTGGCATGGGAAAGGGAGGCATAGGGCCTCCAGGGGGCGGAAATGCGGGCCTTCTCGCACTGGAATACCACCTGCTGATCCTCCCCGTGATGCACCACGGAGGCGGTCAGCTGGGCCAGGGCGCCGGGATACTGCAGAACGGAAATGGAAAGATCCTCCACCTCCGCATTGTCATGGGCGGTATTGGCCATCACGCTGGTCACCTTTTCGGGCAGGCCCATCATCCAGGCCAGCATATCGATGTGATGCACCGCATGATTGAGGGTGCAGCCGCCGCCCTCCTTTTCCCAGGTGCCCCGCCACCACAGATCATAATAGCAATGGCCCCGCCACCAGAAGGAATCCACCTGGGCGCAGCGCACCGGCCCGGCCACGCCGCTATCCAGCAGGGCCTTCAGATCGGCGATGGGCTGGCGGAAGCGATTCTGGGCGATGATGGCCAGCTTCTTTCCGCTTTCATCCCGGGCGCGGATCATCTGATCGCATTCTTCCAGGGAGGCGGCCATGGGCTTTTCGCAAACCACATTTTTGCCGCTTCTCAGGCAATTGATGCTGATGGAGGCATGCACATAGGGCGGCGTACATACATCCACCAGATCGATGGTATCCAGGGGCAGAATTTTCTGATGATCATCAAATACTTCCGCATCCAGGCCGTATTTTTCCTTCATGGCCTGGGCCTTTTCGGGCACAATATCCACCAGGGCCACGATTTTGCACCGTTCCGGGAACCGCAGATAGGCCCGTACATGGGCATGGGAGATATTGCCCGTTCCGACGATGGCAATACGGATCATATTCATTCCTCCTTCAAAAAAACTGAAGCTATTCAAATCAAAACTGGCATTCCTTGGTAACCCTATTATAACGGATGACGGGCGGAATTACTATACTCTTTCTGCTTGAAAACATGTGTTTTTTGCACTATAATCGAATGGCAGATCCCCTATCCCAATGGATGAAGGAGAAAAAAATGGCCCTGAAAATGATTTTTTTTGATCTGGACGGCACCCTGCTGCCCATGGATCAGGATGCATTTATCCAGCATTATTTCCGTTCCCTTTCCGCCCATCTGGCTCCTCATGGATATGAGCCCCATTCCCTGATGCAGGGGGTGCAGGCCGGCATCGGGGCCATGATCGCCAATACCGGGGAAAAGCGGAATGAAGAAGTATTCTGGGATACATTCTGCGCCTTCCTGGGCCGGGATGCCCGGAAGGATATTCCCCTCTTTGAAGATTATTATCACAGGCATTTCATTGCCGCAAAGGCCGCCTGCGGCTGCAATCCCAGGGCGGCGGAATGCATTGCCTGGCTGAAGAAAAAAGGATTCCGTCTGGCCCTGGCCACCAATCCCTTCTTCCCCGCCCTGGCCACCCTGCAGCGCATCCAATGGGCTGGGCTGAACCCGGATGATTTTGAAATCATCACCACCTATGAAAATTCCCGGCACTGCAAGCCCAATCCGGAATATTACCGGGATCTGATCAGAGAATTGGATGTGGATCCCCGGGAATGCCTGATGGCAGGCAATGACGCCCTTGAGGATCTGGTGGCTGAAACCACCGGCATGAAGGTATTTCTGCTGACTGAATGGCTGCTGAATAAACCGGGCATCGATATCACCTCCTACCCCCAGGGAGATTTTGATGATTTGATACGGTATATTTCCTCCATAGAATAAAAGATTAGAGAAAAAGCCCGCTGCGGGATTTTGATCCGTGCAGCGGGCTTTGCCTTTTCAGCGGCCGGTCAGAAAGGAGTGTGCCTCCCTCAGTATTCTTTTGCTGTTTTCATATTGAAACAGCCCCATCGCCTTTTCATAATCGGCCAGCAAGGCGCCGGTCAGCTCCTCCTGCTGATAAACGATTTCCTGATCCTGATATTCGCCGAGAAAATACACGATTTTTTTCATCGTATCTTTCTTTCCGGGGATCCTGTGCTCATCCTCGCGGCGGAAGCCGGGAATCAATTGCACACGGATCCCTGTTTCTTCACGGATTTCCCTCAGCGCGGTCTGCTCTTCCCTTTCCCCTGCTTCCACATGGCCCTTGGGGAAGCCGTAAATTCCCCGCAGATTTCTGATCAGCAGATATTGAATTTCACCGTTGCTGCGGGTGAATACCACCGCGCCGCATGATTTTTCATGGGTCATTTTTCTCTCCCTGCCCGTTTATCGCAAATCCACTTATTTTTTTGTTTCCACGCCGTGCTTCTTCCGCCAGGCGTCCCGAATGGCATCCCCCATGGCGTCGGAGGGGGCATGGCGGTTATTCTGGGCAAGGAATGCGGCGATCTCGCCCTGGGCGGCCTCCACTTCCCGCCTGAATTCCTGGGCGGATACCCGCAGCGCCCCATGGCCCAGAATGATCATCTGCTCCATGCCGTCAGAGGTGGCCACCCGTACATGATATTTTTTGCTGATTTCATAGCTGGTTTTTTCAATATAGCTATCCGCCGTTTCCGCTTCCCGGGTATAGACCACATAAATATTATTGTATTTTTCCACAGCGCCGGCATTGCCCGCCACCTTGTAGGCGTCAAATACCAGGATCACTTCGCAGTTTTTCATTCCCCGGTAATTGCACAATAGATCGCACAGGGCCAGCCGTGCCTGATCCAGATTGATCCGGGCCGCCGCCTTCAGTTCCTCCCAGGAAAAAATGATGTTATATCCATCCACCAGCAGAAATTCTTTTCCCGCATCCTTCACCGCTACCGGCCCGGAAGAAACTGAAGGCCTGGCAGCAGAGCGGAAGGTATCCCGCTTCACCGGGCCGTAGGTGCGCTCAAAAATGGCCATCAGTTCCTTATCCTCTTCCAGGGAACCGGTATATGCGCTGCGGGGCCGGGGGGCCGCAGCGGCGGCAGCCTGCTCTGCCCTGCGGTCAAAATAGCCGGTCTGGATGTGCATATGATCCATGGCCTCATCCCATTTCACCACAAAGCCGGCCCCATGGGAGCAGAACACCGAATCCGCCGGATTATCCGTATCCCGTTCCGGATCATAGCCCATGCGCTCCACAACCCTTTCCTGATCCCGGCAGGGAGCATAGCCCTTCAGGGTGCAGGTGATCTTCCCCCGGCCCCGGCTGTAGGATGCCACTTCCCTGGCATAATGCCGGCACTGGGAAACAGGGGCGGATGCATCCAGAATCATCAGATCCATCTGATCTTTGGGATCGGAAAAGCTGCCCCCCATCTGCTGGATATCATTCATGGCCCGGCCCAGGCATTCCCTTGGAATTTCCAGATGCAGGTCATACCAGGGCTCCAGCAGGATGGATTTTGCCTGCATCAGTCCCTGGCGCACCGCCCGGTAGGTGGCCTGGCGGAAATCACCGCCCTCGGTATGTTTCAGATGGGCCCGGCCTGCCAGCAGGGTGATTTTCATATCGGTAATGGGCGATCCTGTCAGCACGCCGTAATGCTGCCGCTCCTGCAGATGGGTCAGGATCAGCCGCTGCCAGTTTACATCCAGATCATCCTGAGAGCAGGCCGTGGCAAAGCGCATGCCGCTGCCCGGCCTTCCCGGCTCCAGCAGCAGATGCACCTCGGCATAATGGCGCAGCGGCTCATAATGCCCGGCGCCTTCCACCGCATTTTCAATGGTCTCCCGGTAGAGAATGCTGCCCTCGCTGAAAATCACATTCATCTGGAAGCGGTCATACAGCAGCCGCTTCAATATCTCCAATTGCACCTCGCCCATCAATTGCACATGAATTTCCCTGACCCTTTCGTGCCATACCACATGCAATTGAGGATCCTCTTCCTCCAGAATGCGCAGATTCCGCAGCGCCGCATGGGCGTCCATTCCGGGAGGCAGCATCACCTGATAGGTAAATACCGGGGAAAGCAGGGGCACCTTCCCTTCCTTTTCCAGGCCCAGCCCATCCCCGGGGCGGGTATAGGAAAGCCCCGTCACCGCGCAGACCATCCCGGCCTCCGCACTATCCACAGCCTGGAATTTTGCCCCGGAATAGAGGCGGATTTGGCTCACCTTTTCCGCCCATACCCTTTCCTCCGGGGTATCAGCCCGGCGGTTTGTGATCAGATCCCTGACCTTCAATTGGCCGCCGGTGATCTTCATATAGGTGATCCGGGCGCCCTGGGCGTCCCGGGCGATTTTATATACCCTGGCCCCGAATTCCTGAGGCCATTTCATCTGGGGCGTATAGCGGATCAACCCGTCCAGCAGGGTATCCACCCCCTGATTTTTCAGGGCAGCGCCGAAGAAGCAGGGGAATAACTGCCGCCGGGCAATCAATCTGCCCACTACCCCATCAGGAATTTCCCCGTACTGCAGAAAATGATTGAGGGCCTCCTCGCTGCACATGGCGATCTGTTCCTGATATTCAGGATCGAAAAAATCCACGCAGGCATCGGATAAACGGGCCTTCAAATCGGCCATCAGGGCCTCCCTGTCCGTTCCCTGCTGATCCATTTTATTGATAAACAGGAAGGTGGGCACCTGGTACTGTTCCATAAGTTTCCACAGGGTCAAGGTATGCCCCTGCACCCCGTCCCCGCCGCTGATCACCAGCACGGCGCAATCCAGAAGGGGCAGCGTACGCTCCATCTCGCTGGAAAAATCCACATGGCCGGGGGTATCCAGCAGGGTGATATCTGCCTGCTTCCAGGAAAACATGGCCTGCTTGGAAAAGATGGTGATGCCCCGCTCCCTTTCCTGCACATCGGTATCCAGGAAGGCATCCCCATGATCCACCCGGCCCAGCTTTCTTAAGTTGCCTGCTGTAAAGAGCATAGCCTCTGAAAGGGTGGTTTTTCCTGCATCCACATGGGCCAACAGCCCCATCACCAGTTTCCGCTTCTGCATCTGCATGCTGTATCCTCTATCCTTACGCCGTAAAAGGCCGATTTTTATCCATTATTTATCATATCATGCCGAAAGCATTTTTTCAATCAAAAAGGCGGGATGGAAGCCCGCCTCATGGAATCAGATATTGTGTTTTTCCCGGAACGCCATATGATATCCCCAATCGGTGCGGCTGAAAAAATGGGTGCCGGGGCGGATATGATGGCCGATCCATCCTTCATGCAGGGGCTGATGCACCCCAGGCGCCTGATCCGGGCCCGCAAGCCCCGCTTTTCCATGCAGCTGCCAGGCCGGGCCGGCTGCCGCACAGCCAAGAAATTCATTTTCCGGGCATGCCCAGCCATCCTGACTGCCGGAGGAAACATACAATCCCCTGGGCGCTGCCAGAGCCAGCAGCATATGCTGATCAAAGGGCATTTCATCCTCCCTGTTGGCCCAGGAGCGATAATTTCCGCAGAACCAGAAGGGGAATCTATCGATAATATTTTTCACCCTTTCCCCCGTATTGCCCCGGGCCAGGGCCGCCCCTGCACAGCCGGAGGCATTGGAAATCACCATGGAAAACCGCTCATCCTGGGCACCGCACCACAGGGCAGTTTTGCCCAAGCGGGAATGCCCGGTGATTGCCACCCGGCTGCCATCGATCTCCGGCCGGGTCAGCAGATCATCCATCACCCGGCTGGCCGCAAAGGCCCACATGCCGATTTTTCCCCAGCCCGTCCTTTCATCCCGGGGATAATGGCAGGCCATGCCATCCCATTCCCCGCTGTCGCTGGTCACATCCTGATAATACAATACTGCCAGGGCAAAGCCGTGATCGATCACTTCCTCCGCCGGCAGGCAGTGATTGGGAATATCCGGAACAAAATTCAGGGAAAGAAAGGCCGGGCATTCCATCTTCTCTGCCGGGGTCAATAAAACATAGGGGAAGGAAAATGCGCCGACCGGGGTATCAAAGGAAATGCGGATGCGCCGCTGCACCGCCTTGCCTCCGAAAGCCGTTTCCTGCTTTTCCACTTCCGCCTGGATGGAGGCAGGGGCAGCCGGGGTATGGCCGAACTGCTCCCGGGAAAGCATTTCCAGCAATTCCTGCCGCCGGGCCTGCCATGCCGCAGGGGATTGAACGGCTTCTCCCTTGCAATTGATCAGCAGCGCAGGCAGCTTCATCTTTTCCAGTAATCCTTGTATCATCTTGTATACCTCCCCTCAGCCCCGGAGCAGCTTCAGGGCCGTTTCCACCAGATCATTCACCGTATCCGCCCGTTTCAGGGCCAGCTTCACCGCTTCCTTTTCCAGAAAAGAAATCTTATGCTCTCCGTTTTTCTTCAGCCAATCGCACAAAAGCTGCAAATCCTGATCCGTCATGCTGCGGCCTCCTTATCCTGTTGTTTTTTCCATCATACCGTTTTCCCCCTGCTCTGTCAAGAAAAAGCCCTGCCGGAAAAGCAGGGCGTCATGCTATAGCGGCTGGATCACCGGCCGGCCGTTTCCCGATCTTACCACCTTGTAAAAGCCGATCAGATTGCCCGGCCGGGAGCGCTGATAGGCATCCAGCACCCCCTCCGTATCCGCAAGATCAAATTTCACCGAAAGGCCGCAGCCCACTGATACATCCCGGGGGGTGGAGATTACCTGGGAATGAATGCCCGCCCGGCGCAGGGCGCTGTCAAAGCGCATCACCTGCTGCCGGGACCGAAAGGCGCCGATGCCGAATATTTCCTGCATGGTATGCTTTCCCTCCCTTCTTCATATATTCTATGGCAAATGGAAGGGCAGGGTGCCCCCCTGCCGGGAGGAATGGGCATGATTTATCTGGATAATGCGGCCACCACCTATCCCAAGCCCCCGGAGGTGGCCCGGGCCATGGCCGGCGTATTGGAAAAAATCGGGGGCAATCCGGGCCGGGCAGGGCATCAGGGGGCGCTGGCCGGGGGGAGGATCATGGAGCATTGCCGGGAGCTGGCCGCAGCCTATCTGGGGGTGCAGACGCCGGAGCGGATTATCTTCACCCTGAACTGCACTGACGCCATCAATATTGCCCTCCGGGGAAGCCTGCATCTTAAGGATGAGGTGCTGGTATCCCATGGGGAGCATAATGCGGTCATGCGGCCGCTGATGGGCTATCACGATGCAGGGAAAATCCGCCTGCGCATCCTGCCCCCGGATGAAAGGGGGCTGCTTTCCCCCGATACGGTGCGAAAAGCCATCGGCCCCAAAACGGCGCTGATGGTGCTGTGCCATGCCAGCAACGTCACCGGCGTGATCCAGCCCGCCAGGCAGATTGCAGATGCCTGCCATGAAGCGGGCATCCCCCTGCTGCTGGACGCTGCCCAGACCGCGGGAACGGAGGCCCTTTCCTCCATCCATGCGGATATGATCGCCATGCCGGGGCATAAAGGGCTGATGGGCCCCATGGGCACCGGATTGCTGTATGTGGGAAAAGGGCTGCTGCCCAGGCCCTTCCGGGAGGGGGGCACGGGATCCGCATCGGAAAGCATGCGGCAGCCGGATATGCTGCCCGACCGGCTGGAAAGCGGAACGGCCAATCTGCCCGGTATCGCAGGCCTAGCCCAGGGGCTGAAATTCATCCTTCGCCATCAGGGGGCCATCGGGGAATATGAGCATTTCCTGTCCCTGCGGCTGCGGGAAGGATTAAGAAATATCAAAAATGTGCGGCTGTACGGCGCAGAGGATGCCCCCAGGGTAGCCGTCACCAGCTTCAATATCCTGGGGATGGACAGCGGAGAAGCGGCGGATCGCCTTTCCGCCCAGCGTATTGCCACCCGGGCTGGGCTGCACTGCGCCCCGGCCATCCATGCCTGGCTGGGCACATTGGAAAGCGGCGCCATCCGGGCCAGCCTGGGGCCCTATAATACAGAAACGGATGTGGATCGGTTTCTTTCCGCAGTAGCCCATTTATCCAAAGGAAAATGACAGCCAAAAACCGTGCTTTCAGCAAGCACGGTTTTTCTCTTTACTGCTCCATCTGCCGGCCCACAATGCCGGCAGCGGTTTCGGCCACCTTCACTTCCGTATCTCCCATGCGGGCGCCCTGCTCCCGGGAGAGCAGCAGCACGGCGCCGATGGCCTCCCCATCCGCAATAATGGGGGATACCACCTGGGCAGTATAGCCGGATACATCCTCCTCATTGGTGACGGGCACGATCTTGCCGCCGAAATTGCGGTTGAGGGTGACGGTCTGCCTGCCCTGGATAGCCGTTTCCAGATCGGGGCTGATGGGCTTATCCCACAGCTCCTTTTTGCTGACGCCGCTGGCGGCAACCACCTGATCCCGATCCACAATGCAGGCAATGTGCCCCAGGGAACGGAACAGGGATTCGGTATAATCCTTGGCAAAGGATGACATTTCCCCGATGGGAGAATACTTTTTCAGGATGACTTCCCCATCCCGGTCGGTGTAAATTTCCAATGGGTCGCCGTCACTGATAACATGGACATCGAAAACCTTGTCCTTCTGATTTTTTGCAGACTGGACAATACGGCAATTCAAGTTCTCGATGCCCTGATTAAAATTTACGGTGTCCTCCATGGCTTCCGTGCGGATCAGGGTGTCGATGTCGCTTTGCAGGTGCAGTTCCAGATGATCTTCAAAGACATAAATGCGGCTGATAATCAGCTCCAGATCGGTGCGGTCCAGCTTGTCTTTTTCGAGAATGTCCTGGAACACATCGATGGCGGTTTTTGCGGTGCGGTTCACCTGAATGATAGTGTTTCGCTTGTCGGAAAGCAGCTGAATCTGGTTTTCAAGCCCGTCAATTTTCCGCTGCAGGTCGGCTTCCATTTCATCGTAGGTTTCCTCCAGCAGCTTTTCTTGCTCCGGATGCTTCATGATGTCCCGGATACGCTGGCGTTTGGTTATCTTCAGTTCTTCCTTCAGCTCATTTTGCAGTTTGGCCAGGTTGTCCGCCGTGACTTCCGTTTCAGAAATATCGTCCGTTTCGCTGGCCAGATCGGCATTGAGCCTGTCCAGCATAGAAGCGGAAGAATCCATCACCTTTTGCACATAGATTTTCAGCAGTTCATCCAGTTTGTCCACCCGGATGTGATGGCTGGAACACCCCTTCTTGCCCCGGCGGTGATAGGTGCCGCAGGTGTAGGCCGGCTGCAGGTCGCTGCGGCTCATGGCGAACATGGGGCTGCCGCAATCGCCGCAGGTAAGAAAACCGGAGTAGAAGTTGTCATTCTTCTTCACGCCCCGGTAATGGCTGGTGGAACGCTTCTCACGCAGAGCTTTCGCCATGGCAAAGGTGCGGTAATCCAGAATGGGCTGGTGATGGTTTTCGATGACGATATGCTCGCCTTCGTCCAGCTTCACATCCTTGCCGTTGATCTTGGCACGGGTGTATTTGCGCTGGCGGAAGGTGCCGATGTAGAAGTCGTTTTCCAGCATTCCCTGGATGGACACGATAGCCCAATCCCGTTTGACTTCCCGTTTGCTTTCGCCGCCTTCGGCTTCTTTACGCATTTGCTCACTCATGCGGGGCGTGGGAATGCCTTCGTCCGTCAGATGATTGGCGATCTTCTTGTAGCCCCAGCCCTGCTCGATGTACAGCGTGTAAATCAGACGCACGATCTCCGCTTCCGTGGGGACGATCTCAAATTCTTTGTGCTTATTGACCCTGTAGCCATAGGGCGCGGCGCAGATCCATTCCCCCTCCTGCTGGCGGTGCTTGATGACGTTTTTCACCTTCCGGGAGGTGTCGGTGACGGGCATCTCATTGATGAGGAACTGGAACTGAATCTTCAGCCATTCGTCATCGTTGGGATAGTCCACATTGTCCCCGATGGAAATGATGCGTATTCTGTTATCACGCAGATCTTCCAGCTCCACTAGGCCACGGCTGTTACGGCGGGAAAAACGGGAAAAGTCCTTGACGATCAGGATATCGTACTTGTGGCTCATCAGTTCCTTGCGCATCTGCTGGTACCCTTCCCGCTGCTCAAAAGTATAGCCGGAGCGGTCACGGTCTTCAAAGAAGGTCAGCGTGCTGCCGGGGAAACGTTCTTTTACGTATTCCTCGATTATGGCCTTCTGGTTCTCGATGGATATGTTGTCCCGGTCCAGCTCGTCGTCTACGGAGATGCGGGCGTATCCGGCAATGTTAAAGGTTTCAGTCAATGGGATCACCTCCTGGGTTCGACAAAGTTCACTATTATTTTCTCTAAAACCACTTATTTCAGATAATATTGTATATCATTTTCAGCAACTTTTCAAGTCCTTCTACACGAAAAGAATGCACGCTAATTCCTTGGTTGTGATGATAATATGCAAGTTTTGTCTGTGACTTCTTAAAAGGTTATTGCATTTGAAAAAGAGATGGTTTATAAAATAAAAGCGATGAGTTTTCTCATTTTCCAAAGACAGCAGGCATTATAAGACCAGCCGAGGAGTAGCTATAAAACCGGCACGATTAGAGCATGCTGTCACGGAGGCAGTATGCTCTTTATTGTCTATGTCAAATGCAATAAAGTTGATAATGTGATTTCCATAAGTTTTTTCCCAGTGGATATGTATGAAAAGGAGCATTGTCGTTATGGGCGATATAGTTTCTATCGATTTCAAAAGCGACGTACACCTAAGCAGAGATTATTCAGAAATACAGAAGAGGGATACAAAAATGAAAGAATTAATTAAGAATGCTTTTGTTCCGGGTAATCCGGAATTGTCGGCTGCAAAAATCCGTGCTTTATATGGTAAGACTTGCTTGGATTTTCCAGTTGTAGATTTCGTAAAGCGCCTTGGAATCGAGTATGTAGCTATTGATTTTTCTAAAGTGCAGACAACTAAAGTAGCCGACAATAGAATTAATGGTTATTTAGGATTATATGCTGATCGCGCCCAACCTCCGCGAATTGTTGTTAGTGAAAACGAATCAATTGGGCATCAAAACTGGACTACAGCTCACGAATTATGGCATTATATGAACCATAATGATCCAGTAAGTAAAGATGTCTATTATACTGAAAATGCAGATGACTATGGCGGTAAAAGTTCTAATGATGAAGAAAACAACGCAAATCTCTTTGCAGCAGCACTTTTAATGCCTGAACAAGCGTTTACAGTTGCTTACAAAAATTCTTTGCGTTTAGGCCGTAAAAAGAGAGTCGCCGAATTATTTCAGGTTTCTGAAACAGCTGTACAAATGCGTGCCAATACATTAGGTTTGGCATAAGAAAGTAGGAGAAATATGGTTATGCCTGCTGATAAAGATAGATCTCACAATAAGAAATTCGAATGGAACAAACATTTTTTCATTCGGATAAAGAATTTTTTCAAAGGTGAGCTAAATCTGCTTGATATATGCAGCAGGCATACCCGACGAACGATTTGGTTTAATTTTTGTGCGAAAATAATTTATTTTTGCGTTTCCGGATATGTGTTATGGTTAGTCATCAATAAACTGTTTCTTGTTATAGATGCAAGTATCCCAGGAAAGACTGAAAGATTCATTTATACATTACTGGATAAAGAAGTACCTTTAGCATCATATGCCGCTCTATTTACTGCCCTGACTTCTTTTATCGCAAGCATCATCGTTATTCCAGTAACCATTACACAGTATCTCTTTAATCGACAAGAGGACAGTTTTATTGTCCAGATTCTTAAGTTTTCTGCTGAGCATAATGAAGAGGTAAGAAAAGAAGCCTTCGAGGTTCAAGAACGAACTGACAAGACAGTTGCTTCACGGGAAGCCACTATGGAGGATGCCGCGAAAGCAATGCAGACTCAGGGTCAAGAAGATACTTTCTCCACGGCCTCCCAGAATCCTAAGTTTGATAAAGATTCTACCACTGTTCCGCCTGAAGATGATAATGACGCACCCCTTCATAACTCTCAATAAGTGTATCACGTGCTCTCGTAGCAAGCTTATTTGTTGCGAGAGCATAGTTCTATTTCTGGGAAAGAAGTATGACTGCACCACACGCTATTAGCAAAGAACATAGGATGGCATCATCCTCTCAGGAACGCATTGCCGAACTGGATGCACTTGCAGTTCAGCACGAACAGGAAACCGCTCAGAAAAAAGACATGTAAGCTATTCTATTGAAGATCAGCCGGCAAAATAATGTAGGATGTTTTGCTGGCATAGGCTTCTTATTCCCAAACGCGAAATTTTAGTATCAGAGTGAAAAAATAGGAAAGATCTAATTTACAGCTTGCCCTCCAAATAATCTAACTTACTTTCGTTCAACCGTTTCTTTCGCTCCTGCCATTGAGGCATATGCTGATCCAAAATCGAAACAAAATCTGGACCGTGGTTCTTTACCTTCAAGTGTGCCAACTCATGCAGAATCACGTATTCAAGACACTCTATCGGCTTCTTTGCTAATTGCAGATTCAGCCAAATCTTTCGGGTGTTGGTGTTGCAGGTTCCCCATTTTGTGGTCATGTATTTGCTTTGCCAGCCACTGCAATGAAGGCCTGTAATCTTTTCCCATTTGGGAAGATACTTTCCGACCTCACTCTTCAATCGCTCGCGATACCACTCGTTGACAAATGCCTCGCGCTGTTTTGCTGTGCTTTCCTTGCGGACTGTCAGGATCGCTTTGTCACCTGAGAACACAAGAGAGTTTCCTTTGTAGCTATACTCGACCTGAAGAAAATACTGTTTGCCCCAAACGTACAGAGTCTCACCCGAAACATACTGTCGTTCACTTTGGCGGGGCTGCAATTGGAATTTCTCCTGCTGCTTTTTGATCCAGCCAAGCTTTGTCCGAACAAACATCACAATTGCTTCATCCGTAAGCTGCACAGGTGCTGATACACGAACCCGGCCATCCGGCGGAAGCACAGCAAGATGCATATTCTTAATGCTTTTCCTGACAACTTCCACATGAATATTAGAAACAACTATCTGCATCAGTACTCCTCTTGCTCCACAACGATTTGATAAATCCGCTCAACTTCACTATCATCATTCAAAAGCTGATAGAGCGCTCGTTTGATTTTGTTTGCCTTAACCGGATTGTTCCGGAATCCATCAAGCCGCACTTTAACAATTGCTTTATGAAGCTTCAATGCAGTCGCTTCATCTTCTCCACAGTTATCATAGAGTGCCCGAAGCGCACCATTGGAACGTATGCTGTCAGGATATTTAGTGTTTTTCTCGGGATTGGCAACATTTTTCGCCAGTTCCATATAGGTATCCAGCAGTTGTCCATAGGCAATCACCCCGCGACGGCGGTCAAGGATTAACTGCTCCAAGATCGACGACATTTTTGCGTAATATGCAGGGTTAATGACCATTCGTTCAACAACCTTCTTGCGGATGTTGTTTTCAATGGCTTCTGCTGCACTTTCCTGTTCGCTCTTTTGTTCACTCTTCAGCTTATCTTCTTGAGTGATAATAAAATCAAGCAGGGTGAAATCTTCCATACTTCCGATTTGCTGAGACTCCGCAGCTGATATGTAGTTGTCGATCAAATACCGCATACCCGGTTCGTAGGCTTTCAAATCGATAAAGTCACCGCTGGCTCTGCCGATGGTATCACGCAGGGTTGCATAGAACGCAACCTTTTGGTCCAATGCACTTTGCTCGGAAGCAGTATATCCCAAATCCGTCATGCGAGGTTTCAACTCCGCATAGGCACGAATCAAACGGCTGACAAGCTTATACAGTTTTTCTCTAATGCGTGCAAAAGCTTCATCTTGATCTTCGTCATGACCACTTTCACCGCAGAAATAGTGAATGTAATTGAGTTCCTCTCTGGGCAGCTCAACGCCTTCACAAAGCTCGTCCAGTTCCTCCAAAGTATCTACAAAATACTTTTTCGCTTCCGCAGCTCTGTCTTTCAGAAGTCCCTCTACATCCTCGTCATCAAAGCTTTCGAAGGCACCGGCGGTATATTTGTTCATGGCATCTGCCAAGTCCCCGAACAGTTCCTTGTAATCAACAATATAGCCAAAGTCTTTGCTCTCACCGTCCAGACGGTTCACTCGACAAATCGCCTGAAACAGGCCATGGTCATGCATTGCTTTGTCGATGTAAAGGTAGGTGCAGCTGGGCGCATCAAAGCCGGTAAGCAATTTGTCAACCACGATCAGAAGCTTCATGTTTGCAGGCTCATCTACAAATTTTCGCTTTGCTTCTGTTTCAAACGCTTCAACCTTTTTTGCAATCTGCATCTTATCCTCTGACGGGTCAACACCTATCATCTTCAGATAAGTACTGTATTTCTCAAATGTTTCGGTTTCCTCCTCATCACTGACGGTATCCGTCCGCAAATCTCCGGCTTGCGGGGTATAGGACGAAATGATCGCACATTTCCGGAAGCCCTTGCTTTGGAAAATCTCATAGTACCGGCATGCCGAATACACGGAACCGGCCACAAGGATAGCGTTTCCGTTTCCATCCATCAGTCGTGCTTTAGTGGCAAAATCAAAGATGATATCATTGGCAATCTGCTCCAAACGGGAACGGGAAGAGAATATCTTCTGAAGATTACCCCAATATGCTTTGAGCTTTGCTTTTGCTCTGGGAGCCAAGCCAATGGTTTTTGCCTCGAACCATGCGTCAATTCTGTCTTGAGAGGTAATATCCTGCGGCACATCTCTGGCCTCATACCGCAAATCCAGCACCACGCCATCCCGGACACCTTCGTTAAACTTGTAGGTGTGAATGTAACCGCCGAAGGTTTCCAGACTGGTCTTTTTGTCCTTTTTCAAAAGTGGGGTGCCCGTAAAACCAATAAAAATAGCATCTGGAAGGATAACCTTCATAGCCTCATGGAGTTTGCCGGATTGAGTGCGGTGACACTCATCCACAAATACAACGATATCACCCTTTGCAGAAAAATCCTTGGGCAATGCGCTTTTCAGATCTTCAATGTATTTTTCGTAATCTGTTTCCGAGCTATCTCCGCCGCGCTTTCCAAATTTATGTACCAGCGAACACAGCAGGCGATCATCAAAAGCATTCAGACGTTCAAGCAGATCTCTACCACTTTTGGTGCGGACGATATTCTCATCCACGCCCTTATAGTTCTTTTCAATCTGCTCATCCAATTCTTCTCGGTCGGTAACGACCAATACACGGGCGTTGGAATTATTCGCCATAATCCACTTGGATAACCACACCATGGTCAGGCTCTTGCCACTGCCCTGGGTATGCCAAACAATGCCGCCGCGCTTTTTATCCGTCAACCGGTGCTGTGCCCGTTTGATGGCATAGTACTGGTTATAGCGGCAGACTTTCTTGATACCCTTGTCGAAGATCACAAAATTATGGATCAGATCAAGGAAACGCTTTTTGTAAAACAGAGCGAAGAGCTGCTTTTCCAGCTTTCCGGGAATCCCCTCGCAGTATTCCTCCACCTCGATGTCCACAACATCGCGTTCCTGCTGGTGCTCGGAAAAGCCATCGTCCTTCCACTCCAGATAGTGCTTCTCAGGAGTAAGCAGCGTACCATAGCGTAAGCCCTCGCTGTCGTTACCGGCCATACAGAACTGAATGGTCGTAAAGAACTCTTCGATGAAATTGGCTTTCTGGTTGGTCAGATTCTGACGGATACCATTGGACACGGATACACTGCTCTTTTTCAATTCGATCACTGCAAGAGCAATGCCGTTTACATAGATGACGATATCCGGACGCTTGGTGTTATTGCTGACAACAGTGACTTCCTCTGCAATATAGAAGTCGTTATTGCTGACATCCTCAAAGTCGATGAAATATACCGTCTTAGGAGACTGCTCCACAGATTCCTTGACCTTGGCACCGTATTTCAGCAGGCTGTAGACCTCTTTGTTGGCATGATACAGCCCTTGCTGCAGATTGGTAGAGGTCTTCGCTAAGGCGTCCACGGCATTGGTCGCAAGCTTATCGGAATGCCCCTGTTTCAGAAGCCAGGCATGCAGCCGCTCCTGCATGATGTTGCGGTTTTCGCTATCATGCAGGTTACCCAGATATGTATAGTGTAGCTTGTCCCGAAAGAACTTGACTACACGGTTCTGTGTTTTGCGCTCGCTTTCACCGATGTTGGGCATTCTGTCACCTTCTTAATCTAAGTGATTCTTTTTGATGTACTGTTGAACCAGTTCCATCTTACGAAGTTCATTAAGCTCTTTGTTGAAAGGATTTACCATCCACTTTTTGAACATCCATCTGACTACAAGAGCAAATAAAGCATCAGCAAAATAGATGTAATCTGCTACACCTGTACCAAAGTACGTTGTCTTTAGCCAATCCAGAAACTGAACCACAAAATTCCATTTTGCATCTTTGTAAAAAAATTGCAAAAATACGAACAGAACAAAGGCCACTGCAAGAAGTGCCAATAGCGTAGGTGTTACATATGTTTTCGCAATATACTTTGGCCGTGTTTTACGTTCCGCATGTGTAAGTATTTTTTCTTGCTTTTGCTTTATTTCTTCATTCTTCTGTTGTATTGTTCGATTTCTTTCTGTTAGTGCAGTATCTTTCTCGTCGATTTTGTCCTGTAGTGCTTTCTCTTCGATGTCATGTCTTGAAGCATCAGCCTGAAGTGCAACAATAGCTGCTTCTTTCTTACGTAGATCTTCGTCTAAGTAATTCTGACTGATTCGCTGGACTTTTTCATAAAGATCCATATCAGAGGTACTGCTCTTGATCACATTCTGGAAGTCATCGCTGAAAACAGCTTCGACCAGATGTTCTTGCACGCGAATATCTTCGGTAATAGAACTTATACCAGACAATATGATATGTGCATTTTCAGGAGAAACCCGTTTTGATGACGGTCTTATGTTAATAAAGCTCACAAAACTATCATAATCGTTATCTGAACGACCACAAGTTTTCAGCAAGATCAAAAACAACTGACTGGGATATACAACAACAGGATAATTACCATCAAGTCTATTCATATCCCAAAGACGAAGTGCTCTATCAGAGGAAGCGAGGAAAATGTCCTTATCATCTGCTTTCTCTCGAAGCAACTCAATGTACCGAACAACTGTTGCGTCATGACTATCGCGATTGGAGTAGCGGTAGTCATCTGCTAAATAATCCGCTTTAATGCCTTGCTTTACTTTTTTGATAGATGACGAGTATCTGTTTCGCACATCCTTGAATTCACCCGAGTGGTATATGGTTCCAGGAATTACCACATCATCTTCTATGCTAAAATCTTTAATCAGTTTTAAATATAGCGATTTGATATGTGTAATAAAGTATTTTAGAGACAACTGAGGATACTCTTGTCTCCAGTTTTCATAAAACGCAAATATGTTGTAGTCTGCAATTTGTTCATATGCACCCAAATAGATTTCGCCTCGGGGATAATGCTCCATCTGAGACACATAATAATTGATTGTGTCAAAAAACTCGTTTCTGGTTGCATGAGAAATTAACAGTTTGAGCTTTGCTTGTTTACACTTGCGAAGGAATGCAACAACAACATTCCGTCTGGACACACCATTGATCCCCAATGCTCTGAAAAGCACATTAGTGTCTAAATAAATTTCACGATGGCGAATAAAGCCTTTCAAAAGATTGTTTGGGGAATCCCCGTTAATAAGCAAACAATATTCCAAGCAACAATAGACAAGATTACCTAAGGCTGCATTTTTAGCAACATTATCCCATGTTAGAAAATCATGAACAAGTTGCTTTTCTGCATCGGATAGTCCAGATACATCCACTGACAATTCATTGCTTGTAAATTGCGTACCATCTTTTCCTGCCAACAGCACCCGATAAGAATTGATGTTAGTAGTTGTCAGCTCGTAAAGGTATACATGTATGGCATTTTTGCATATTGCCGGGTTGTCAATATCCTTTTCCGTAATGAACGCATCGATAAAGCTGTCGATGTTATTCTTTTGTGCTTCCTCACATTCCGAATAAGCTGTTTGCGTAAGACAAAACGCCTTCTCATCGTCTTTTATGATAGTCTGAAATACACCTTTGGTTCTTCCAAGCGTATTATCAACCTCATCCTCAGAAATGTGATACTTATAGATCTCTAACAACTTGGAAATGATCTCGCTCTGAGTCAGATAATCATTCCCAGTTGCGACAAACATGCATTTAATGATCTGGAGTTGAATTTCCGCATCAGACACAACGTCATTGCTTTCGGAATAGATGGCTGCAGCAAGACGAAAAATATCTTTTTGCATAGCAATGGAATTGGGGGTGGGAGTCGATAACATGCTCATCTTTCTCTCTCCTTTATACCAACCTGATCTTCCCTGTCAGAAGCTGCTGCATCATAGCTTGCTTGACTTGACGGTATTTTTGCAATTTCTGCTCCAACACCTTGATTTCCTCATTCATGGTCGTTAGTAACGTTGCAATGTTTTTTTGCTCTTCAATATCTTCCGGATAGTAAATCGGTAATTCTCTAACAATGGCTGCTGTATAACTCTGTTGTTTTGTTCCTTGACAATACTGAAAAGCTAACTCGTCACCATGCTGCACATAATAATGGAACAGATATTCCGTGCTCATTTTATCGGTGCCATATATAGCCATACAAGATTGGTTTGTTGTAGCAGGAGTCCCGAGCAATGCACAGCTTCCTCGTGTGCCTGCTGCTTCCAGACCAGTAATAGCCATCAAAAAGGTTCCAGCCGGATGCATAGTTAGATTTGCTTTTGCCATTGCTTCAGGAGAAATATGTTCCAGTGTATCCATGATGTGGTTGTAATTCAGTTCACCACTGGAAACCCACTTAATTGAACCATTATAGAAGCTGGTGTTCCCGCGATATGGAGTGGCTCCACTACTAAAGCAGTCTAAAACATCTTTCCATCTTTGGGAGATCCACCTCCCAGAGAAGCCTGGCAGACGGCATTTACCGGTCAGCAGTTCCTGCATTGCACCCTGCTTAATGGCTTTTTTCTTGTGAATTTGCTTTTCAAGAAATTCGATCAGGCAGTCCATATCTGTGATTGCTTTTGCAATTCTACGCTGTTCAGAAATGGGCGGAATTGGGATCTTTACATTCATTAGGTCTTGGGGATAAATTGCAGCCACACTGGTTGTTCCCTTTGCAATATTCTTCAATTCTGCCATTGCTTCTTTTGTATTCAGAATGGCATTGAAGAAAAACGGTTCCACTCTCTCGGAATCAAATTCAAACCGTAGTAGATTCAGATTATAGTATGCGCAAGGTAGTTCGTTCCGCCAAACTGCAGTTTTTCCAACCAGCTCCGGCGTGTTTCTTGTGTTGAATAAAACATCTCCATACTGCAATCGATCTGCAGGGTTTGGAATAACACCTCGTGTGACGTATTCAATTTTATGGAGATTGATATATCCTCTGGATAAATTGCCCATCTTTATCAAAGGCGACTCAGTTGCTTCGGGAGAATTCTTGTAATTTCCACCTGTTCTGTACGATGTAACTACAGACTGAATTGAATTTACTTCCCAATTCTCGGGAATAACACCTATCTCCGTCTGCCTATATCCCGGCTTCACCATACAAATCCCATCCTTTCCAGATGGGCCTTGACTTTGGCCTCATAGTCGGCAACGGCAGCAGACAGTTCCGGCAGAGTGTCCTCATACCGCTCTACCAGTTCAACAATGCGGTTGGTCATCTGGTGGGAGGTGGTAACATACAGCGCTTTGATTCCTTCAAATATGGTGGCGTTCCATTTGCGGTTCACCAGCAGATCCAAAACCTCTTCATCGGTCAGCAAGGCATATTTGGCCTGAACCTTTTCTTCCAGTTCGGCGTTCATTTCCTTGGCAGCCTTCGCCTGCTTGGAAAGGGTGTCCGATAAATCCGCAAACTGCTTCAGTACGGCATATTCTTCGCTCTGGGGATCGCTCTTTTTCAGCACCTTCAGACGGGCGGTAACAGCCTTGACATCCACTTTGTCCTTGTCGTTAAGGTGTTCCTTCAGATAGCCTTCATCACCAGTCTGTTCCTCTACCAGCTCGTCAAGCCTGCTCTGGGTCTCCTCGATGATCGACTGCACTCCAGCGATATTCTTGCGTTCTGCAACGAAAAACACGGACTCAATCAGAGATTTGGGCAGCAAAACACCCTCCCAGCCAATGACCTTTTCCTGGCCCTTTTTCTTGCCAGAGGTGTATTCGCCCATGATGTTCTCCCAGGCTCGGGCAGCATTGTAACCGTCTACTGATACAAGATATACATCATCACCCATGACCTCATGCCAGTAGGATAGCAGCACTTCATATACATCATACTTGTCCACCAGTTCCAGACCATCAAAGCAGCCAATCAGCTGCTCCGAAAGCTCCACAATATATGACTTGACTTCTGTATCTTCATCAATACTGCGGAGGTCGGAATCCACCCTCTCTATCCATGCGCCAAAGGCATCGTCAATACGCTCGGCATAGGCGGAGAACTCCGGGTCATTATAGACCACGTTGCGGATATCCTCTTTGGGAATGTTCAGTTGATAATAGCCATCCCGCATCTGAGAAAACAGCTTGCTCTTCAAGCCGGGGAACAGTGCCCAGTACTTCTCCATGGAATCCACATCTGTCGCAGGAATACCACCGTGCAGGTGTCCATCAATATCCTGCAGATCTTCCGGAGTGGAACTGTCAATGTAACGGGGAATATTCAGGTTGTATTCATTTTTCTTCTTGATCTCATCGTTGGGAACAAAACGGGCATATTTAGGATCATCTGTAATTTGCTGATTGAATGTGGTAACAATCTTGTAGATATCGCGTTCACGCAGACGGTTCTTGTTGCCGTCCTTGACGAAATCGTGGCTGGCATCGATCATAAGGATCCCTTTACGCTCAGCTGCATCAGCCTTGTCGATGATGATAATACAAGCAGGGATGCCGGTTCCGTAAAACAGGTTGGCAGGCAGACCAATGATGCCCTTGATATAGCCTTTATCGATAATGGACTTACGGATGGTTGCCTCCGCATTACTGCGGAACAGCACACCGTGGGGCAGAATGACCGCTGCCTTGCCGGTGCTTTTCAGAGACTTCAAGATGTGAAGGAGCCATGCGAAGTCACCGTTCTTTTCGGGCGGTCTGTCTCCATAGCCATCAAAGCGGCCAAATTCCCTAAGACCGTCTGTCCAGTTTTTCAGAGAGAAGGGAGGATTGGCGACCGCAAAATCAAATCGCTTCAGCACCTCATCGTCGGAACCCTCTTCAAAATAGTGGGGAGATGAGAATGTATTTCCTGCCTTGATTTCGCCAGCGGCCTTATTATGCAAAACAAGGTTCATCTTGGCAAGACCAGCGGTAGTCACTTCCTTTTCCTGCCCCCAAATAGCAATCTCAAAGGGTGCTTCATCCGCTGCACGGATCAGAAGCGAACCGGAACCGCAAGCCGGATCATAAACAGAGTAGCCTTCGTCTCGTTCCTCGATACTGTCAATGCCGATCACTTTGGCAAGGATACGGGAAACTTCAGCCGGTGTATAGAACTGTCCCTTGCTTTTGCCGCTTTCCGTGGCGAAATGACGCATTAGATATTCATAGGCATCGCCAAGAATATCATCGCCGCTGGCCTTATTCTTTTTGAAATTGAACTCTTCTCTTTGAAAAATGGCAATCAAGCCTGTGAGCTTATCCACCATTTCCTTACCGCTGCCCAACTTAGCTTCGTCGTTGAAATGGGCATTGTCAATAACGCCACGGAGATTGTTCTCCCCGGCTTCTGCAAGCCTGGCTATAACTTTGTCCATTTCTTCGCCTATGTTCTTGCTGCCTTTCAACGCAACCAAATCGTCGAAGCTTCCGCCTTCCGGAACGGTAATGTCGGCATACTTTACACCCTTAAACTTGTCCGTGACATACTTTACGAACAAAAGTGTCAGGATGTAATCCTTGTATTGAGAAGCGTCCATGCCACCTCTCAGTTTATCACAGCTCGCCCAAAGGGAACTGTACAACTCATTTTTCTTTATGGCCATATCAATCTACTCCCACTTAACACCGTAAAATTTTAATCTGGAAGGAATTCCATAATATCCCCGATATCAACTTCAAGCGTGGCGCAAATCTTATTCAAGACAGCTAATGTAACTTCTTCATCCCTGCGCAGACGAGTCATCGTGTTAGGGGCAATACCGGCAGCTTTGCGCAGATCTGCCTTGCTCATTTTCTTATCGATAAGCAGTTTCCAGAGCTTATTATATGAAATGGCCATGTAATTCGACCTCCAGGTATAAACATCGACCTTATTATACAACCAATTTGGTATTCGAGCAAGAGACTTTCGCAACAGGATGCGAATCTCTCTCTTTAGGAAGAAGTGTAGAACTGTTTTTTTCAGGAATGTGGTGACCAACTATCAAAAAAGCTACTTGATGATTCAAGGAAACTATGGTATATTCTTCGTGGATAATATTTTATCTATCAGAGGATAACAATAAATTAATAGATCATATTTTAGCCACCGGAGGGTATTATGAGTTTTATATGGGAAACCCCGGAAGAAATCAACCTGGCATTGGCACAGCGCTTGAGCCGCATCCGTAAACGACGCAAGTTATCACAGCAGGAACTGAGCGAAAAGAGCAACGTGAGCTACGGAAGCATAAAGCGTTTTGAAACCAGCGGGCAGATCTCACTGATCTCATTGACCAAGCTGTGCGTTGCGCTGGATTGTGTTGACGAAATCCGCAACCTGTTCACCAACGTGGAATACAGCAGTATTGAGGAGGTTCTTCGTGAACGAACGTAAAGTGGAAGTGTACCTGCACGACCGTCATGTGGGCACGCTGGCTGAGACTGCCGATCATCGGGTGGCCTTTGCTTATTCCGATTCATGGATGGAAAACGGATTCGCCATCAGCCCCTTTTCTCTGCCCGTTGAGCAGAAGGTTTTCGTTCCAACCTCCACGACCTTTCAAGGCTTGTGGGGCGTATTTGCGGACAGCTTGCCGGATGCCTGGGGTCGCCTACTGGTAGACCGGATGTTGAAAAGCAGAGAGTTGGATGCATCTCGAGTGACGCCGTTGGAACGATTGGCCATCGTGGGCGAATCTGGCATGGGTGCGATGACCTATCGCCCTGCTTGGGATGTTCATCAGGATGTAAAGCTCACCGATCTGGATGAACTGTCAGCAAAATGCCACGCCATTCTGAACCGTGAAGATATCAGCGATCTGGACGATGTGTTCCAGATGGGCGGCAGCTCCGGCGGTGCCCGTCCCAAGGTGATGACTGATGAATGGGTGATCAAGTTCCCCGCATCCGGTGACATGCCGGACACCGGCTTGATGGAAAAGGAGTATATGGATTGCGCTGCCGATTGCGGCATCATTGTGCCTGAAACTAAGCTGATGCCTTCCAAGCGGTGCAGCGGTTATTTCGCTGTGCGGCGTTTTGACAGGGAAGGTTCCGTGCGGCGTCATATGCTCACCGCTGCTGCCATTCTGGAAGCTGACTGGCGCACAGCCTCTATGGACTATCACACGCTGATGAAGCTGACCCGCATCCTTTCCCGCAGCAATGTAGTCGATACGGAGCAGATGTTCCGACGGATGTGCTTTAATGTATTTGCTCATAACCGGGATGACCATGCGAAGAACTTCACTTGTATTTATGATGAGGCGCAGGACTGCTGGCATCCTTCTCCGGCGTATGACCTGACCTGGAGTACCACCTACTTTGGTGAACATACGACTACCGTTGATGGGAACGGGAAAGATCCTGGGCAGAAGGAACTGCTGGTTGTAGGTAGAGCTTCAGGAATACCTTTGAAAACATGCAAACAAATTGCAGAGGAAATCTGGGAAAAAACGCGAATAATAGAACATAAGTATCACGCTATTCGTTCATAAATCAAGCCGAACATACAATGAGGATGATAAAATGTACAAGATTACTGATAGCGTTGGCTCTATTTATACCCAATATACCTATGCTAAAGAAGCAGAGTTTGAAAGAATGATTGTTGCTCATGCGGAAACGATTTTCGGCTCTGCTGGTATCTATTTTGATATAAAAAAGCTTATCGGCACCCCGAAAAAAGGAGCAACCATTCCTGATGGGTATTTCCTTGATCTCACTTTTCACAATGATCCTAAGCTGTATCTGGTAGAAGTCGAACTTAACAGTCATGATGTTTATGCTCATATCGGCGAACAGATTCTGCGCTTTGGTATATCCTCGGAAACTGATAAATACAAGCTCAAAAACACCCTTCTGGCCGAGGTTAACAATAATACTCAAAAAAAGAAGAAACTTGCATCTTTTTTTACCAAATCCAAATATGACAACATCAACGAACTCCTTGATAAAGTCATATTTGAGAACAAACCTGCATCTATCATCGTTATTGATGAAGCGACAGATGAACTGTCTAATGTTCTATCGCAATTGACAATGGCGACAGAAGTCATTGAAGCTCAAACTTATGTCTGTGGTGATAAGAAACTCCATCGTTTCTCGCCATTCAAAGATGAAGTTCTGACTGACTTGCCTGAAAATTCCGATGCTGATGAATTGGACACCATCATCGTACCTGCCCGGGAAGATGGATTCAACGAAGAATTCTTGAATAACAACCGTTGGTATGCCATCCGTATTTCCAGTGCAATGATTGATAAAATCAAATACATCGCAGCCTATCAGGTCGCCCCTATATCCGGGATTACATACATTGCCGAAGTTGAACACATTGAAAAGTATAAAGACACCAACAAGTACATCGTATATTTTAAGTCTGGAACAACAAAAAAGATCAACAAAATCGCTCTTGGAACTAAAAAGGGTCAAGCACCTCAGGCCCCCAGATACTCATCGTATAAAACCATTGCTTCTGCCCAAACTTTGGATGACATCTGGTCATAATAATACTAATCTAATACGCTTATTTCTGTCCTAATCAGGAGGTGCACCATGGATCTCGAACGCGCGAAACACATTCTCACCGTTCTTTCTGATGGCATCCATCCCATTACCGGTGAAATTTTGCCGGACAACGACAGCAGCAATCAGCTGGAAGTCGTCCGCGCGATCAATACCGTCCTGCGTGTATTGGAAACCCAAGCACCCGGCAGCAAAAGGTCTCTGCCTGAAAACAATGGTAAGCCCTGGACAGAAGATGACGATGCCGAACTGTGCCGCTTGTTTGATTCCGGCTTCTCCCGAAAAGAGTTGTCTGCTCATTTCAAACGAACAGCCGGTTCCATTTCTGCGCGGTTGGAAAAACTGGGGCGGATTCTTTAATCTCTATATAAGCGCACTTGTTTCGAGAACTGTTTGCGAGTTTGGCAAAGAATAGTGGCAATAACAAAAAGGGAGCGTTTCGCTCCCTTTTTCGTTATCTATCCATTCCAACCGCCCTTCTCGGTGTCTGTGCCCTTGGTACACGCTGTGCAGCAAGCTCCGCACACTTCCGCTTGTTGTAGGCCAGCAGATCCCGGGTGCTCTGGTACAAGTCACCGCCGCCGGAATGGAAAACGGCCACAGTGTACTTCTTCTCCTTGTATTTCGCATAAAGTTCCTTCAGCCGCGCCTGCACTGCCGGATCGTTCTTTTCGGCGTTGGTCATCCAGACCTCTACAATCTTGGTGTTATCATGCACTTTCAGTTCCAAATGTTTCACTCTCCTTTGGCAATAGTTTCCACCGTTTGCTGGTGATTTATCCGTTGCATTTGCTTAGCAGCTTCCAGAATTTCTGTGGGAACGAATTCGACCGTGCGCCGCAGTTCTTCGTAATCGCTGAGCTGCTGCAGCGTGGCGAGCTTGGCTACGGTGCTCTCCTTGGAATCATCCAGCTGCTTGAGCAAGGCTTCTTTTTCCTGCTTCATTTCCTTGAAGGCGCCGTCGTACTTCTTCAGCTTGGTACGCATCTGCTCCACGCCAGGGATGTAGCGTCTGAGCAGTTTTTCGATCTCAGCCACCTTCTTGCCCTTGTTGAAGGGCGTAACCTCCGTCAGCAGTTCCATCAGCTTGTCTCTCATACTGTTCAGACGAACCATTTCCTTGAACAATCGGGTTGGGATGTGTGTGCGCCCGGTCTCACTGGCACTTTCGCCGCGTTCCAGCTGCGGATAGCGCTGGGACATATGCTTCCAGAAATCATCCTGCCAGGCCACCAGCTGCTTGCGGTTGCCGATGATATCCCGGGCGGAAAGCCGATTGTCGCTGGTCAGAGGCACGAACACCAGATGCATGTGGGGCGTCTTCTCATCCATGTGTACCACGGCAGAGATAATGTTCTGCTTCCCGATCCGCTCCTCCATGAAGCGGCAGGCGTGGGTGTAGTAGGAGATGATTTCCTTCTTCGTTTTTCCCTCGAAGAACTCCGGGCTGGCAGTGATCAGCGTATCCACAAACCGTACGCTGTCCTTACGGGTGCGGCATTGTGCCGCAGCGATCCGCTGCTGAATTTCAGCGTAATACTTTTGTATCGGGGTGATGATGTGGAAGTTCTCGCCTGTCCTGCTCAAATCAATATCCGGATTGCTGGCGTAGGTTTCCTTATTGCGTTCGTGATGATCCTCGATCTTCTTGGCCGGATAGCCCTGATGCTTTTGAAACCGAAGAATCGCATACATTCCTTTTTCCATCGTGTTTCCTTTCTGTGATAAAGTCGGATTCACCAGCCCGAGCCGCCCGTCACGCCGGAGTGGGCACTTGGGCGGCAGGGGCGGATGATATTCAGTTAGTTTATGTATTTGACATGGACGCCGTGGAAGCCGCGCTGATCGCCCATGGCATGCTTGGAGTAGGTGATGCCGTAGGTGCTTTCGTTTTGGCGAAGAAACTGGGTGAAGCTCTTCTGCGAGAGCGGCTTTTCCAGATTATCGTCACACCAGCGACTATAGGCCCGGTAGAGGGCGGTGGAGCAAGCCACCGCGCCTCTTTCCAGCACGATGTAACCGGTGGATTCCATGAACTGCACCAGATTGTTGCCTTCAGCAACCGCCTCTTCCAGGTTCTGCTCCATGCGCGGGCTGATGGTGAACCGATAGCCGTTGGCGATCAGCCGCTGCAAGCCTTCCAAAGCCCAGAGCAGAATCCCGTCCCGTTCAGAGCGAAGCTTCTCGATCAGGTACAGATCGTCCTGACGGTCTGCCTTGCGTTCCTTGACGGTAATGAGCAGCTGGCGGCGATAGAAGCCATTGGAGCGGTCATAGAGCGCGTGGAGCGTGCCGTTACCGAAGCAGGCAAACCGCACATACAGCACACCCTGAGTGCTCTGCACACCCTTGCGCTCAATGTCGATGCGGTCTTCCAGCGTCACCATACTTTTCAGGTGATGCGTCTCCGTCAGCGCCTCCATGCGCAGGTCGTCATCCACCATCAGCAGCTTGTACTCCAAATCAGCCCGGGCAAAACGGTCGGTTTCCACCTTCTGAATGCTGCCGGTGTTCATGTTCTCGCCCAGCAGCGAGCGAAGCACCAACCCCACGCGGGACTTGCCTTCGCCACCCTTGCCAATAAGGATCAGCATTTTCTGCGCCTTGGTGACAGGCAGCAGGGCATAGCCGAAGAACTCCTGCAGGGCAGGAATGTCTTCTGCTTCCAACAGATCATCCAGAAAGCGGAGCCATTGCACAGGCCGTTCCGCCTCCGGCAGATAGGCTGCCGGCAGGCGGTTGTGGCAGAATTCCTTCACGGGCTCAAAATGCCCGTCCAGAAAGTAGGTGCCGTTGGCCACGTGGATTCTGTCCGTCTGGACAGGCAGCGGCGCGGCATGACAGGCCAGCTTGATGGATTCCAGCAGCTGCGTGGTGCGCTTGGCAAGGCCGGTGGTCACGTCAGCGCAGATCATGCCGTAGATCTCCCGGCGCAGGGCGTTCTCATCCTCCACCAAGCCGTCCACAGTGAACAGCCTTCCGCCGATGCACTTCATGGGATGGCGGCTCAGGTAATGATCGGCGAACATCACCTCATTGATGCGGCCTTTGTGATCCAGCCAGTCGGGATGATCGGGGCTTGCGTTCAGTTCTGGCATCTCTTGACCTCCAGCACTTTTGCCAGCAGCGGAATCATCTGCGTTTTCTTGATGTACTTCATGGCGGCCTCAACGTCTGCCGAGTGGCCAAAACTGAGCACATCGGACACGTACTGGAAGAATTCCAGATACTTGCAAGCCTCCACAAAGAGCAGGTGGAACGGCTCATCGGGATGCTTGGGGGCGTGGTTTTCTTTCATCTGGCGAAGAATTTCAATATTCTTGTTGAGCAGGGAGAGAACGTACTCCCGCTCGTCCTTCTCAGCACGCTTGGCAGCCTTTTTCACAGCCGCCTTTTTCAGCGGTTCAGAGGGCGCAAGGCCAAAGTCGGCAGCCAGCTTCTGTGCAGCCTCCCTTGGCGTCAGGTCAAACAGCTTTTCCGTCAGACTGATCACATCGCCCTTGGCTTGGCAGCCGAAGCAGTAGTAATAATCATCGTTCAGCTTCATGCTGGGATGCTTGTCCTGATGGAACAGGCAGCAGCATTTGCCGCTGCGGTCCACGGGGATGCCGTAATGCTGCGCGATTTGAGGCACAGATACAGTCTGCTTTACTCTTTCAAAAATGTTTTCCATAAAGTCCCTCCTCGTCATGTTGTATGTATGAAGTTTTCAAGTTGCGTTTTGTCGATGCATCAGACGAGGTGTATTATACAAAGAAAAAAGGGTGTTTCCCGTATATCCAAAACCTTGGAGAGCATGCGAAAAACTTGTCTATTTCCACGTTTTCGGAATTGCGCTATGATGCAGAACAGAAGATGGGAGGGAAAATGCATGACGAATAAACTGTCTACAGCCGAACGCTTGAAAGATCTTCGTGTGTCTGTGATGGACTTGAATTTGGAAGAGTTAGCAGAAAAAACAGGGCTGTCACGTTCAGCCCTGAGCAACTACGAAGCTGACGATTGCGGTGATATCACCAGCTTTGCTTTGATTACATTAGCCAAGTTCTACGGTGTCTCCACGGACTATATTCTTGGCCTGACGGAAGAAAAGACACCTGTCAGTTACGGAACGGAGAATCAATATTTCAGCCAGGATGTGTTGGCGTATCTGAAAAGCGGCAAGATCAATCGTCGCTTACTTAGCGAGCTAATCATGCATAAAGATTTCCGCAAGCTGATGACGGATATTGAAATCGTTGTAGACAGGCACGTTGACCAGTACATAGATATCGTCAAGATGATGATGCCAACGACTCGCAAAATCATCATGGAGAAGTACGGAGCCGACGAAGAGGATGTGAACATGAAAACGCTTGAATTGGCTTCGCAATCACAGGATATTTATCTGGCAAATGTGATTCACGACGACTTGGATGCGATCATTCGTGACATTCGAGAAGACCATTTGTCGGATGTCAATACCGCCGATCCGGAAGGCATTGCCAATCAAGAAAAGATCAAATCGGCGATCGAGCTTGCTGCAAGTGGTGCGCCGAAAAGAGAAGTGTTTATGCGAGTCATGAAGGAGTTCGCACGCATTCCGCACAAGAAGCAGACCAAGGAGGATGCGGATGCGTTGATTCGGATCGTTTCGAAGTCCGATCTTATTCGGGAATCCAAACGGAAACGGGGTAAAATGCGGTTGTTCCGTAAGAAAGAACAGGAACCCAACGGGGATGCGTGATATCCCTTTGGATGGCATGCAAAAAAGCGGCGGCAGACCTTACAAGTCTGTCGCCGCTTTAGCGTCTATCAAAGTTGCAGCGCAAGCGCAGCACCTTTGCCAGACGAAAGCAGTTTGCTTACTTGCAAACTGCGGTGCACGCCCTTCAAAGGTATAACACACTACACTTTCAAACTGAAAGTCGTGTGCCAACAGGACGCTCGCGCCCCTATTGGATGACCCAGTGCAAAGCCGGCAGGGCCGCCTTTGGAAGCGTGCCATGCGGAGAGTCACGCTTCTATTGCCGTTCAGCCCACCCGGATGTACGTCTGGTTCCGGCTGATGGCTTGTCCGGCAGGGATGTTACGCATGTTTCGTTTCATCATTCCTTTTCGTCCTGTTCTTTCTGAAACTCACTCAATTCGATGAAATCATCCATCGACATTGCGCACCGTCTGAGATACTGGTGACCGCCGTCAACAGAACAAGCACCACACGAGCACGTTTTGAAATCGTGAACAGAAACGGATTCGATAATGTCTCCGCATTTTTTGCATTGGATTGCATTTCGAATAATCGTCATATAGGCCTCCTAAGTAACTACGCTCAAAGTAGTTTATCTTATTTCCTCCGGCAGTTCATACCGTGTCACTGTCTGCAGATACCTTTTCGGATCGCCCTCTACAATCAACTCCACATAGGCAGCAGGATCATTATAGATCTGGTAATCCAGTTCAGATCGCTGATACATATTCTCCGCCTCGACTTGCTCCACCTTCGTGCAATCGATAGAGAGGATATGCCCATCCTTCAGCCAGGCGTCCACGCAACCGGTATCCATATTGAAATAGCAAGCGTACATTTCCATTACCTTTCCCCCTTTAGTGCAATTACCACCCAGCCCTCTTCGCCAAATCACTCATGGCAAAGCAAAACTTCTCCCACGCTTTCCCTATTATCTGTGACGGGTCCCCTTCCCGGATCCGCAGGGTACGGCGGATTTCCTTGGGGATAACCACTCTGCCCAGTTCGTCTATTCTTCTGACGATTCCCGTTGCTCTCATAATGCTTGCCTCCTTGACTGGTGTCAGCCATAGGTTTTCCATGGAAGAAGGATTTATGCGCGCTGGGCATGGGGGGAAGATTTGGCATTATTGGCGAATCAAAGCAAAAAAATCCCCTGCCCGAAATGGACTGTTCCCAGGACAGAGGACAGAGAAAAGAAACACCCTGTTGTAGATAAACAAAGTTTACATGGCCTTGCACCGAATTTCAACTGGTGTGAGGCCATTTTTAAGAGAAATGCGCTCGAAATTGTAGAAATCGAC
>JAFQOD010000073.1 GCA_017395685.1 Clostridia bacterium
GTGCTCACTTCACTACCCGTTCCGAAGTTGAACAACTTGTTAAGGAGTACGTCGATTTCTACAATTTCGAGCGCATTTCTCTTAAAAATGGCCTCACACCAGTTGAAACTCGGTGCAAGGCCATGTAAACTATGTTTATCTACAACAGGGTGTTTCTTTTCTCTGTCCTCTGTCCTGGGAACAGTCCAAAGAAGTAAAGGGGCCTGCTTTTTTGATACAGTTTTCAGAATAAGGATCAGTTGATTTTCAGGCTGCCGGCGCAGAGCATCCGGCCGGTCTTGCGGCTGAAGAGCATCACATTTTCGCCCTTGAAATTGAGGCGCACCTTCTGGCCCAGCCGATAGATCACGCCGCCGAAGACCACGGCGGTCAGCAGGTAATTGCCCACCCGGATCCGCACGGTGGTTTCCATGCCGGTGGGCATGGCGCTGAATACCTCGCCTTCGATGGGGCCGTTTTCGCTGATTTCCAGGAATTCCGGCCGCACGCCCAGCACATAATCATCGTCATCGGGCTGGTAATCCTTATCCACGCCCTCATCACTGATGCGATGGATGGCATATTTGAACAGGATATCCTTGTTTTCCTTTTCCACCTTATGGATGCCGCTGTGGAGGGGGGATTGATCCATGGTATCGCCCACCTGGGTGAAGGCGGCATGGTAGGTATCCAGCAGGGAAAGCTGCCATGCGCCGTCCTTTTCCTCGCCCCGGGCTTCCATCAGGTTGACGGCGGGATTGCCTACAAAGTCCGCAACGAAGAGATTGGTGGGCCGGTTATAGACCAGCATGGGCTCTTCATACTGCTGCAGCACGCCATTATCAATCAGGCAGATGCGGCTGGCCAGGGTCATGGCCTCCATCTGGTCATGGGTTACGTAAACGAAGGTGCTGCCCGTTTCCAGATGCAGCCGCTGCAGTTCGCTGCGCATTTCAAGGCGCAGCTTGGCGTCCAGGTTGGAAAGGGGCTCATCCATAAAGAGCACCTTCGGTCCCGGGGCCAGGGTGCGGGCGATGGCCACGCGCTGCTGCTGGCCGCCGGAAAGCTCGGAGGGATAGCGATCCATGAACATGCCGATCTTCACGATATCGCTGACCCGCTTTACCGCCCGGTCAATTTCCGCCTTGGTCAGCTTCCGGGGAGGCTCTTTCCCCGTTTCATCCCGGCATACCTCGCCCTTTTCGTTTACGTGGGCGCCGGATTCATTGATGTTGGAAAGGCCGAAGGCGATATTCTTGTATACCGTCATATTGGGCCAGAGGGCATAATTCTGGAACAGGAAGCCCACCCGCCGCTTGTTGGCGGGCACATTGATGCCCAGCTCGCTGTCGAACACCGGCACACCGTCGATGGTGATGCGGCCCTCGGTGGGGGTTTCCAGGCCGGCGATCATGCGCAGGGTGGTGGTTTTGCCGCAGCCGGAGGGGCCAAGCAGCGTCACAAAGGCGTTATCCTCAATCACCATGCTCAGGTCATCCACGGCATAATAGCCGCCCCAGCGCTTGGTGACATGGCTTAATTCGATTTTAGACATATCATTCCATCCTTCCTATCAGCCGCCGATGCCCGAATCGATGCTGGCGCCGGTCAGTTTATTCACAACAGCATTGCACAAAAGAATTACCAGAATCAGCAGCAAATTGATGCCGCTGGAGAATGCATACAGGCCCATTTCATCGAAATAATCCAGCATGGTGGTGATGATGCGGGTCTGGGAGCAGAGGAGCATGAACAGCGTCAATTCTCTCAGGCAGGTCATGAAGGGGAGCAGATAGCCGCTGATGATGCTGCTTTTCTGGATGGGGATGATAATGCGGGTCATCCGCTTCCACCAGGGGATATCCTGGATGATGGCGGCCTCTTCAATTTCCCCGGAAAGCTGCAGCATGGAATTGAGGGCGCTGCGGCTGGCGAAGGGGATATATTTGATGGTGCCCGCCAGGATCAGAAGCAGGAAGGTATTGAAAATGCCCATGGAGGAACCGAAGATGAAGAAGGCGACGCCTACCGCCAGGGCGGGCATCAGATAGGGCAGGAAGGCCATGTTATTCACATAGGCGGCCCATTTGCTGCGCCGGTTCTTGCTGACGCAGTAGCCCACCAGGAGGCCGATGGTGCCTGCTGCCAGGGCACAGCAGACGGATACGATCAGCGTTCCCAGGAAGGCATTCCAGATGGTGGAATTAAAGAGGATGCCCAATTGGCCGTACATGCCGTTTTCCGCCAGGGGATCGGAATTGATCCACCATTTCAATGTCATATTGCCGGAAATGCCGCTGGTCACGAAGGAATAATCCCCGGGATTGGGCAGGAAGGTTTCCACGGCGAACATGATGATGGGCAGAATGCCGGTGCAGAAGGTAAAGACGATGAAGAAGGCAGCCAGAATATATTTGCCGATCCCCAAGTTCACCAGGCTGCTCTGGCCGGATTTGCCGGTCACGGTGGTGAAATTCTTGCGGCCGGAGGTGGTCTTCTGATTGACGATGAGGATGATGATGCCAAAGAGCATCATGATCACCGCCAGAATGCTGGCCTGGCCGGCGCGGGAGGCATTCAGTTCCACATATTTGGTGGAAAGGGTGCTCAGATTCAGATAATGGGGAATGGGATAGGAGCCCATGGCGCTGGAGAATACCAGCAGGATGGTGGAAAGGATGGCGGGCTTCACCAGGGGGATGGTCACCTTCAGGAAGGTTTTCCACCGGGGGGTGTTGAGGATGGTGGCCGCCTCTTCCAGATTGGCATCCATATTGCGGAAGATGCCGCCGATGAGGATATAGGCGAAGGCCGCATAATGCAATGACAGCACCATGGCGCTGGGGAACAGGCCCTGGCACCACCAAAGGGGCATTCTGATGCCCAGCAGGGAAGCGAACAGGCCGTCGCTGCCGCCGGTGACGGCATTGGAATTGAACAGATTCTGCCATACCACGGCCATGGTCCACTGGGGCATGATGTAGGGGAAGATGAAGATGGCGCTCAGATATTTCTTGCATTTTAAGTTGGTGCGGGTCACCAGATAAGCAAATACGCCGCCGATGAGGATGGCGCCGATGCAGGAGAAAATGCTGAGCAGGATGGAATTGGTCAGCGGCGTCCACAGATTGATCTTGGCCAGGCGCTGATCCATGGTGCGGGTGGGGGCAAAAAGGGCGCCCCAATTGTAGGTGGTGTATACCTGGCCTTCTTCGATGTTCCGGGCATCCACCGATCCTTCATGAACGGCAAAGGTATCATTGACGATGGTGAGCATGGGGGCGATGGTGGTTACAGTAAGCACAATACCCAATACCAGCAGGATCACATTCTGGGGCTTGCTGAAATAGGTGTGCATTCTGCCGTACAGCTTCCGCCATTTCTTCCCGCTTGATGCGATGGCAGTCATAGCATACGCTCCTTACACGGTTGATAGAAAAACGGGCGGCATTGGGCAGAGCCCAATACCGCCCGGCAAGTATCGAGATTTGATCAGGGGATGCGCCGGATTACTTGGAACCCACGATTACGTCGATCCAGTCGCCCAGGTCAAAGGCAACGGAAGCGCAGTAGGCGGGATCTTCCACAACCAGCTGGCCGCCTTCGGCAGAGATCCACCATTCGTAGCCGCGGTCGTTCTTGGCGTCAAAGACGTTCACGCCATCCACGTAGCCATCCTTGGTATGATCCCACATGCAGATGGGGTTGGCGCTGTAGCCGCCCATATCCTTGCCCCAAGCGGCAAAGCCGTCATAGGTGGTTACCATGTAGGAGATGAAGGCGCAGGCGGTCCAGGGCAGGGGGCTGGTCTTGGGGATCATCAGGTAATGCTTGTAAGCATAGCCGCCGATGCCCTTGTAGCCATCCTGGTAAGCAGCGATGGTGATGTTGTTGACGGAAGATTCGGCAGATTCCTGCACGCTGCGCAGCTTGGAATAAACCAGCAGGCCGCACTGATCCACAGCAGAGGTGGTCACCAGGGTGTTGCAGATGGGGCCGTCGTCGGTCTGCTCATTGTAAGCAGTGCACCACAGATAGATGTAGGCCAGGCCGTAAGCGGCATTTTCGCCTTCCAGGCCCAGGGCTTCAGCTTCCAGCGCCATTTCTTCCACCACGGGGGCGAAAGCAGCCTGCTTTTCAGCGGGCAGGGCGTCGTAGGCTTCCTTCAGATAGGTGGCATAGGTGGGATGAGTGAGCATGTAGAGAAAGTTCTTGCCTACCAGCTCGCTGTTGACGCCCATGTACAGGGGGGCAACGCCTTCAGCCACGAAATCCCAGCAGTTGGTGAATTCGGCTTCGCCCAGATTGTTGAACATGAATACCTTGTTCAGGGTCTGGAGGGCCAGGGGGTTATTGTTGTTTTCGATGGCCACGCCTTCGCCTTCAGCCCATTCCTTGGGGATGAAGTTGAGGAGGTTGCCGGTATCGATCATCTTGCTCTTGATCTGGTTGCCATCCTGAATCAGGGTCATGGAATAAACATGCTTGGCGCCCTTGATATCAGCGTTCAGGGTGGTGAAGATGGAGTTGTTCTTGGGCTGGCTCCAGTCGATGGTGCCGGTGTAGCTGGGGTCGATGCCCTGCAGCATAGCCACGAAGGAGGCGCCGGCGGTCTTGCCGCGGCTGGAGTTGCCGATGCCGTAGAGCACCTGGCCGTTGGATTCTTCAATGGCCTTCTTGTACAGTTCTTCGTTGGTCATGGTCTGGGCCTGGGCGATGATTTCCGCAACGGTCATATCTTCGGCCATAGCGGGAACCAGGGACAGCGCCATCACAAGAACCAGCAGCATAGCGATGAGCTTCTTCATAATATGGAACATCCTTTCTTTCGGTAAAATTACCGATTTTTGTACAATTAGTATACAGGAAAACCCGTGAAAATGCAATCCCTGAACAGCATTTTCTTCCCCAATTTATGGGGAAAATGGGGAAGAGGCCGCCTTTTTTTCCATCAATCCACCGTCACCCGGATGATCACCGGCTTATCCGTCTTCATTCCGGGGGCGGATACATGCAGGCCGTCATCCTCCCGGCTCCATACCGGCTTATCTGCAAGGCCCAGCACATCTACATCCCTGATGATGCCCTGGAAGAGGGGCAGATGGGCCTGGGCGGATCGGGAAAGGGAGCGGATATTCACCTGCCCGTCCTCCGGCCAGGAAAGCACGGCGGCATAGATGTATTTACCCTTGGCGGTGAAGCGGATATCCTCCTTGGTGAATACCTTATCTGCGCCATCCGTGAATTGGCCCTCCTGCACCAGGGTGGGGCCCTCCATGGATTTGCGCCACACCTTGGTATCATAGACGGCCTCGCCGTTGACGGCCATCCATTCCCCGATTTCCCTGAGCACCGCCTGATCCTCCGGGCCGATGGAGCCGTCGGGCCTGGGCCCTACATTGAGCAGCAGCGTGCCGTTCTTGCTGACGATATCCATAAGATCGCACAGGATCACCCGGGCGGATTTATAATCATTGCCCTCGGTGTAGCACCAGCTGTTCCGGGCAATGGCGGTATCGGATTGCCAGAAATAGGGCTTGGCCTCGGAAAACTGGCCCCGCTCCACATCGGGCACGGCAGCGCCGAACATGAAGGCCTCATGCTTGTAGGTGATGGCCACCTCCGCCCCCCATTCCGCCGCCCTGTTGTAATAATAAGCGGCGAATTTCTTCAGGTAGGGCTTGGCCCGGCTGTGCTGGATCCACCAATCGAAATAGACCAGCCGGGGCTGATACCGATCCACGATTTCGCAGCAGCGCACCAGCCAATCCTGCAGAAATTCATCGGAGGGCGGGGAATCATACAGATCGAAATGATTCTTTGGCTCCGGCATGGCGGGCCAGTAAAAATCCCCCCGCTCCATGGGATCATGGATATCGCTGTCAAAATCCCGGCCGTGGCTCATGAAGAACCAATGCTCCATCCGGTGGGAGGAGGCCCCCAGCACCATGCCCCGCTTTTCCACCGCCTCTTTCAGTTCCCCCAGCACATTGCGGCAGGGGCCCATCCGGGCGGCATTCCAGCGGGAAATCTCGCTTTCATACATCTGGAAGCCGTCATGATGCTCCGCCACCGGCACCACATACCGGGCGCCCGCCTGCCGGAACAGATCCGCCCATGCATCGGGATCAAATTTTTCCGCCTTGAACAGGGGAATGAAATCCTTGTAGCCGAATTCCTTGTGGGGGCCCCAGGTTTTCACATGATGATCAAATTCCCGGCTGCCCTGGATATACATGCCCCGGGAATACCATTCATTGGCAAAGCTGGGCACGCTGTAAATGCCCCAGTGGATGAAAATGCCGAATTTGGCATTTTTGTACCATTCAGGGGGCTGGAAGGCGGAAAGGGAATCCCATGTATCCTTGAAGGGCCCCTTTTCGATCACTTCATCAATGCGATTCAGATAGGGCTGCATATCATACATATTCTGATGCTCCTCACCGGTATTCATAGATTTTTGCTTTGATCAGTATACCATATCAGCAAGGCCCCTGCAAGAAAAGAATGCTGCAGGGCAGCCGATGAAAAAAAGGGGGAAGACAGTGATTCTGACCACCTTTTCTCATGGAACAAAAAGCAGAATCCCTCTGCAGAAAATTACAGAGGGATTCTGATGGATTCAGGGAACGGATACGCTGATTACGGGACGGGTTGCGAGCATGGGAATGAGTATGATCAGAAGGAAAAGCAGCTGAATCCCCAGGCCGATGCTGCTGCAGATGATACCGGCCTTTGCCTGGCCCCGGCAGCCCTTCTTTCTTGCGGAATTGCTCATGATCAGGCCGGGGATGCATACGATCAGCCCCAAAATGGGGAACCAGCTGAGGGCCAGTCCGTGGATGGCTACGATCATGCCGGCAATGCCCAGGCCCAGCCCGGGATTCTTTTCTTCCGGGATCTGCGGATGGGCCTGATATCCGCATTGGCCGCAGAACTGATAGCCCTGGGGCATGGCTGCTCCGCACTGGGGACAGAACTGGGGCTGGACGGGGCGGGGAAGACCGCAGGTATGGCAGAAATTTTCATTTTCCAGTATTTTGCCGCCGCACCGGGGGCAGCTGAGGATGGGCTGCGGCTGATCGGGGGAGATGGCTTCCCGGAGCGGAGGAGTACAGGAAGATTCATCGGCGGAGGAATTATCTGTATTTACAGGAACTCCGCCTGCATCATAGATTACATCCGGATCATCATCCATAAAACGGGCTTGATAGACGGGCGCTTCCTGCTGTGGATTGTGCTGCAGAGAATCATCCATGGCATATATCCTTCCTTTCGGAATTTTGCTTCTTTGAAAAAAGGCTTCCCATCCATTGCTGGCATGGGAAGCCTGTACTGTGGCAGTGTTACCAGTAATAGGAACTGGAGTAGGAAGCGGCGGCGATGGCGCCTACAACCCAGGCGATGGTGAAAATCAGGCCGATGCCCATGCCGATGGCGCTGCAGATGATGCCGGCAGTGGCAACGCCGGTGCAGCCCTTCTTCTTGGCGACGATGCTCAAGATCAGGCCTACGACGCTCAGGATGAAGCCGAAGCACAGGAACCAGCAGAATACGATGCCCACAATGCCCAGCACCATGCCGGTTACGCCCAGGCCCATGGCCGGGGTCTTCTGCTGGGGCTGTACGGGCTGATAGGCAGGCTGCTGATAATCAGGCTGATAGGCAGACTGCTGATATACGGGCTGCTGATAAGCAGGCTGGGGCTGATAGGCGGGCTGCTGAGGCTGCTGGGGCTGCAGGGTGTAGCCGCACTTGCCGCAGAAGCGCTGATTGGGGGCCAGCTCCGCGCCGCAGCCGGGGCACTGAGCCGCAGCCGGGGCAGGGGGGGCACTCCGCCGGCGGGCAACGCCGCAGGTGGGGCAGATATACTGATTGTCCTGCAGGGGGGTGCCGCACTGACGGCAGATATATTGATCGGCAGGGACGACGGGGGCGGCGGGAGCCTCAGGGGCTTCCTGCACGGGGGCTTCCTGCACGGCAGGGGCAGCCTCGGCCTGGTAGCCGCAGCCGCTTACGATGCAGCCGCCGTTCTTATCCCAGCATTCCTGATGATAAACGGCGCCGCACTGGGGGCACTGGACAGAAGGATGTTCCGCTTCAATGGGGTTGCGGCAATCCTGGCAATAGCTCATAGGGATGCACCTCACATTCTTATTGTATTCTATATTATACCGTTTCCGGGGAATTATGTCAATAAATGGGCGGAATTTCATGCTGCCATACCGGATCATCAGGGCGAAATTTCAGTCGCCAGCCAGGCGATTTTTCTTCCCCGGCATGGGGTATGATGAATTTGCAGGAAGCAAAGCAGGAATATGATCCCTGCAAATTCATCAAATCATTAAAGGAGAGAAAAACCAATGAAGAAACTGATCGCCCTGATGCTGCTGGTATCCATGCTGGCTGTGCCCGCCCTTTCCCTGGCCCAGCAGGTAGATACCTATCACTACGAACTGGATGATATCGGCGTATCCATGGATGCCCCCATTGGCTGGTACACCGCTACCACCGCCAACGCCGGCAATTGCTCCCTGGCTGCTGCCTATCAGATGACGGGCGCGGAAATCAGGGCCATGCTCAATGAAATGGGCGCCGGCTTCTATGCCGTGTGCGATGATTACGGCATTACCCATCTGGTGGTGCTCTGCGTTCCCGGCATGGCCGGCGTTGATATGCGCAAGGATAACCTGAAAATGGATTCCTTCATGAAGGGCTTCCTGACCAATTATTCCGATGTTTCCGACAGCGGCGTATACAAGACCGATGCATCTACCTATGCCTATGTGCATTTCAAGCAGCCCGATGGCGCCGGCGGAACCATCGATACCGCTCAGTTCGTCACCAATTTTGACGGCAAGCTGTATATCGTGCAGATGATGAGCTACCTTGGCGTGGAACTCAATGATATTTCCATCGGCCTGGGCAAGCAGGTCGTCGACAGCATCGAATACAAGTAAGGATTACATAACCACGAAAAAAGCCCCCGGCAGGGGGCTTTTTTCAGTTCATGGCGATATCCTCCATCACCCGGGCGAAGGCGATGCGGGCGCTTTCCTTTACCTGGGCCCATTCTTCTTCGTAGCCGGGGGAGCGCAGCCATTTGAGGCAGCTGCTGCTTTCCTCCAGCAATTGCACATCCGCCCCCATGGCCATGCCGGGGATCAGGGTATCCCCGTGCTGCCGGGTGCCCAGGAAATCCCCGGGGCCCCGCAGCTCCAGATCCTTTTTGGCAATCTTGAATCCGTCATTGGTTTCGCATAGGGTTTTCAGCCGCTCATTGGGTGACGCCATCAGGAAGCACCAGCTTTCCCTGGCCCCTCTGCCCACCCTTCCCCGCAGCTGATGCAGCTGGGAAAGGCCGAACCGATCAGCATTTTCAATCACCATCACCGTGGCGCTGGGCACATTCACCCCCACCTCGATCACCGTGGTGGAAATGAGCACATCCAATTCCCCATTGGAAAATTTCCGGATGGTTTCATCCTTTTCCGCCCCCTCCTGATCGCCGTAGGTGAGGCCCAGGCGCAGATCGGAAAGGGGGCCCATGGAAAGCTCCGCATAGGTTTCCTGGGCGCTGCGGGCGTCGATCGCTTCGCTTTCCTCCACCAGGGGGCAGACAATATAGGTCTGCCGGCCCTGCCTGGCCTCGCTGCGGATGAAATCATACATTCCTTCCCGCTTTTCATCGGGCACAATCCGGGTTTTCACCGGGGTGCGGCCGGGGGGCAATTCATCCACGATGGAAAGATCCAGATCCCCGTAGAGCACCAGGGCCAGGGAGCGGGGGATGGGGGTGGCGGAGAGCACCAGGGCGTTGGGGCTTTTTTCTTCCTCCCCTTCTGCCTTCCGGGAGAGCATCCGCCGCTGGCGCACACCGAAGCGATGCTGCTCATCGGTGATCACCAGCCCTAAGTTTTCATATTCCACCCCTTCGGAGATAAGGGCATGGGTACCGATGACGGCCTGCCATTCCCCGGAGGAGATGCACTGCAGCGCTTCCCTGCGCTCCTTCGCCTTCATGCCGCCAATGAGCAGGCCGCACCGGATTCCTAAGGGGGCCAGGATTTTTTGTGCGCTTTCCAGGTGCTGCCGGGCCAGAATTTCCGTGGGGGCCATCAGGGCGCTCTGGTATCCTGCCCGGGCTGCCAGATACATGGCGCCGAAGGCCAGGGCGGTCTTGCCGCAGCCCACATCCCCCTGCACCAGCCGGCCCATGGCGTGGGGAGCGGAAAGATCCTTTGCAATTTCGGATAGCACCCGCTCCTGTGCCCCGGTGGGGGGAAAGGGCAGGGTATCCCAATAGGCCCTGCAGGCCCTTTCATCCGCCGGGATCACGGCGCCTTTTGTGCGCTCGCCCCGGAGGGAGGCGGCTGCTGCCTGATACAAAAGCATATTTTCAAAGGTGATGCGCTTGAGCGCGATCATCAGATTTTCCTTGGTTTCAGGGAAATGGGCCTGGCGCAGGGCAAAATTCCTTTCGCACAGGCCGTATTTCAGCCGCAGGATATCGGGCAGCGTTTCCTGGCAGCAATCCTCCAATTGGGAGAGGGCCTGGCGCATCAGATCCCGCATCACCTTGGGGGGAATGCCGGAAAGGGCCTTATAGACGGGGGTGATGCCCCTTTCCTGCACCTTGACGGGGCTGGCCATCCTGATTCTTCCCTGCTTATCCCGGTCGATACGGCCGTAGAGGGTGAGGGGATCCTCCGGCTTTATCTGATTTTGCAGCCAGGGCTGATTGAACCAGACCACGGGGATGGAGCCCGTTTCATCGCACAGCCGGAGGGTGACGGAGGTCATGCCCTTGAAGCGGGAAAGCCGGGGGGCAGCCTTGGGATATCCGCTCACGCAAATTTCCCCGCCGGGCACAATTTCGCCCAGCGGGGTGATCGTCGTGGTATCCTGATAGCGGGCGGGCAGGGTGAGCAGAAGATCGGTCAGATTGCGGATCCCTGCTTTTTCCAATGCCTCCAGCCGGGCCTTTCCCAGCCCCTTCAGTTCGCTCAGCGCCATCATGGATGGTTACCGCTTGATGGTGATTTCCACCCGTTCATCGGTGGCGGGATTGCCGAATACATCCTTCCCGCCCTTGATTTCGCGGATGATCACCAGCGTATCCTCATCGGGGGCCAATACGGTCAGATCCCCCGTCTGCAAGGCCTTGCTGTTCCGGCGCTGCCAGAGCATATCCTTGATTGTACGCTGCAGCTCCTTGTTTTCCCGGCCCCAGGGGAAGGTGCCCCGGCAATAGGGATCGGATCCGCCCTGCATGCCCGCTTCATCCCCGTAATATACGCAGGGGATGCCGGGCAGGGCGCACAGCAGGCGCATCATTTCGATATAGCGGCCCAGGCCCAGATCATATTTTTCCTTGGGCAGCCGCATGGCGCCCCGATCCTTGGGGGGCAATTCCTCCCAGGTGCAATCGCACAATTCATTGATGGCCCGGGGCCGGTCATGGCTGCCGGCCAGATTCATCAGGGCATAATGGAATACCTTGGGGTAATTTTCCTTCTGGCTGTCGATCAGCCGCTTCAGGGCGGCGGCATTGCACCGGCCGTTGAAGAAATTCAGGGCGGCTTCCCGGAGGGGATAATTCATCACGCTGTCCAGGGTATCCCCCTGGCAATAGCAGCGCATTTCTCCATAGGCTTCCTTATGACTGGCGTCTTCCCATACTTCGCCCAGCACGATGGCATCTTCATCCTGGGCTTTGACCGCCCGGCGCAATTTGCGCAGGAAATTCATGGTCAATTCATCCGCCACATCCAGCCGCCAGCCGGCGCTGCCCTCTTTGATCCAATGGCGCACCACGCCCTTTTCCCCCAGGGCGAATTCCACATAGCCGGGATATTCCTTGTTCATGGCGGGCAGGGTATGGAATCCCCACCAGCATTCATACTGATCGGGGAAGCTGGTGAAACGATACCAGGGATAATAGGGGGATTGGGTGGATTGGCAGGCGCCCACGGAGGGATAGCGGCCGTAGCGGTTGAAATAAATGCTGTCCTCGCCGGTATGGCTGAATACCCCGTCCAGCATCACCCGGATGCCCAGGGCCTTTGCCTTTTCACACAGGGATACATAATCCGCCTGATTGCCCAGATGGGAATCGATCTGCATATAATCGGCGGTATCATAGCGGTGATTGGAGCGGGCCTGGAAGATGGGGTTGAGATAGAGCACCGTTACCCCCAGATCCGCAAGATATTCCAGCTTTTCTTCAATGCCCTTCAGATCGCCCTCAAAGAAATCCCGGGCGCAGTTGTCATCCCCGCCTTCGGGCATCAGGATGGGATCCTCATCCCAGCTTTCGTGATAGAAGCATTCCTCCCGCCGGGGGTGGGAAATGCCGCTCTTATAGAAGCGATCGGGGAAAATCTGATACATGATCCCGTCCCGCATCCAGTGGGGGGTATCGTATTGGGGATCGTATACCGTCACCTGCCAGGCCCGGGCGTCGGGGCTGATATGCCCTTCCCCGCCCATGCCGTCATGGGGGGCGCCGTAGGTGAAGATATTGCCGTCCTGATCCTCCACCCGGAAATCATACCAGCACAGGATGGGAATTTTGGGCAATGTCACCTGAGCGGAAAACCAGTGATCCTCTTCCTTTTCCATGGGCAGCCATTTTTCGCTGCCGTCATAAAACCGCAGAAGGGCGCTGCGCACATCCTCATCGCCCTGAAGCCGCAAGGTGATTTGGGTCAGGCAGGGGGCAGCCCCCTGGGGCATGCGGCAGAGGGGGGATTGGGAATGATGAAATACGTGCATGGGATGCTTCTCTCCTCATGAGGAAAATTTAAATGCTATTTATTATCATATCACAGGAGGCGGGGAAAATCAATCGAGGGCGGGCATTTTTCGCCTTGTCAGGGAGGGCAGGAACGTGCTATACTGAGAAAAAAACAAGAAAGAAACGGGGGCGGGCCCATGGATTGCCGCATCACTGCCAGGCAGGTATTGCCGGGGATTTTCCATCTTTCCGATCGGATGGGCATGCATTCCACCCTGATTGTGGGGGAAAGGGAGGCGCTGCTTTTTGATACGGGCTACGGCCTGGATGATCTGAAAAAGGCAGTGGCGGAAATCACCCCTCTGCCGTATCAGGTTATTCTGTCCCACGGCCATCATGATCATGCCTGCGGCAGTTTTCAGTTTGATCAGGTGCTGCTGGATGAAAGGGAATTCCCCGTCTGTGAAAAGTATGCCGGCTCCTTCCGCAAGCGGGTGTGGGATCAGGCGACGGCCAAGGGCCTGGATCTTTCCGACTGGCGGGAGGAGGATTTCCTCTCCCGGGGCTATGGGCATATGCAGGCCCTGGAGCAGGAGGTATTTCATCTGGGCCATCTCACTGCCCAGGTGATCCGCATGCCCGCCCACACCCCTGGCTCCATCGGCCTGTATATTCCGGAGCGGCAGCTGCTGCTTTCCGGGAATAATTTCAATCCCACCACCTGGCTCTTTTTCCCGGAGGCACAGCCCATGGCGGATTTCCTTTCGGCCATGGAAAAAATGCTGGCCCTTCCCTTCCGGCAGGTGCTCTGCTCCCATGGGGATGCGCCCCTGGACCGGGCCCGGATGGAGGATTTTTACCGGGGCATTACAATGGAAAATATCGCCGCCCATGCCCTGCCCCAGCCGGGATTGGGCTTCGGGGCAAGGGTGTATGGCTTTGCCCCGGCGGAGGGAATGTGGTTTTGCTTTGACGGGGATAAGCTGCCCCCTGCCTGGCGGGAGGCGCTGATGAAAAATCATCCCTTCCCTGGATGATCCGGGCATTTTTCCGGCCGGAATGGGCCCCTTCCCGGCGCGCTTTTGCCCGGCCGGGGGTTGACTTTTTTTCCTGTATTGGCTATACTAAAAAACGGCGCATTCCCCGGTTCCGGGCGCTGCGCCAAGGGCATGGAGACGTATCGAAGCGGTCATAACGGGGCTGACTCGAAATCAGTTTGCCGGTAACTCCGGCACGTGGGTTCGAATCCCACCGTCTCCGCCATAAGAAAAAGGACGCCAGAATTGGCGTCTTTTTTCTTATCCGAAAAGTGGGATTCGAAGGGCGCATCCCTGCCTGCAGGGCAAAACAGTCCAGTGGACTGTTTTGAGCGCCCCGGGCTGGCGGCGGGGTCGCCCTCGTCCCCGCCGGGGAATCCCACCGTCTCCGCCATAAGAAAAAGGACGCCAGAATTGGCGTCTTTTTTCTTATCCGAATAGTGGGATTCGAAGGGCGTATAAATGGGTGGGGAATGGGGATTCAGCGTGCCTGATGCATTTGAATGGCAGCGGCAATGGTCTCTGCGGCCAGGCGGGAGCCGGCTGCCGAGGGATGATAGTGATCGCCGGCATCATAGAGATTCATTGCTTTGCGGGCGGCTGCAAATACCTGGCCCACCGGGGCGAGCAGCCCATGATTGGCTGCCGCGGCGGTATGATAGCCCGCCGACAGCTTCCGCTGCATTTCAAAAAACGTCATTCCCGTGGACGCCAGGGTATCGCTGCCCTCCTCGTAGGCCCAGGTTTCATACAGCACGGGCGTTCCGCCGGCCCCACGGATCATCTCAGATAATACGGATACCGCCCGACTGAATTCTTCCGGATGGGTGATCGGCCCCCGGCTCTGATCCTGCAGGACGACATAATCCCATTTTTCCTCCGTCAGCAGCCTGCGGGTAACGGCGCACAGATCATCGGAAGGATCGAGATGCTGATACAGATAAGCGCCTCCCCGCAGATTGCCCTTTACTTCCGCATGCAGAATTTCCGCTACCATATCCGGCATATCGTGAAAAAAGGTGAAGCTGTTTCCAAGGAACAGAATTTTCATAAAATGATTTCCTTCCTTCTGATGAAATTGATCGCTGCCTGCAGGAAACGGTAAAGTGCTTTTCATCGCATGCAGGGGAATTGTTTGCACTGTATACAGGCATTTAACGCTGTCTGTTGATGCGGCGGATCTCATCGATATTCGCCTTGGGGTTGCGGTTCATATCCAGCAGGCCGTTGACCTCCTGGAATACATCCGTCAGCTGGGTGTAGCAATAGCCCACAAAGCCGGGCATATGCTTGAAGGCCTGGGTAATGGCTTCAAACCGCTTGAGGAAGGCTTCTTCATCCTTCACGGCGCCGTTGTAGCCCCAGTTATCGCCCTCGGAATCCTTTGCCATGGCGATGCCGCCGTATTCGGTCAGCAGCATGGGCTTGCCCACGTGATCATAGCCGCAGGCCGTCACGATGCGGCCGGCACCGGGATTGCCGTTGCAGATGGTATCTGCGCTGCCGTATTCGGGGCTGAGCTGCTCCGGCCAGGCGGTGTAATCGTGCACGGTCAGAAGATCGGTGGATGCCTGTTCCCAGCCGTCGTTGCCGGATACGATGCGGGTGCCGTCCAGGGAATGCACCATATGATAGAGGGCATCGGCCAGCTGCTGGGCTTCTTCCTGGGTCTGGATATAGGGAACGCCCCAGCTTTCATTGATGGGCACCCAGGTGATCAGGCAGGGATGATTGTAATCCCGCCGGATAGCCTCGGAAAGATCCCGCATCATATTGCGCTTTTCGCTGTCCCGCAGCCAGTAGGCGCTGGGCAGTTCCCCCCAGACCAGCAGCCCCAGCTTATCCGCCCAGTACAGATACCGGGGATCCTCAAATTTCTGATGCTTGCGGGCGCCATTATAGCCCAGGGCCTTGGTCAGTTCCACGTCCTTGCGCAGGGCGTCATCGCTGGGAGCGGTGAGCAGGCCGTCGGGCCAGTAGCCCTGATCCAGGATCAGCTTCTGGAACAGCACATGATTGTTCAGCAGGATCTTGCCGTTCACCACTTCGATCTTGCGCATGCCAAAGTAGGTATCCACCTGATCCTGCTTTTGGCCACCCACCATGGTTTCGATGGTCAGATCATACAGGCGGGGATCATGGGGCCACCACATGTGGAAGCCCTCCAGCCGCTCGTTATGGCGCAGGAAAAGCTCCGTCTGCACGCAGCGGTCGGTGAGCACCTTTACTTCGCTCACGGCCACCACATCCCCCTTGTAGGAGGCGGTCAGCCGGATGGAGGCATCCCTGGGCAGCTCATTCAGATAGATTTCTGCCTTCACGCTGGAACGCTCCAGGCAGGGGGTCAGCCGGAAATCCACGGGATAATATTCCCCCACGCCTTCCAGCCATACGCTCTGCCAGATGCCGGTCACAGGGGTGTACCAGCATTCGAAGGGCTCAGGGCGGAAGGATTGCTTGCCCCGGGGCTGATCGCAATCCAGCCGGTCCTCTGCCCGGACGGCCAGGGTATATTCGCCGCCGGCCTCCGTCAGATCCGTGATATCGAAGGTAAAGGGGGTATAGCCGCCCTCATGGCCCCCCAGATACTGGCCGTCCAGCCATACATCGGCGATATAATCCACCGCACCGAAGTGAAGCAGGCGGCGGGCCGTCATTTCCGCAGGAACGGTGATCTTCCGGGCATACCACACTACATCGCAATGCTGCTGGCTGTTGATGCCGGAAAGCTTGCTCTGATAGCAGAAGGGCACTTCAATTTTGTGGGTGGCAGGCAGATTGCGATACCATTTTTCTTTTTTTCCGGCCTTTTCATGGTCAAAAGCAAAATCCCATTGGCCGTTCAGGGTGCACCAGGTATTCCGGACCCGATCGGGACGGGGATGATCCGTGCGCAGGGCTTCATTCATGCTCCTGTACTCCTCTCGTAGATGCAGATAAGTTTATTTTGTTATACAATCCAGACGCATCACAATCGCCTGGTTATAATCGCCGAATTTTTCCCTGTGTGGATGGTGCATTCATCCGACAGGGAGAAAACTCCCGGCCGCAGCTGGATGGGGGGAAAAATCATTTCAGGGCGGTGCGGAGCGTCTGGATATTATCGCGGATGGCGCCGGCCTGGGAAAAGATGCTGGAGGTGCCGCCCACGAAAATATTGGCCCCGGCCCTGCGCATTTTTACCGCATTTTCAAAGCTGACGTTGCCGTCGGCCTGAATATCCACATCGGGCCTTCCCCGTTCATCCAGATAGGCGCGTACCTGAGCGATTTTCTCCAGGGTGGCGGGTACCATTTTCTGTCCGGAAAAGCCGGGGTTCACCGTCATCACCAGCACGCCGTCGATATCATCCAGCACATAATCCAGCATATGGATGGGGGTGCCGGGATTGAGGGCGATCATGGGCCTGGCGCCGTATCTGCGGATTTCGGCAAGGGCCCGGGGGATGTGGGGGGTGCTTTCCGCATGGACGGAGATATATTCCCCCGGCCGGGGATGGAACCAATGAATTTTCAGCTCGGGATTTTTGATCATCAGATGGATATCCAGGGGGATGGAGGTATGCTTGCGCAGAGATTCGCAGAATTCGGGACACAGGGCGAAATTCTGCACGAATTCCCCATCCATGATATCCACATGCAGATATTCGATGGCGCTTTCCTCCATCAGGCGCAGCGTTTCCTGCAGATTGAAAAAATCCATGCATACCAGGGATGCTGAAATAAGGGCGGGTTTCATGGGCAGCTCTCCTTAAATGAAAGTGGGGCGTCTGATTTCCTCGGTCATTTCTTTCTGATCCACGCCGAAATGCTGATGCATCTGGCAATAATGCCGGTAGCGGCGGCGATAGGCGGCCTGATGCCGGCTGCAGGGCTGATAGGTGCGTACCATGGGGCATTGCATGGCGGCGACGGCCATCAGGATATCATCATAGCCCCCGTTTTGGCTGCCTGCGGCCATGGCGCCCATGATGGCGGAGCCCTGGGCGTTGGGCTGGCTGCAGGAGGAGGTGCTGATGGGCAGCTCCAGAATATCGGCATAGATCTGCATGATTTCCGGGCTCTTATAGGCGATGCCGCCGCAGGCACGGATGGATTTTACCGATACGCCGGCCTCCCTGGCCGCATCCAGCATTTTTTTCAGGCCGAAGGCGGTGGCCTCAATCAGCGCCCGGTAGATCTGATCGGCGGTGGTGGACAGGGTGAGGCCTGCCATCACCCCGGAAAGATTGGCATTCTGCAGCAGGCAGCGGTTGCCGTTCATCCAGTCCAGGGCGATGGGCAGGGGGCTGTCCGGAGGGATGGCGGCGATTTTCCTGTTCAGCAGCTGATAGATGGATTCGCCCTTTTCCTGGGCCTCCAGATAATAGGAATGGGGCGCCAGATGATTGACAAACCATTGGTATATATCGCCCACTGCCGATTGCCCGAACAGGTGCAGGGTATGCCCGGGCAGCAGCGCATTTTCCGCAGTGCCCATGGCGCCGGGGATGCAGACATCCTTTTTGCTGTAAAACATCAGCATTCCGGAGGTGCCCATGATCAGCACGGCGTCCTCCTCCCGGGTAATGCCCATGCTCAGCATGGCGATGGGGCTGTCGGTACAGGCGACGGCCACGGCGGTGCCGGGGATCAGTCCGGTGCGGGCGGCCAGATCGGCCTGAAGCCCGCCGGTTCTGGTGAGGAGCTTCTGCTGGGGCCAGCGCTGATTTTTTTCCGCCTGCCGGATCAGAAGGGGATCCAGGGCGCGCAGAAAATCCTCATCCATGCCATAATCGCTCTGATAATCATGGGCGTGGAAGGCGGCAATGAATTGGCAGCGCTTTTTTTCATGGGTCAGCAAAAAGGCGATCCAATCGGCCAGCTCCACAATGGAATGGGCGTTTTCGTATACCTCCGGCGCTTCCTTTGCAATTTCCATCACCTTGGGCCAGTACCATTCGGCGGATACCTTGCCGCCGCAGCGCTGCAGGAAGCCCTTCTTCTGCTCCTGGGCCAGGGCGTTGAGCCGGTCGGCCTGGGGCTGGGTGGTGTGATGCTTCCATAATTTGATCCAGGCATGGGGATTATTCCGGAATTCCTCCCGGAAGCAAAGGGGCATATCCTGATCATCCAGCGGGATGATGGTGGTGGCGGTGGTATCCACCCCGATGCCGGTAATATCCCTTGGATCCACCCCGCTTTTTTCCAGTATTCCTTTCAGCAGGGCGGGCAGGGCATCCAGATAATCCTGGGGATGATGCAGCGCATAGCCCTCCGGCAGGGGCCGATCCTCTCCGGGCAGGGTTTTTTCCATCACCGCATGGGGATATACATAATCACAGGAGGCGATTTCACGGCCGCTTTGATGATCGATCAGCACGGCCCGGCCGGACAGGGTGCCAAAATCCAGGCCGATGGAATAGGTGGAATGGGGCATGGGGAACCTCCGCTTTTTCTTGACGGTTGATATGGGGTTATTTGCTGAAAAAATGGATTTTGCTTGCTTCAGTATACAATTTTGCCGGGAAAGTGTCAATGACGGCGGCTGCTGTTTATGGGATGGGGCGGGGAAAGGAGGGGCGGTTTTTCTTTTGTTCTGGATGGAGGGGGGAAGGGAAGATGCGTTGACGGGGAAATGGAAGTGGAATATAATGGATCGGATAATCCCCCTGCCGGCAGAGGGATGGAAAGGAATCGCCATGAAAAAAACCATGAATCCCCGGCTGATGCTGATTGCAGCCATGGCCATCTTCGGCACTCTGGCCCCCTTTGTGAGAAAGATCGGGGTTTCCTCCGGGGAGCTGGCGCTGTACAGGGCCATCCTGGCGGCGGTGCTGATCGGGCTGTTTTTGCTGGTGACGGGGCAGCGAATCCCCTTTGCCCGGATCAGAAAAGGGGCGCCGCTGCTGCTGGTTTCCGGCATGGCCATGGGCTTTAACTGGATTTTGCTGTTTGAGGCTTACAAGTATACCACCGTTTCCGTGGCCACCCTCAGCTATTATTTTGCCCCGGTGATTGTGATGGTGGTATGCCCGCTTTTATTCAGGGAAAAGCTGACGGGCAGACAGATCCTCTGCTTTGCCGCCGCCACTGCCGGGCTGGTGATGATCACCGGCGCAGGCATGAAGGGAGAGGGCACCGATCTGATCGGCATTCTGTTCGGGCTGGGGGCGGCGGTGCTGTATGCCACGGTGATCCTGCTCAATAAATTTATCCGGAATGTGGAGGGCATCCATCGCACCTTTCTGCAGTTTATTGCCGCCATTGCGGTGCTGCTGCCTTATGTGATTTTTACCGGCGGCTTTACTCTGGGCACCCTGGATCCGGCCGGCTGGCTTTCTCTTTTGCTTGTGGGCCTGGTGCACAGCGGCATTGCCTACTGTCTGTATTTTTCTGCGCTCAAGGAACTGCCGGGGCAGAAGGCCGCCATCCTCAGCTATATCGATCCTTTGGTTGCAGTGATCATTTCGGTAACGGTGCTGGATGAAAAAATCACGCTTCTGCAGATCATCGGCGGCGTGCTGATCCTGGGCTTTACCCTGTGGAATGAGATCGCCCCGGAACCAAAGAACCAATTGAAAGCATAGGCCCCTGTTTCAGGGGCTTTTTTGGTGCTTGAATTTACAATGTAAGTGAAAAAAATCCCCTCCGCAAGGGAGGGGAGAATGCAATGATTACTTGATCACATCGCAGCCCATGTAGGGACGCAGTACCTCCGGCACGGTGACGGAGCCGTCGGAATTCTGGTAGGTTTCCAGGATGACGGCCACGGTGCGGCCCACGGCCACGCCGGAACCGTTCAGGGTGTGGCACAGCTGGGCCTTGCCCTTGGGGCCTTCCTTATAGCGGATGGCGGCGCGGCGGGCCTGGAAATCCTCGCAGTTGGAGCAGGAGGAGATTTCCACATACCGGCCGTAGGAAGGCATCCACACTTCGATATCATAGGTTTTGGCGGCGGAGAAGCCCATATCGCCGGTGGACAGGCATACCACCCGGTGGGGCAGGCCCAGCAGCTTCAGTACCTTTTCTGCCTGGGCGGTCATGGATTCCAATTCTTCATAGCTCTGTTCGGGCTTGGTGATCTTCACCATTTCTACCTTATTGAACTGATGCTGACGGATCAGGCCCCTGGTATCCCGGCCGGCGCTGCCCGCTTCGGCACGGAAGCAGGCGGAATAGGCGCAGTGACGGATGGGCAGCTTATCCCCATCCAGGATCATATCCCGGTACAGGTTGGTAACGGGCACCTCAGCGGTGGGGATGAGGAAGGTATCCTGATCCACCTTGTAGGCGTCTTCTTCAAATTTGGGCAATTGGCCGGTGCCGGTCATGGTGGCGCGGGATACCATGTAGGGGGGCAGCACTTCTTCGTAACCGTCGGCGGCGTGGGTATCCATGAAGAAATTGATCACGGCCCGCTCCAGCCTTGCGCCCAGGCCCTTGTATACGGTGAACCGTGCGCCGGAAATCTTGGCGGCGGATTCAAAATCCAGAATGCCCAGATCGGTGCCGATATCCCAGTGGGCCTTGGGCTCCCAATCAAATTTCCGGGGCTCGCCCCAGCGGCGCTGCTCCACATTTTCGGTATCATCCTTGCCGATGGGCACGGATTCATGGGGCAGATTGGGCAGGCGCATCAGGATGAAATTGATTTTTTCATCAATTTCATTCACCTGCTTATCCAGGGCGGTGATTTCATCGCCCACTTTGCGCATTTCTTCCATGATGGCGGAAGCGTCGCCGCCGGCCTTTTTCACCTGGGCGATCTTCTTGCTTTCTTCATTGCGACGGTTCTTCAGCGCCTCCACCTGGCCCAGGGCATCCCGGCGGGCAGCGTCCAGGGTCAAAAGCTCGCTTACATCGATGGTGGAATTGCGCTTCTTGAGCGCATCCAGCAGCTCCTGGGGATTCTGGCGGATCCGTTTGATATCCAGCATGATAATTTTCTCCCTTCATTTTTCAGCAAATAAAAAAACCGCCCGTTCACAGGGACGGAAGTACCGCGTTGCCACCCCGATTGGCGCTTCGGAATGAAACGCCCTCTCGCCTGCGCTGTAAGGGGCGCGCCCCGGCGGCTCATCGCCGCCCGCTCCAGGGTGGATCACGGCCCTGCGCCCCCGCCTTGCACCAACCGGCGTTTCTCTAAGCGCGCTTTCGGCCGCCATTCCCTTTCTTTGCGGTATGGATGCATTATAGCGCGAAGCGCCGGAAAATGCAAGAGGGAAAAGAAGAATAAAGCTGAAGGGCAGATTTGCCCCTCAGCTTAAAATCTTCCTTGGTTTTCTGAAAGCTGTTTATTTCAGCGTCACGCAATCCTCCGGCAGCCATACCCGTACCATGCCGTAGCGAAAGGTATTATAGTCAACGCATACCCAGCCATCCATTTTGATATATGCATTGACATTTTCACCTGTAAAGATATTCTGGGAATACTGGGCATAGCCTGTGCCGGGCCCCAGCCTGGGGGTGGTATCATAAGCGACCGTTGCGGGAATGGGATAAAGCGTCAGCTGCGTGGCGCGATTGGCGCCGATATAGGCCTTTTCGCTCCGATACACAAATGCATCACCGGCATTCAATCTCACCTGTACGCATACCATATCACCTTCCCGCCAAATCGCCTTTGCGCTTGCGGATTCATTTACGATATAGAACTTGTCATCATTCCCTGTGCCGTGTACATCATCCGGGCCCCAGCGGAATTTGCCGTAGCGGTTGGAATCATGAGAAACAGAAATGGGCGTACCGGAATATTCGGGAATGCCCTGGGCCATGCTGGCAAGGGCTGCGTCCAGAGCGGCAATCCGGGCCTTACTGTCAAAGAAACCGTCTGCTTTTTCAAAGGCCTCTTTCGCAGCTTTGATATCCAGTTCATATTCTGCTTTGCATCCCTGCATATAGGCTTCCAGTTGCTCCACGCTGCCAATGGCCGGATGCTCCTTCCTTACCCGTTCCAGTTCATCGGGGAATGCAGGATTGAGCTTCACCTCGTTCATCCATGTTTTCGCCCAGGTGTAATCGTTATATTCAATATAACTCAGAACACGGCAATACGCTTCAAAGGATCTTGCATTGCGGATATGGTGTTCCAGCTCTGCAAAATCACCGATGGGCTGGGCGATGCTTATGCTGTCAGGATTCAGCAGATATTGCTCCAGTTTGGAAATACCGGCCTGATAAGCCAATTCCTCGGGGGTTAAAGGCTTTTCCCGCAAAAACACAAACAGAAGGGAGCCTGCAACGGCAAGCACAACGCAAATGGACAGAAGGATCAGACGCTTCTTTTTCATCATGTACACCTCTGGTTTTATTTGTTGAGTGCAGCAGCGCTTAAGCTATTTTCACTTGTTTATATTGTATGTCTGAATGATTTTACTGTCAAGTTTTTCAAAAACCGCCATAGGAAGAAATCTGATAAATATGCTGCGAATCATCCTGGTTGATATTGATGTAATGGGAAATCTGCGGTATACTGTCCATGGAAATCCATGCTAATGTGAAAGGAAATTTTTGATATGAAAGTTGCCGTTGCCTGCGATCCTGCGGGGATTGTATTAAAGGAAGCCATTGAGGAACAGCTGCGGGAAATGGGCCATGAGCCCGTATACTTTGGCATGCATGAAAATGATACCACCCGGGATTATCCCATTTTCGGCTATCGTGCGGCCAGGGCTGTGGCACAGGGCGAATGCCAGATGGGCATCATCGCCTGCGGCACGGGGGTGGGCATTTCCATGGCGGCCAATAAGGTAAAGGGTATCCGCTGCTGCTGCTGCTCCGATTATTTCAGCGCCAAGATGACCCGGGCCCATAACGACGCCAATATGCTGTCCCTGGGGGGCCGGGTGATCGCCCCGGAAACGGCGAAAACGCTGGTGGAGGTATTCATGACCACCGAATTTATGGGCGATCGCCATCAAAAGCGCATTGATATGCTGCCCCTGATTGAAGAGGGAAAGGAACTGGAATAAGCCCATGGCCAAGCAGGAAAAAACCAATGTGATGCGCACCCTGGAGCGGCTGAAAATCCCCTTCAGGGAGCATTGCTATGCCGGCTCCGGGGCCATCAGCGGGGTGGAGGTGGCCGCCTTTCTGGGCCAGGATCCCGCCTGCACCTTCAAAACCCTGGTGACGGTGGGCAAGAGCCGCAATCATTATGTATTTATGATCCCCGTGGCGGAGGAGCTGGATCTGAAAAAGGCCGCCGCCGCTGCCGGGGAAAAGGCGCTGGAAATGCTGCCCGCCAGGGAGCTTCTGCCCCTCACCGGCTATGTGCACGGGGGCTGCTCCCCCATCGGGATGAAAAAGCAGTTTGCCACCTTCATCCACAGTACCGCTGAAAATCTGGATACCATCATGTTCAGCGCCGGAAAAATCGGCTATCAGGTGGAATGCACCCTGGAGGGATTGCGCCGGGCCATCCGGGTGGAAAGCGCAGATGTGACGGTGGCGGGATGAGGGTGTTTTTTCCCTTTTCCGGGGCGTTTCTTCATTTATTTATTTGGAAAACCGCTTGTAATTGGGGAAAGTCTATGGTATACTGATCAGGAGGGAAGAAGGCCCTTGCCTTTTTTCTGTGCAATGCAACCAATACCTGATTTGAAAGAAGGGTTTAACGAAGAGTGGGAACTGCATGGAGTGAAATGCCTGGATGGGTGGCTTTGTTCCCTGTCCCCGTATTTTGCTGTGCGTGCAGGTAAGTCCCGCTCTTTCTGTATGTAAAGGAGCAAGAATATGCCCCCCAAAAACGCCAATATGCAGAAAATCACCGCCATCTGCGAAAAGCATGCCGCCAAGCTGGGCTATGAGCTGTGCGAAGCCGCCATGGAAAAGGAGCCCACCGGCCGTTACCTGCGCATCTATATCGATGTGGACAGGGAAGGCGGCGTGACGCTGGATGACTGTGAAAAATACCATCGGGCGGTGCAGCCCTCTCTGGAGGATTTCGATTATGATTTCCTGGAGGTATGCTCCCCCGGCATCGACCGGCCCCTCAAGAGCAAGCGGGATATCGAAAAATCCCTGGGGCTGCTGGTGGAGGCCCGGCTCTACAAGCCCATGGAGGGGCAGAAGGCCATCCAGGGCTTCCTCCGGGAAATGAATGATGAGCATGTATTGCTTTCCCAGGGGGAAAAGGAATGGGATCTGCCCAGGAAAGCGGTGGCCCAGGTGCGCCTGGTGCCCGATCTGAGCGCCCTGGAAGGGGCGGAGGATGAAATCTGATCCCGTCGGTTATTATTTGAAAAGGCAGGTTAAAGGAAAATGGCTCACAAGTCTGAAATGATGGATGCAATCGAGGCGCTGGCCAAAGCAAAGGATATCAGCGTGGATCAGATCGTAAGCGCAGTGGAGGAAGGCTGCAAGGCCGCTTACCGCAAGTATGTAAAGCGGGGCGCCACCGCCCCCATGAATCTTTCCGTCATCCTCTCCCGGGAGCATGATGTGCAGATTTTTGCCCGCAAGGTGGTCTCTGAAGTGGTGGAGGATGACAGCCAGCAGATTCTGCTTTCCGACGCCCGGAAGATCCGCCCCAATTACGAACTGGGCGATATCGTGGAAATCGATGTCACCCCCGCCGATTTCGGCCGTGTGGCCGCCCAGACCGCCAAGCAGGTGATGCTCCAGCGGCTGCGGGAAGCAGAGCGGGGCAAGATCTACGATGAATATATCGAAAAAGAAAATGAAATTCTCACCGGCATCGTGGAGCGGGTGGAGCCCAAGGCCGTTTATGTGGAACTGGGCCGCACCGCCGGCATCCTGGAAGCCAGCGAATTCATGCCCGGGGAAGAATACCGCCCCGGCGATCATATCAAGGTATATGTGCTGCAGGTATACCGCTCTGGCCGTGATGTGGGCAAGGCCCCTCAGGTGGCGGTAAGCCGCATCCATACCGGCCTGGTCAAGCGCCTCTTTGAAATGGAAGTGCCTGAAATCGCCACCGGTATCGTGCAGATCAAATCCATCGCCCGTGAGGCCGGCAGCCGCACCAAGATGGCCGTTTCCTCCCTGGATGCCATGATCGATCCTGTGGGTGCCTGCGTAGGCCCCCGGGGCAGCCGCGTGGATAAGGTGGTAGCGGAACTGAAGAACGAAAAGATTGATATCATCAAGTGGTCCCAGGATCCTGCGGAATTTGTGGCCAATGCCCTCAATCCCGCCCATGTGGTCAGCGTGTTCGTTTCCGATCAGGAAAAGATCTGCCGCGTGGTGGTGCCCGATAACCAGCTGTCCCTGGCCATCGGCAAGGAAGGGCAGAATGCCCGCCTGGCTGCCAAGCTCACCGGCTGGAAGATTGATATCAAATCCCAGACCCAGGTGGCCGAACTGATGCGCCAGGAAATGCCTGAGCTGCAGGAAGGCAATGGCCAGGTCATCGCCGACGCCGATGAATACGACGATTACGAAATTCCGCTCACCGACGACGATATCGAATAAACAGGGGATGAACCCATGAAAGAAAAAAAGGTGCCCATGCGGATGTGCGTGGGCTGCCGGGAAATGAAGCCCAAGCGGGAATTGATCCGGGTGGTGAAATCCCCGGAGGGGGCCGTTTCCATGGATCCCACGGGCCGCAAGCCGGGCAGGGGCGCCTATGTATGCAAAAGCGCCGAATGCCTGAAGAAGGCCATCAAGCATAAGCAGCTGGAAAGGGCGTTCGAATGCGCCCTGGGCGAGGAAACAAGCGCTTCGCTGCTCAATGAACTGCATACCCTGGAGGGGAAGACGGAGTGAAGAAAATCGCGGGTCTTCTGGGCTTATGCAGCCGGGCCGGCCAGATCACCCTGGGCGCCGATCTTTCCCTGCGCCAGATCAAGGCGGGGAAGGCCGGATTGGCGCTGCTGGATGAAGGGGCCTCCCAGGGAACAAAGAAAAAAATCACCGATGCCTGCGCTTACCGGCATGTGCCCTTGCATATGCTGCCAGCAGGGGAAATATCCCGCGCCTGCGGCCGGGATGACCGGATGGCCGCGGTGATCGCACCGGGAAAACTATGCCAGCAGATGATCCTTCTGCTTTCTGAGGCCGGGATCGCCGGCGTTCCAATGGATCAAAGGGAAAACAATGACAAATGCGGGGGTGCAAGCATCCAATGACCAAGGTAAAACTGACTGAAGCCACCAAGGAAATCAATCAGCAGGCGGGCGTTATGCTGGAGGAGGCTGCGCGCATTAAGCGCAATATCGATAATGTGATGCAGTCGCTGCGCAAGCAGGAAGCAAAATTCCAGCGGGAAGAAGAAGAGGCCCGTGCCCGGAAACGGCAGGAGGAGCAGCAGCTCCTGGCCCAGCAGCATACCAAGGCCTGGACCATGCCGGATGAAGAGGAGGCCGCTCCCGTGAAGGAAGCGCCCAAGGCTGAGGAAAAGCCCGCCCCCAAGAAGGAAGAAAAGCCTGCGCCCAAGCAGGAAGCGCGCCCCGCTGAAAAGAAGAGCGCGCCTGTTGAAGCGCCTAAAAAGGAAGAAAAGCCTGCGGAAGTGAAGCCTGCCGCCGAAAAGAAAGCGGAAGAAAAGGCCCCCGCTCCCAAGGCCGCTGAAAAGCCTGCCGAGAAGAAGCCGGAGGAAAAGCCCCAGGTGAAGGCCGCCGAAAAGAAGGCAGAAGAAAAGCCTGTGGAAAAGAAGCCGGAAGAAAAGCCCCAGGCCAAGCCTGCTGAAAAGAAAGCGGAAGAAAAGCCCGCCCCCAAAGCCCCCGAGGCTCCCAAGACCCCCGAGGCCCCCAAGGCTGCCGCTCCCGCCGCTCCTGCTCAGCAGCAGCCCCAGGCTGCCCGGCCTGCAGCTCCCCAGGGAAGCCGCCCCGCTCCCGCCCCCGGCGCCCCCCGGCCCCAGGGCCCCTATGGCCGTCCCGCCAATCCTCAGGGCCCCTACGGCCGTCCCGCCAATCCCCAGGGCCCCTACGGCCGTCCTGCCAATCCTCAGGGCCCCTACGGCCGTCCTGCCAATCCTCAGGCTGCCCAGGGCGGCCCCTATGGCCGTCCCGCCAATCCCCAGGGCCCCTATGGCCGTCCTGCCAATCCCCAGGCCCAGGGCCAGCCCGGCCAGTTTGGCCGCCCTGCTAACGGCCAGTTCGGCCGTCCCGCCGGCGGCCCCGGCGGCGCACCCCAGGGCGGCAATCGTCCCCCCATGGGCGGCGGAAATGCCGGCGGCAATCGCCCCATGGGCGGCAACCGGCCTATGGGCGGCGGCCGCAGCCGCGGCCCCGAACTGACCCCCGTGGTGGAAAAGGAAAGGGTCAGCAATTACGATCCCAATAAGAAAAATTATATCCGCCAGCACGATCCTGAGCATGTGGCCAAGAATCGTAAGCAGCTGGTGAAGGAATCCTTCAACGGCTACGATGATGAAACCGTCCGCGGCGGCAAGCGTGCCCGGGCCAGCAAGAAGCAGCCCTCCGCCCAGCAGATGATGGCCCCCATCAAGATCGAAAAGGCCTATATGACTGCTGAAACCATCACCGTCAAGGATCTGACCGAGCGCATCGGCAAGCCCGCCGGTGAAATCCTCAAAAAGCTTCTGATGCTGGGCATCATGTCCAATATCAACAGCGAGCTGGATTTTGATACCGCATCCCTGGTCTGCTCCGAATTCGAAGTGGAGCTGGAAATGAAGCTGGATAAGACTGCTGAAGACGCCCTCTCCGAAACCAATGTGCAGGATGCGGAAGAGGATCTGCAGCCCCGTCCCCCCGTCATCACCATCATGGGCCACGTTGACCACGGCAAGACCAGCCTGCTGGACTATATCCGCAAGGCCCACGTCACCACCACCGAGGCCGGCGGCATCACCCAGCATATCGGCGCTTATACCGTCAAGCTGAACGGCCGTCAGATCACCTTCCTGGATACCCCCGGCCACGAGGCCTTCACCGCCATGCGTATGCGCGGTACCCAGGCCACCGATATCGCCGTGCTGGTGGTTGCCGCCGATGACGGCGTAATGCCCCAGACCATCGAATCCATCAACCACGCCAAGGCTGCCGACGTGCCCATCGTGGTTGCCATCAACAAGATGGATAAACCCACCGCCAATCCTGACCGGATCATGCAGGATCTGACCAAGTATAACCTGGTGCCTGAAGCCTGGGGCGGCGAAACCATCATGGTGCCCGTTTCCGCCCTCACCGGCGAAGGCGTGGAAGATCTGCTGGAAATGATCCTGCTCCAGGCCGATGTGCAGCAGCTGCGGGCCAATCCCGATCGTATGGCCACCGGCGTTATCATCGAAGCCAAGCTGGATAAGGCAAGGGGCCCCCTGGCCACCGTGCTGATCCAGAACGGCACCCTGAAGGTGGGCGATAACATCGTTGCCGGTATGGCGTCCGGCCGTGTCCGCGCCATGCTCAATGACCGGGGCGAACGGGTGCAGACCGCCGGCCCCTCCACCCCTGTGGAAATTGCCGGCTTTACCGAAGTGCCCCTGGCCGGTGATGAAATGCTGGCGGTGAAGGATGATCATCTGAGCCGTCAGGTGGCCCAGGAGCGCAAGGATAAGGAAAAGGCTGCCCGGGTCAATGCCTCTGCCAAGGTATCCCTGGATAATCTGTTTGCCGGCATCTCCGAAGGCAAGGTGCAGAACCTGAATATCATCGTCAAGGCTGACGTGCAGGGCTCCGTGGAAGCTGTGAAGCAGGCCCTGGAAAAGCTGAGCAATGATGAAGTGAAGATCCGCATCCTCCACTCCGCCGTGGGCGCCGTGACCAAGGATGACGTAAACCTGGCCTCCGCCTTCAATGCCATCATTATCGGCTTCAATATCCGCCCCGATGCTACCGCCCGGGAAGCCGCGGAGAAGGAAGAAGTGGATATCCGCCTCTACCGCATCATCTATCAGGCCATCGAGGATGTGGAGAAGGCCATGAAGGGCCTGCTGGCCCCCGAATATAAGGAAGTGCTGCTGGGCCATGCTCAGGTGCGCAATGTGTTCAAGATCACGGGCGCAGGCACCATCGCCGGTTCCTATGTGACCGACGGCAAGGTGCAGCGCAATGCCTCCGTTCGTCTGCTGCGGGATAACGTGGTTATCTTCGAAGGCAAGCTTTCCTCCCTGCGCCGCTTCAAGGATGACGTGCGCGAGGTCAATTCCGGCTATGAATGCGGTATCGGCCTGGAGGGCTACAACGATATCAAGGAAAATGACGTTGTGGAATGCTTCGTGATGGAAGAAATCGAACGATAAGAAACGTGGGATATTTGCGGGAGGATGCTTTTGAAGTCAAAAGCACCCTCCTGCACCCTCCAGAAAACCAATCCGGGATGAAACAACAGAAAGTCAAGTTTTTTCTTTCCCCGTGCTTTAGCATAACAAGCAATTAGAAACAGCGACAGTAATTTTCTGAAAGGAAAAGGGATGGCTTTCTTTGGGAGAGCGCGAGAGGGTCTTTCTTTCTCCTGAAAGAAAGGCCTTCTCGCATGAAGAAAGGGATATTCATGGCAAGTTTTCGTATTGATAGAATTTCTGAGGAAGTGCGCCACGCCATCGATGCCATCATCCGGGAAATGAATGATCCCCGCATCTGCGGCACCTATTGCGTCACTCGTGTTGATGTGACCCGGGATCTGCGCTTTGCCAAGGTATTTGTAAGCGTGCTGGAGGATGACAAGGCGGATGATATGATCAAGGCGCTGAAGAAGGCGGCAGGCTTTATCCGCAGGGAGCTGGGCTTCCGGGTGGATCTGCGCTACACCCCCGAATTGATCTTTGAACGGGATCGGAATATCGCCTATGGCGTACATATTGCCCAGGTGCTGCGGGATGTGGCGCCCAAGGAGGATCAGAATGCAGGCGAAGAATAATCTGCCCTGCGAAGAAATGCTGTCCGCGCTGAAAGGTGCGAACAGCATCTTACTTTGCACCCATATTTCCCCGGACGGGGACGCCATCGGATCCACCCTGGCCATGGGCATGGCCCTGGAGGGCATGGGCAAAAAGGTGACCTATGCCTGTCAGGATCCGGTGCCCGGTTATCTGCAGTTTCTGCCGGGCTGGGAAAAATTCATCCAGGCAGAGGCGCTGGAAGGAATGAAATTTGACGCCGCCCTGGCCATTGACGCATCCGATCTGGGGCGACAGGGAAAAATCGGGGTATATTATCAGGGGGCGCCTGTTACCCTGCAGATTGATCATCATGTGACCAATCCCCTGTATGCCGCCCACAATTTTGTGGATGGGGACGCCGCTGCCAGCGGCTGCCTGATCGGCCGGATGCTGGATGCCCTGGGCGCGGCCATCACAAAAGAGATGGCCGTCTGCCTGTATGCGGCCATCAGCACCGATACGGGCAATTTCTGCTTCAAGAATACGGATGGGGAGGCATTTTACTGGGCTTCCCGGCTGATGGAGGCTGGGCTGGATCTGAATGACGCCGCCCGGCGGCTGCATCTGATGCGGGAGGAGGCCCATGTGCGCCTGCTGGGCCGGGCGCTGCTTTCCCTGAGAATTTTCGGGAATGGGAAATGCGCCTGCATGCGCCTTACCCATCAGGATTATCTGGATGCAGGGGCGGGCCCGGAGCATACCGATAAGATCGTCAATTATGCCCTGGATCTTCCCGGGGTGGAGATGGCCTATCTGGCGGATGAGCGGAAAATCGGGGAAACCAAGGTGAGCCTGCGGGCACAGCCTCCCCGGGATGTGGCCTCCATCGCCCGGCAATTGGGGGGCGGCGGCCATGTGCTGGCGGCAGGATGCCGTGGGGAGATGCCCCTGGATGAAATGTGCGCCCTGCTGGAAAAGGCATTTCTTGCACAGATTGAGGAAGAAAAATGAATGGATTTTTGAATCTGCTCAAGCCCCCGGGTATGTCCTCCGGGGCGGCGGTGGCTGTGGTGAAGCGGCTCTGCGGGGAAAAGGTGGGCCATGCGGGCACCCTGGATCCGGAGGCCAGCGGCGTTTTGCCCATTATGGTGGGCAGGGCCACCAGGCTGTTGGATTACTTCACCGATAAGAGCAAATCTTACGTGGCGGAAATCGCCTTTGCCGGGGCTACCGATACCCAGGACGCCCAGGGTACAGTGATTGAAAAATGCGGCCGCGTGCCCGACAGGGAAGAGATTGAAGGTATTCTGCCTCAGTTCCGGGGAGATATTCTGCAATGCCCCCCTGCTTATTCCGCCCTGAAAAGGGATGGGGTGCCCCTCTATGCCCTGGCAAGAAAGGGGCAGATGGTGGAAACGGAAGGCCGGCTCACCCTGATCCGGCAGCTGGAACTGGGCGAAAAAACCGGGAAAGACGGCTATATGCTGCATGTGGATTGCGGCAGCGGCACCTATATCCGCACCCTGTGCCATGATATCGGCAGGGCGCTGAACGCCCCTTCCCATATGCGCTTTCTTTTGCGCACCCGGCACGGATCCTTCTCCCTGGAGAATGCATATACAATTGAAGAAATCCAGCAGGCGGCAGCGGAAGGCCATCTGGCGAAGATGCTGCTTCCCCTGGATCATCCCCTGCAGGGAATGCCCCTGATCCATGTACCCCCCAGGTTCGGCAAGATGGCCCTCAACGGATCCAAGCTGCCGGGCCGTCTTTCCGGGGATATCCCGGAGGGGGAAAAATTCCGGGTCTGCCTGGAGGGACGCTTCATCGGCATTGCCCACCGGAGCGGGGAGGAAATCCGCTTTGATATGGGCCTGACCGGAGGGGACGCATGAAGATTTTTGCAATCAAGCCCCTGCGCTGCCTTATTGTGGCGCTGTTCTGGCTGGGGATATGGTATCTGGCGGCGTATCGGATCAATCTGCCCCTGATTCTGCCGGGGCCGGTGGATACGGTAAAGGCGCTGATCCGTTTGGCCCAGACCCTGGATTTCTGGAAAAGCACGGGCTATACCCTGGTACGGGTGATCGTGGGTTTTTCAGTGGCAGTGATCCTGGGAGCGGCTTTGGGGGCGCTGTGCCATTTTTTTGCCCTGGCGGAGATTTTTCTATCCCCCCTCCGCACCATCATCAAGGCCACGCCGGTCACCTCCTTTATCATGCTGGTGCTTTTGTGGGTGGCCAAGGGGCAGGTGCCTGCCTTTATTTCCTTTCTGATGGTGCTGCCCATCGTATGGACGGGGATGCAGGGGGCGCTGTCCGCAACGGACAGGAATCTGCTGGAGATGGGGGCGGCCTATCGCTTTTCCTTCTGGAAAAAGCTGCGGTGGATCTACTGGCCCTCGGTGCGGCCCCATTTTATGGCCTCCTCCATGACGGGGCTGGGCTTTGCCTGGAAATCCGGCATTGCGGCGGAGGTTATCGCCCTGCCCGCCTTCGGGGTGGGATCCAATCTGTATAACACCAAGATTTATCTGGAGCGGGAGGAGCTGTTCGCCTGGACGCTGACGGTGATCCTTTTATCCATGGCCCTGGAAATGCTGCTGAAAAAGGCCGTTGGCCGGGTGCGGGGAGGGAAAGCCTGATGGAACTTGTGCATGTGACGGCGGGCTATCCCGGGAAGACCGTTTTTCAGGATCTGTGCCTGCAATTGCCCGATGCCGGGGCGGTGGCGCTGATGGGCCCCTCCGGCTTTGGCAAAACCACCCTGCTGCGATTGATCGGGGGGCTTCTGCGGCCGGAAAGCGGGGAAATAACCGGCATTCAGGGCAAAAAAATATCCTTCCTTTTTCAGGAGGACCGGCTGCTGCCCTGGGCTACGGCGGAAAAGAATGTGGCCCTGGTCAGTGATGAAGACAAGGCCCGGTACTGGCTTTCCCGGATGGAAATTGAAAACGCCGCTCAATACCCTGCCCAGATGAGCGGGGGCATGCAGCGGCGGGTGGCCCTGGCCAGGGCCATGGCATTTGGGGGCGATATTCTGATTCTGGATGAGCCCTTCAAGGGCCTGGATGAGGCGCTCAGGGAAAGGATCGCAGGCCGCATCCGGGATGTATTCCCCCTCACCATCCTCTCCGTGCATGATAAGGCGGAGGCGGAACTGATGGGGGCTGCCATCATCCAATTGGATCAATAAGGGTTCATTCCGCCGGGGGAATGGTGACGAATGCGGGCACTTTCCCCACGGCGGGCAGAAAAATTTCAAAAAAATCCTGCATTTCAAGGCGGATGGATGCGGTGTTCACGCAAGGGTGGCACCCAAGCATCTCCGCCTTTTTGATATCCTCATCTATAACCAGGCGGATATCTTTTGCGCTGTCAAAGATCAGGCCCATGGGGCTGACCGCCCCGGGGGCGATGTGCAGAATGCGCTGCATATCCTCCGCTGTTCCGAAGGAAAGGCGGCTGACCCCCAGCTGCCTGGATACATCCTTGGTTTTGAAGGATTTGGTTTCCTGGATCATCAGCAGATAAAATACCGTCTTCTGGGCATTGCACAGGAATAAATTTTTGCAGATTTCGCCCCCCAGCGCCCGGTCGATGGCCAGGCAATCCTCCATGGTGTGCACCGGCTCATGATCGATGCGATGGAAGGGAATGCGATGGGCATCGAGAAACTGATAGACTGCCGCTTCATTTTCGGGCCGGGGATCGGATGGGGCGCCAGACTGGAGAAGATACATCAATAAACCCTCCTGAAAATCATACATATGGGTAAGGTAGCACAGCCAAAGAAAAAATGCAAGGATGCCCTGGGACAAGAAAATTAGAAAAAATCAGAAAAGACCTGTGCCAGATTATTGACAAGGATTGATAATCCTATTATAATGTAAATAGAAACCGGTTACTCAAACCAGAAAACACATGGATATAGACAATTGTTATGATGAAAGCCTTTCTTTCCTTAAAAAGCTTTTGAATAACAAAGGAATTATTTCATTTCATCCGTCGCCTTGATCGAGGCAGCTGAAAAGGATGTGGGATATGAATTACAGCATTTCCGATGTGGCGCGACGTGCAGGGGTTTCCACCGCCACGGTGTCCCGGGTGATGAATAATAAAACCAACGGCGTCAGCAGCAGCACCCGGGAGCGGGTACTGGCGATCATGGAGGAAATGAATTACCGTCCCAGCCAGCTGGCCAGAAGCATTGCGCTGAATCATTCCAATATTATCGGCGTGATCATTCCGGATGTATCCAATCTGTTTTATCCCCAGATGCTGCGGGGAATCGATGATTATCTGAACACCAGGGGCTATTCCATGATGCTGTTCAATTCCGATTCCGATCCGGAGAGGGAAAAGAAACAGCTGCTTTCCATGGTGGATAACCGGGTGGACGGGGTGATTCTCTGCTCCGGCGTCAGCAATGAAGCCTTTCTGAAGGAATACCGCACCTACGGCATGCCCCTGGCCCTGATCGGCCGTACCTTTGACAGCGCCTATGCCGATTGCAGCATTATCGGCGATAATGAGCAGGGCATGTATGATTCTGCCAGCCTGATGCTCAGCCACGGGCATAAGCGCATCCTGTATCTGGATGGCACGGCGGGGGCGGCGGGCCCTATTTACCGGCTGCGTGGATATCGCCACGCATTGCAGGATGGGGGCGTAACCCCGGATGAAGGGCTGATCCTGCGGGGGGAATTTTCCATTCAGTTTGGCTACGATATGGTGCTGAGCCTGCTGGATGAGGGCAAGGAATTTACGGCTATCGTATCGGGCAGCGATCTGGTGGCCATCGGGGCCATCAAGGCCCTGCGCAGCCGGGGCATCCGGGTGCCGGAGGATATTGAGGTGATGGGCTTTGATAATATCGAGCTTTCTGAGATTTTCGAGCCCAAACTATCCACTGTTTCCAAACCCCATTACGAAATTGCATCCCAGGCGGCAAAAATGCTGATTTCAACCATTGAAAATGAGGAATTGCCCATCCGCCGCATGACGGTCGCATCCACGCTGATTCTGCGGGATACCACCCGCTGATTAATAAATAAGGAGATGGAGCCGGTGATTGGTACTGTGAATACCCGGAAACCCAAATCAAAATCCCTCCTCAGACGGGTGTGGGATTATCGCGTCATTTATTTGATGCTGCTGCCTACGGTGGCCTATTTCATTCTGTTCAAGTGCAGGGCGGTAGCCGGAATGACGCTGGCATTCTATGATTACAAGCCCCGCGGCTCCAATGTGTGGGTGGGCCTGAAATACTTCCAGCAGCTTTTTTCTTCCCCCACCTTTGGAACGATCATTCTCAATACCATCAAGATTAGCCTGCTGCGCATGATCCTCAACTGGATTTTCCCTGTGATGTTTGCCATCATGCAGCATCAGGTGCGCAAGGGCCCCTTCCGCAAGAGCGTGCAGGTAATTTCTTACCTGCCCCACTTCCTCAGCTGGATTGTTATCTTCGGTATCTGGCGGGGCGCACTGGAATACGGCGGGCTGCTCAACAATATCTATGATCTGTTCGGCGTGGAATACAAGAATCTTCTGCTGCGCAGCGATACCATTGTGGGTGTAATCGGCCTGAGCTCCCTGTGGCGGGGCATCGGCTGGGATTCCATCATCTATCTGGCCGCCATTCTGGCCATTGATACCACCCAGTTTGACGCCGCTACTGTGGACGGCGCATCCAGGCTGCAGGTGATCCGTCATATCATCCTGCCCTCTCTGGTGCCCACCATGGCTACCATCCTCATTCTCAACTGCGGCTCCATTCTGGATGCGGGCGTGGATCAGATCCTGGCCTTCCAGAATTCCGCTGTGCAGAATTACATCGAAGTACTGGATACCTATGTATATCGCGTCGGCGTGGTGCAGGGCAACTATTCCTTCTCCACGGCGGCCGGCCTGTTCAAGAGTGTTGTGGGCCTGATCTTTGTTACCGCTGCCCGCTGGGGATCCGGCAAGCTGGATAGCGGCAGCGCCGTTTGATAGGAGGGAAGAAGTATGGAAAAGAATGCTGTATCCAAACGTATTCCCCGCAGGAGCAGGCTGAACAGGCTTAGCTTCGGCATGATAATGGTTCATGTGTTCATGGTGTTTCTCTCGCTGGTGATTATGGTGCCCATCCTGAATCTGGTGGCCAAATCCTTCAGCTCGCCCCAGTCCGTGGCCCATATGAGCGGCTTTGCCATCTGGCCCAAGGAATTTTCCTTCGTGCATTATCAGGTGGTGCTTTCCTCCTCCAGTATCTGGACGGCGCTGAAAAACTCCCTGATCATTACCGTCGGCGGCACCGGGCTGAGCGTGCTGCTCACCTGCGCTTCCGCCTATGCCCTCACCCGCCCCGGTTTGCCGGGTAAAAAGCTGCTGATGTTCTTCTTCATTGCCATGATGGTGCTTTCCGCCCCCATCGTGCAGTGGTACATGGTCATGAAGGATTACAGGCTGCTCAATAACCGGTGGAGCATGATTCTCTACGGCTGCGTGGGCGTTTACAACATGATTCTGCTGATGCGCTTCTTTGAAGATACCCCGCCCTCCATTCTGGAGGCCGCCCGTGTGGACGGCGCCGGGGACTGGACGCTGCTGTTCCGGATTTTCCTGCCCCTGAACAAGGTGCCCATCATCACCATCATGCTGTTCTATGTGGTGCCCAAGTGGAATGAATATTTCGCTTCCGGCGTATTCCTTACAGAGCAGAATATGCGGGTGCTGCAGGTCTATCTGAGAGAATTCGTGGTCAACAACAGCACGGCGGAAATGGGCAATGACAACCTTTCCCAGTATGCCATGTTCCGCGATCTGAATTTGACCGCCCTGCAGAATGCCACCATTTTCATCTCCATCGTGCCCCTTCTGTGCCTGTATCCCACCATCCTCAAATACTTCACTTCCGGCGTGCTGGCCGGCGGCGTGAAGGAATAATTCCATTCATGTTCAGTCCCGCGTGACGGCGGGGATCAGGGTATTTTCCGCGTGCCCTGCCTCTCGCTGCACAGGATGCGGTTTCATTCAGCGGAAGAATAATTGAACAGGAGGTTACCCCATGAAGAAACTTTTGGCTATCCTGATGGTTCTCACTCTGGCGCTGGGCCTTGTTGGCACCGCTGCCGCCGATGAAGTGGTCACCCTGAAGATCCTGGCCCGTACCAGCGATCTGACCGCCAATCAGCCCGGTATCGATGCGCTGAATGAAAAGCTGGAAAAGGCTATCGGCGTGCGTCTGGAATGGCACAACCAGGCTTCCTCCGGCTATCCGGATTTCGTTAACAACATGCTGCAGACCTGGGAACCCGAAGATGTGTATGATCTGATTTATGTGCAGAGCACTTCCATCAATCCCATGTATCTGGGCAAGGATCTGGAAACCCTGGTGGATATGACCGAACTGGTTGAAAATTCCACCTATCTGAAGCCCGCCATGGAAAAGGATGCCATCTTTGCTGCGCAGTTCGCTGCCTGCCCCTACCTGCTGTGGCCCTCTGATGTGAATCAGGTGCTGCAGTTCCGTACCGACGCTCTGGAAGCCTGCCCCTCCTGGGAAGCTTTCCAGCAGAAGCCTGATCAGGCTGCCTACACCCAGCTGCTCAAGGAACTGAAGGCCCAGGGTTATGAAGCTGCTTTCACCACCCAGGCTTCCATCGATTACCTGGTCAAGACCGGCGTTGATTCCGGCTTCGGCATCACCAACACCTGGCTGAAGAATGAAGACGGCTCCTACACCTACTGCCGCGTCAGCGAAAACTTCCTCAAGGAACTGCAGTGGTATCGTCAGCTGTATGTGGATGGCGTTCTGTCCAAGAACTGGGCCACTGACAACTGGGAATCCATGGAAAACTCCCTGTACACCGGCGTTGTGGCTGGTATCGCCATGAAGGGCGGCGCCTACACCGTGTACTATGATAACAACACTGTCACCAACTACGGCGAAGGCGCTCACCTGACCATCCTGCCTCCCATGGTTGGCGAAAACGGCGAACAGTGCTATGCCATCACCTCCCAGAAGTTTGACCGCGGCTGGTGCATTTCCTCCTCTTCCGCCAATGTGGAAAAGGCTTTCGAAGTGCTGGATTGGATGATGAGCGATGAAGGCCGTATGTTCGATCTGTTCGGCGTAGAAGGCACCGACTACACCGTCAATGAAGACGGCACCCTGAACCTGCTGTGCTCCTCCGACGCCACCAGCATCTACCGCATCTTTGACGCTGACGTGTTCGGCGATATCGATGTGCGCAAGGTTGCCACCACCGGCGCCAAGTATTGGCCCGATGCTTCCTTCGCTTCTGCTGAAATGGTTGCCAAGTACGGCAAGGCCGATAACGATTTCGTGATCCCCGATGAACACGTAATCAACTGGACTGCCTGCGAATCCCTGTGGAAGGAATTTGCCACCCAGTACATCCTGGGCGAAAAGACCGATGCCGATTGGGCCACCTTCGTGGAAACCTGGCATAACTACGGCGGCGAAGCTGTGGAAGAATACGCTGCTGAAGTGATCGAATAATTCCCAATCGCAAATTGATGTAAAACCATGCTTCCTGTTCCGGAGCGGGGGCTCCCCGCTCCGGAACTTTTCTTAACAGCCTGTGGAAAAGCATCCCTGCTTTTCCCATCCCTTTCTTTTGCAGAGGTGGCGTAATGAAGCCAACCGATTTTTCATCCGTCCGGCTGATTGCCATGGATCTGGATGGAACGCTTCTGAACAAGGAAAAGACCATTTCTCCCCGTACCCTTCAGGCATTGGAAGAATGCCGGAGGAGGGGGATCAAACTGGCCTTTGTGACGGGCCGCAGCCGGAAGGCGGCCCGGCAGTATGAGGAAATGCTCCGGCCGGAGGGCGCTGTGTTTTCCTATGGTGCTCAAATCATGCTCCAGGGCGAAACCATCGCCAGGCGGCATATGTCTCCCCAGGTGGCCGGCAGGGTGCTGGCGGGGGCAAAGGCGGCCGCCAAGATACGCTATCAATTAAAAGACGGCCCTTATTTTTCTTCTGTGCCCATGGAGGGATGCCTTCCCATGGAGGAGGATGCCCCTCTATTGCAGCCCGTTGAGCATATTGCCCTGTGGGATTTTCCGGAAAATGCGGCCCGTACCCTGGCAAAAAAATGCGGCTGCGCTCTCACCCAGGCGGTGGGGGACCGGTGGTGCAATTTTTCCGCCAGGGGAACTGGAAAGGGCCCTGGTATGGGGCGATTGATGAATGCCCTGGGCCTTGAAAAGGGCCAGGCGCTGGCATTCGGGGATGAAAGCTGCGATGTGGAATTTTTCCGCATCTGCGGCATTGGCGTCGCCATGGAAAACGGTGATGCTTTCACCCGTGCTCATGCCGATTATCAGACCGAGAATAATGATTGCGACGGTATAGCGATATTCCTGGAAAAATATCTGCTTTCCATGCCATCCAATATGTTATAAAATTCAAAACGATATACAATGAATGGAGGTAAACCCATATGATTACCCGAGAAGATCTGCGCGCCAATCCTGAACTGCTTGCCGATAAGACCCGGGGCGCCCTGTGCGGCCTTGCCATCGGCGATTCCTTCGGCGATGCTGCCCGCAAGCCTGATTATCAGCGGGATTACGGCATTACCACCGATTTCCACCGGGGCGACGCCTGGTCCACCGATGATACGGAATTTGCCCTGCTGGTAGCGGAAACCATCATTCAGGCCGGCGGCGATTTCACCTCTGAAGATGTGGAAAAAATGTGGAAAAAGCACGTTGTGGTGCAGGATGAACTGCGCCGTGGCGGCGTGAGCGAAATGGATGCGGCTGCCAATCTGCGCAAGGGCCTGCATGCCCCTATTTCCGGCATGTTCGGCACCCATAACCACAGTGACGGCGCTGCCATGCGCTGCGGCCCCATCGGCATTTATTGCGCCGGTGATGTGGAAAAGGCCAAGGAACTGTGCCGCATTGACGCTGAAATCAGCCATTGCCGGGACGGCGTCTGGGGCGCCCAGATGGTAGCGGTTGCCGTGGCCCTGGCCATGGTGGACGCCCCCTGGGAAGTGATCTTTGAGGAAGTGCTCAAGTGCGCCCCCGAAGAGTCCTGGCTGTATGACCGGATGAAGGCCGCCTATAAAGTGGTGGAAGAAAACAATTATGACGTGGCCGATACCTGGATGAAGCTGCATGATCTTTTGTTCTGCTCCTATCGTGCCGCCACCCCCGAGGCCATGCCCGAAGCCTTCGGCTGCCTGATGCTCAAGCATGATACCTTCAAATCCGGCGTGCTGCTGGCCTCCAATTTCGGCCGGGATGCAGATACCATCGGCGCGGTGGTGGGCTGCATTCTGGGCGCCCGTTACGGCGCCAAGGCCATTCCGCCCTACTGGCTGGAGCATACCCGCTATCCCTCCGGCACCTGCCTGCAGTTCACCAAGGGTGTGGATCTGTTCGAAAAGGCGGAGCGGCTGGCTGAATTGATCGCCAAATAATGAAATTAACCTTTCTGGGCACGGCAGCAGCGGAAATGTATCCAGCTCCCTTCTGCCAGTGCCCTCATTGCACTCAGGCCCGGAAAGAGGGCGGCAAAAACATCCGCGCCAACAGCGCCGCCCTGATCGATGATGATATTCTGCTGGATATGAATGTGACCAGTCACTATGTGGCGGCCCGGCTGGGGATTTCCCTGGCCGGGGTGCGCCATCTGCTGGTCACCCATCCCCACACCGATCATTTTGAGCCCGATCGCCTGCGCTGGCGCAGAACCACCGCCAAAGGCGTGCCCCCCTTTGATCCGGCCGCCGGCCTCTGGTCCGCCCGATTTACGGAAACACCGGAAATGACCATTCACGGCAATGCCTATGTCCGGGAGCGGCTGGATGGGGTGATCCTTCCTGAGGTAAAGGCCACGGCGGAATACGATTTCCATTTCGAACTGATCGAAGAAGGAAAATGGCAGGATTGCGGAGATTTTGCATTCCTGCCCCTGCGCTCCAATCACGGAAAGCAGGAAGGCATGGCCCATACCTACCTGATCCGCAGGGGAGGGAAAACCCTCTTTTACTGCACGGACTGCGGCGGCTTTGATCCGGATCAGCTGGATATCCTGGCCCGGCAGAAGATCGATCTGGTGGTGATGGAGGGCACCTTCGGCCTGGGCGCATATGCCAATGAGGATGCGCCCCTGCCCACCGGAAAAGGGCATATGAATCTGAAAAAGAATGAGGTGCTGCGGGCCTTCCTGCTGGATCATGGCTGCATCACCCCGGATACCCCCTGCATTCTTACCCATCTGTGTCCCCATTATACGCCGCCCCATGCGCAATTTGAAAAGATTGCCCGTCAATCAGGGTTCGGGGTTGCCTATGACGGCCTGGAAATCATGATTGAATAAGTATACGGAGGAAGTACAGTATGTCGAAGATACCATCCGGCTATATGGAACGGGTTTATGCCGGCTGGCTGGGAAAAATCATCGGCGTTCGGCTGGGCGCAGCCATTGAGGCCTGGGATTTTGAATGCATCCGGCAAAGCTTCGGAGAATTGAATGATTATCCCGCATGGTATAAGCATTTTGCCGCCGATGATGATACCACCGGCCCATTGTATCTCTTCCGTGCCCTGGAGGAAAAAAAGGGGGATACCCTGACCTCCCAGGATGTGGCGGACGCATTTCTCAATTACTGTGCAGACGGCCACGGCTTTATCTGGTGGGGCGGCTACGGCACATCCACTATGCATAATGCCTATGTCAATCTGCGCTCCGGTATGAAGCCCCCGCAGAGCGGCGCCAGGGAAACCAATGGCCCGGTGCTGTCGGAAATGATTGCCGGGCAGATCTTTGTGGATCCCTGGGGCCTGGTCGCCCCGGCCAATCCCTCCCTTGCGGCGGAGATGGCAGAAAAGGCGGCCCGCGTCACCCATGACGGCAATTCTGTTCAGGGGGCCCGGTTTGTGGCGGCGGCCATTTCAGCGGCATTTGCGGCTGAAAATATCCGGGAGATCATCGAAACGGCCCTTGCCCTGATCGATCCTTCCTGTGATTATGCCCGGGTGGCCCGGTTCGTGATGGATTATTATGATCAACATCCGGATTGCACCTGGCAGGATTGTTTCCTTCAGGTGAAGGAGCATTACGGATATGATAAGTATCCCGGGGCCACGCCGGTGGTGCCCAATGCCGGGGTGATGGTGCTTTCCATGCTCTATGGCGGCGGAGATTTCGAAAAAACGCTGCTTATCTGCGCCAACTGCGGCTGGGATACCGATTGCAATGCAGGCAATATCGGCACCATCATGGGCGTGCTCTGCGGCCTGGATCAGATGGATTATCAGAAATGGCGCAAGCCCGTCAATGATCTTCTGATCCGTTCCGGCGTGCTGGGCGATATGAACAATACCGATATTCCCTACGGCGCCTGCTATATTGCAAGGCTGGCCTACCAGCTGGCAGGGGAGGAAATCCCCGAAAAATGGAAGGATATTCTGCTGAACCGCAGCCATGAATGCCATTTCGAATTCCCGGGCAGCACCCATGCCCTGGAAGTGCGCACCGATGGCCGGGATAATACCTTCCAGATGATCAATACCGATGAAGATGCCTATTCAGGCGACCGATGCATGAAATTTTTCGGCACCCGTCTTCTGGGCGGTCAGGAACTGTATCTGCATCGCAGAACCTATTACTGGAAAGATGATTTTTCCGATTCCCGGTATGATCCCTGCTTTGCCCCCATTTTCTATCCGGGGCAAACGGTGGAAGCGGCGGTGAAGCTGCCCCCCTACAGCGATCCCTTCTATGCCTGGGCTTATGCCCGGGATGGGCGCACGGGAAAGATCTATGCCGGGGAAAAAACGCTGATGACCCGGGAAAAATGGCAGGTGCTGAAGGTGACGGTGCCCCCCGGGGACGGCGTCATCATAGATGAAGCCGGGATCTGCATGCAGGTTCCCTTTGAAAAGACGGGCCGGCGGGGCGGATTCCAGGTGCAATTGTTCATTGACGATCTCAGGTTCACAGGGGCAGCGGATTATACCCTGGATCTGACCCGGGAAACCAAAGAGGTGTGGAGCGCACGCCACCAGGATATCACCCAGGTGACAAGGCTGAAGCACTGCGGCGAAATCGTGCCCCATGGGATGCTGATGGCCTGCCAGGAGGAGGCCGAATGGTATACCGGCTGCCATAGCTGGCGGGATCTGGATGCATCCTATACCCTGATTCCCCAGGAAGGAAGGGCGCATTTTGCGCTGTTCAGGGTGCAGGGCGCCATGCGCAGCTATGGGGCTGGCTTCCTGGACGGGCAGTTTGTCATCCGCAAGAATGATTATGGATGGCGCACCCTGGCCGCCGTTCCCTGCGATCCTCCCCTGGGGGATACGGTGACCATATCCGTCAGCGTCCGGGGCAATCAGATTGAAGCCCGGTGCGGCGGCACTATCCTGCGCATTACGGATGAGGATCATCCCTTAATGGAGGGCGCCGTGGGCGCAGGGGTGGAAAAGGGCGCTGCAGTATTGGAGCGCATCCGCATCAGATGCGTGAACTGAACGGGAATTCCCTGCCGCCTGCGGGCGGCCAGGCCATAAACAGAGATAAAATACATAGGTTGAGGTGAATAAAATGTCTAAGATTCCGTCGAATTATATGGAACAGGTATATGCCGGCTGGCTGGGCAAGATTGTGGGTATCCGCCTGGGCGCTGCGGTGGAAGGCTGGGAATACCAGCGGATCAAGGAATTGTTCGGGGAACTGACCTATTATCCCGCCACCTACAAGCGTTTTGCCGCCGATGATGACAGCAATGGCCCCCTCTATTTCCTGCGCGGCCTGGAAGATAGGCGGGGCGAAGTGATGACCCCTCAGGATGTGGGGGAAGCGCTGCTCAATTATGCCGCTTATGAGCATGGCTTTTTCTGGTGGGGCGGCTACGGCGTCTCCACCGAGCATACCTCCTATCTGAATCTGCGCCGGGGCATCAAGGCCCCCGACAGCGGATCCATCGCCACCAACGGCGCCGCCATTGCCGAGCAGATCGGCGGCCAGATTTTCATCGATACCTGGGGCCTGGTTGCCCCCGGCAATCCTGATCTGGCGGCGGATCTGGCGGCCAAGGCTGCCTCCGTTACCCACGGCGGCAACGGCGTATACGGCGGCGTATTCGTGGCCACCTGCATTGCGGCGGCCTTTGTGGAAAAGGATATCCGCAAGGTAATGGAAATTGCCCTTTCCCATATTCCCGGCGATTGTGAATATACCCGTGTAGCCCGGGCGGTATTGAATTTCCATGATACCAAGCCCGAGGCCAGCTGGCGGGATTGCTTCCAGTTCCTGTATGATAATTTCGGCTATGATCGTTATCCCGGGGTGTGCCATATCATTCCCAATGCGGGCGTGATGGTGCTTGCCATGGCATACGGCAACGGTGATTTTGAAGATACCCTGAATATCTGCAATATGTGCGGCTGGGATACCGACTGCAATGTGGGTAATGTGGGCACCATCATGGGCGTACTGTGCGGCATTGAGGCCATCGATTATCAGAAGTGGCTGCGGCCCATCAACGATCTGTGCATCCGCTCCGGCGTGCTGGGGGATATGAATATTGTGGATGTTCCCTACGGTGCCTGCTATATCGCCCGGCTTGCCTACCAGATGGCAGGGGAAGAAATCCCCGGCAAATGGAAGGATATTCTGGAAAACCGCATCCACGACTGTCATTTCGAATTTGAAAAGAGCACCCATGCCCTGGAAGTGCGCACCGTGGGCCGGGATAATACCTGGCATTTCGTCAATACCGATGAATCCGCCTATACGGGCGACCGGTGCCTGAAATTCTTTGCCACCCGTCTGGAGCCCGGCCAGGAATTGTATCTGCACCGCAGGAATTATTACTGGATGAAGGATTTTTCCGATTCCCGGTATGATCCTTGCTTCTCTCCCATCTTCTATCCCGGCCAGACCGTGGAAGTGGCTGTGGGCGTGCCGGAATACGGCGATGATATTGAAGTATGGGCCTATGCCCGGGATACCCGGATGGGCAAGGATTTCACCGGAGAAAAGGTGATCATCAAGCGGGGTGAATGGCAGAAGCTGTCCCTTACCGTGCCCGGCTATGAAGGCGGCCTGGTGGATGAATGCGGCGTATGCCTGGTGGCTCCCACCGAAAAGCGGCGGAAGGGCTTCCAGCTGGTTGCCTATATCGATGATCTGCATTATTCCGGTCAGCCCGATTACACTGTGGAGCTGAAGAACGAAGTAAAGGAATACTGGACTGAGCGGCATCAGGATATCACCCAGATGACCCGTATGCGGGGCATGGCCGAAATGGCAGAGCGAGGCATGCGGATTGCCTGCGAGGAAGAGGGCGAATGGTATACCGGCTGCCACAGCTGGAAGGATTATGATGCCTCCTTCACTTTTACCCCCGAATCCGGCAATGAGCATCTGGCCCTTTTCCGGGTGCAGGGCGCCATCCGCAGCTATGCTGCCGGCTTTGTTGACGGAAAATTTGTCATCCAGAAGAATGATAACGGCTATACCACCCTGGCCGAAACCGATTGCCCCATCCGGATGGGTGAAACGCTGACGGTATCGGTGAGTGTCCGGGGCAACAAGATCGAAGCCCGCTGCGCCGGCATCATTCTGAATGTGGAGGATACCTCTGCCCGGCCCTATCTGGAGGGCGAAGTGGGCGTGGCTGTGCGCAATCAATCCACCGCTGTTGTTGAGCGGATCCGTGTCAAAGGGGTGTAAGCTGATATGAAGACTACCATTCTCTCTCCCTGTGGTATTCTGGGCTATGGTTTTCCCGAAAGTTCCTTCCGGGCGGCCATTGCCCAGCGGCCGGACGCCATCGTGGTGGATGCCGGCAGCACCGACGCAGGCCCTCATAAGCTGGGCGCAGGAACGGCCATTGTCAGCCGGATGGCCTGCAAAAAGGATCTGAAGCTGCTGATGGAAGGGGCCAAGGCCCTTTCCATCCCCCTGGTGATCGGCTCTGCCGGCGGCTCCGGCGCCCGGACCCATGTGAACTGGACGCTGAGCATCATTGAAGAATTGGCCCGGGAAATGGATTGGCAGGCCTCTCTGGCGGTGATCTGGGCGGATATTCCCAAGGATCATATCCTGGCCCAGCAGGAAAAGGGCGGGGTAACCAAAATGAGCCCCAATGTGCCCGATATCACCAAAGAAAGCCTGGACGCCACCAACGGCGTAGTGGCCCAGATGGGCGCAGAGCCCATCATCAAGGCCCTGGAGGCCGGCGCCCAGATCATCGTCTGCGGCCGTGCCTACGATCCTGCGCCCTTTGCCGCCGTTGCCATGCACAGGGGCCATGACGCCGCCCTGGGCTTCCATCTGGGCAAGATCCTGGAATGCGGCACCCTCTGCGCCGAGCCCGGAACAGCCAAGGACTGCATGCTGGGCATGCTGGATGATACCGGCTTTGAAGTATGGCCGGCTGATCCCAAGCGCAAGTGCACCCCCGTTACCGTGGCCGCCCACACCTTCTATGAAAAGGATCATCCCTACATTCTGAAGGGCCCCGGCATGGTGCTCAATCTGGAAGGCTGCATCTTTACCGACTGCGGCGAAGGCCGTGTGCGGGTGGAAGGCAGCAGGCTGGAATGGATCCCCTATACCATCAAGCTGGAGGGGGCCAGGCTCAGGGCATACCGCACCTTCGTATTGGCCGGGATCCGGGATCCCCTGCTTATCAGCCGTCTGGATGAAGTGGAGGCGGAAGTGCGCCGCCAGGTGAAGGAATATTATTCGGAAATCCCGGAAGATCAGTATCAGATCAATTTCTATCATTACGGTATTGACGGCGTAATGGGCGAATTGGAGCCCGATCGCACGCTGCCCCATGAAGTGGGATTGATGTTTGAGGTGCTGGCGGGCACCCAGGAAATGGCCAACGCCATCTGCGCCACCGTCCGTTCCAGCTATCTGCATTACGGCTATCCCGGGCGCAAATCCACGGCGGGCAATCTGGCCTTCCCCTTCGCCCCCAGCGATGTGCAGTTTGGGGCGGTATATATGTTCTCCGTATATCATCTGATGCAGGTGGCAGATCCCTGCGCTCTGTTCCCCATTGAATACAGGGAGGTGGGCGTATGACCATTTATGAAGCAGCCCATGTGGTGCGTTCCAAGAACAGCGGCCCCTTTGCCGTGACGCTGGATATCCTGTTTGACCGAAGCGAGGAATATTTCCGCCTGAAAAATTCCGGGATGATCACCCCGGAGTTTGTTGCCGGCCTGTACCGGATTTCCCCGGAAGATATTACCGATTTTGCCTGGTTTGATGCGGGGCTTGGGGTCAAGATCACGTATCTGAGAAAGGTTGCCTCCGGTACGGTGGGCGATCGGGATGTATATGGCGCTCAGCAGCATGCGCCCCTGCTCATGCTGGAAATGCCTGAATAAGGAGGCGGAACCTGTGCGCAGAGGAATTGCCTGTCTCATGATTTTGCTGCTGCTGTGCCCGGCAATTCCGGGGTATTGTGCGGAGGATGATGAAATGACGATCATGGAAAAAATCCTGTCCGTTAAAAAGACGATGCCGGATAAATCCCTGTTTGATAATCTGCCCATTCTTTCCAAAAAGGAAATGGGAATGCCCATCGGGGCGATCACCTACCAATGGAAGGAAGGCCGCTTTACGGCCGATGTGCACTTTGGGGCCAATATGCCCGTAACACCCCTTCGGGATATCCACGGCCGCTTTAAGGCAATCAGCGGCGAAGCGGAATACGGCTATCTTCTGTATCTGCCGGAAAATTTCGATCCCGCCCGGGAATATCCCACCATTCTTTTCCTCCACGGCATCGGGGAAAGGGGAAGCAATCCTGCGGATCTGATCCCCTACGGGCCCTTCCAGTATATTCTGGCGGGCAATGAACTGGATATGATCATCATTGCCCCCCAGGTGGAAAAGGAAAATCACTGGGTGGAGGATCCCAATGAAGGGGAAGTGGATACCCAGATGAAGCGGCTTTCCCTCTTCCTGGATCAGATGAAGCAAAAATATCCCATCGATGAAAGCCGCATTTATCTCACCGGCCTTTCCATGGGCGGCCGGGGCACCTATAAGCTGGCCTGCTATCTGCCCGATACCTTTGCCGCGGTGGCGGCCTGCTGCGGCCGTGCCGGTGTGCGGGAGGAGCCCTATCATTTCTTCTATGATCTTAGCAAAATGGCGGATCAGCCCGTCTGGCTGATCCATGGCCTGGCGGATACCACGGTGGACGCCAATCATTCCCTGGCGGCCATGGACAGGCTGCTTTCGCTGAATGAGGAGGGCAATTTCCGCCTGACCTTGTATCCCGGGGTAGGCCATGCCAGCTATGATATCATCTATCGGGATCCTGCCCTGTATACATGGCTCAGCCAATGGCGCCGGGGCGAATAACATGAGGTGATGCAATATGAAAATGCTTGTCTTTGGATCACTGAATATTGATCATACCTATCGGATGCCCCATCTGGTGCGGGCAGGGGAAACCCTGGCCTCAGCCAGCTATCAGCGCAATGCGGGGGGCAAGGGCCTCAATCAGACCATTGCCCTGGCCCGGGCAGGGCAGCCGGTTTCCATGGCCGGGGCCATCGGCGAGGATGGATTATTCCTCAAGGCCTATCTGGATTCCTTTGGGGTGGATACCAGCCTGATCCGCATCTGCGAGGAGGCCACCGGCCATGCCATCATCCAGCTGGATGCGGAGGGGCAGAATGCCATCATGCTGTACGGCGGCGCCAATCAGCAGATGACGAAGGAAAGCGTATCCGATGCGCTCAGCGGATTCGGCCCGGGGGATTATCTGCTTTTGCAGAATGAAATCAACTGCCTGGATGAAATCGTCCGCCTGGCGAAGGAGAAGGGAATGAAGGTCATCCTCAATCCCAGCCCCATGAGCGACAGCCTTCCTGCGCTGCTGCCTCAGGTGGATTGGCTGATTCTCAATGAAGTGGAAGGGGCGGATCTGACCGGCACATCCGATCCGGATGCCATTGTGGATGCCCTGCTGGCCCGTTATCCCGCCTGCCGCATCGTGCTGACCCTGGGCACCCAGGGATCCATGTATGCAGACGGCGAAAACCGGTATTTCCAGCCGGTGATCAAGGTGGAAGCGGTGGATACCACGGCGGCCGGCGATACCTTTACGGGCTTCTTTTTCCAGAGCGTGCTCAGCGGCAGGGATATTCCCTATGCCCTCCGTCTGGCGGCCAATGCATCCGCCATTGCGGTAACGCGCCCTGGCGCCGGTGGCTCCATTCCTTCTCTGGATGAAGTGCTTGAAAAAATGAAATAAAGGAAAAATGCGGGCTGCCCGTTTGTTTGGCAAGCCCGCTTTTTTATTGGGGAGAATTAGATGATTGAAAATCAGTGGCTGAATATTCCTGCATCAAGGATGCTCTATATGGTTCGCCACAGGATCATGGAGGGCGATTGCCAGGCGGAGCATGGCCCGGTGGTGCTGCATCTGGATGCCTATCAGATCCAGAAATACCCCGTCACCAATGCCCAGTATATGCGGTTTGTGGAGCAGACCGGGTATTGCCCGGCGGATGGAAGCGGCTTTCTGCGGCATCTGCAGGGCGGATTGAATGGGGAGAATGCCGATCTGCCCGTCACCTGGATCAATCAGGGGGATGCTGCGGCCTATGCGGCCTGGATCGGGGGCCGCCTGCCTACCCAGGCCCAGTGGCAGCATGCAGCCGAAGGCCCTGACGGGCTGATCTGGCCCTGGGGCAATCAATTTGACGCCTCCTGCGCCAATGGGGACAGCCCGTCCCTGACGCCTGTGGACCGTTACCCCCAGGGGGCCAGCCCCTTTGGGGTGATGGATCTGTGCGGCAATGCATGGGAATGGACGGATGAGATCATGGATGACGGCATGCATCGCTTTGCTCTGCTGCGGGGCGGCTGCCATTATCGGGGGGAGCATTTCTGGCATATGGAGGGCGGCTGTCACAGCAATCAGAATCATGAAAAAATGCCGCTGCTGGGCGGGGGCCTGGATCGGTCCGCTACTGTATCCTTTCGCTGTGTCAGGGAGGTGAAATAAGCATGGAAATGATCCGGGCAGGCGCATTGCACATGGAAATTCAGGATGGCATGCTTTCTGCTTATCTGGATGATCTGCCCTTATTTCAGGGCCCTGAGGAATTATTCGCCCTGTGGCTGGAGGGAGTGGGGAATTATTCCCCCGGAGATATGGAAATGACCGCAGATCGCGAAGCAGGGCCGGGGTGGGAGCTGCTTACTGCCGCCTTCCGGAAGGAAGGGGCACTGCTTCGCATGGATTTTTTGAGCCGGGAGGAAGAAATCCGGGTATCTGCATCCATTACGGTGGATTGGCCGGAGGGCATTCCCGGGCGTGCATCCCTTCGCCTGCCCTGGCTGGCCGCTTTCCGGATGGAAAATGGGGCGGAGCGCTTTCCGGCAAAGATCGGCCGGAAGCGCAGCGGCGCCACTGCCCTGCAGATGAAAAAGCTGTGCCCGCCGCCCTATTGCCTGGAAGGGCCGGACGGCAGGGGCATCGGGGCGTATTTCCCGCTGGATGCGGCCAATATTTCCTGGGATCCCTGCCGGAATTTTGAATTATGTGATATCGCCTCCAGAAAGGATCTGGAAAATCATTGCCTGCATCTGCGGCTGTCCCCAACCCCAACCCTGGCTGTGGATATCCGCCTGTGGCCCCTTTCGGACGGCTGGCGGCAGTGCTTCCGCCGTTTCCGGGAAATCATCCGGGCACGGGTGCCCCAGGATCAGTATGCCAGGGAGGATCTCAGATGGATCCGGGATACCTGCCTGTGCCATTTCACTTATGCATTCAGCCGGGAATTTTTTGATTATGAAAGTGGCAAACCGGATCTGGATAAGCTGCTGCAGGAGGGAGAGGCCTTCGGCGGATATGACTGCATTCTCTTGTGGCATGAATATCCCCGCCTGGGGCTGGACAGCCGAACTCAATGGGATTTTTATGATGATTATCCCGGCGGGCGGGAAGGGCTGAAGCAATTGATTGCCCGGGCCCATGAAAAGGGGGTCAGGGTGATGCTGCCCTTCAAGCCCTGGGACAGCACCCCCGATGAAAACAGCCATCAGACCACCGCCCGTATTGCCGCACTGATCCGGGAACTGGATGTGGACGGTATCTTTTACGATACCATGAATACCGTGCCGGAATCCTTCCGTGCGGCCATTGACGCCGCCCGGCCCGGGGTGGTATTCGTCAGTGAATCAGAGCCCCATGAAACACGGGCCCTGGAGATGATCACCTGCTCCTGGAATCAGTACCGCACCGATTGGTCCATGCCGGAAAGCAATCTGATCCGTTTTCTGTTTCCGCTGCATACCCGGCATGCCATTTCCCGGTGGCATATGGGGGCGCAGAAGGATATTGCCATCCAGCGTGCCGTATTCAACGGGGAAGGAATGGTCATCTGGCAGGATATTTTCGGGGCATGGCTGCCCTATTCCCCGGCCCAGAAGCAGGAAATTGCCCGGTGGAAGCAGCTGCGGAAGGAATTTTTACCCCTGCTGGAAACGATGGATTGCGTTCCGCTGCTGACCACGCTGGCCCCGGATGTGCATGCCAATGGCTTTTTCTGCGGGGATAAGGCCATTATCACTTTGTGGCTGGATGGGGATGAGCCCTGGGAGGGAGAGTTGATCAGCCGCCTGCCCTATGCCTCCGCCTGCGATCGCTGGGGCGGCCAGCCCATGAAGATGGAGGATGGGGTGCTGTCCGGCCGGCTGGAGCCGGGAAGGGCCGCCTTTGTGGTGCTGGAATAAATGGCTGCGGTTATGACATTGCCGGATGAATAAAAATGTGATAAGGTAAGGGCGGAAATAAGCGCATCGTTTGATTTTTATAGCGGAGGGATTCATCATGGAAAAGATTCTGATCGGTTATCAGCTGTATTCTGCCCGGGAAGAAATGGCCAATGATTTCAGGGGCACGCTGGAAAAGGTGAAGGCCCTTGGCTATGATGCGGTGGAATTTGCCGGCCTGTTCGGCAGGGCGCCCGGGGAAATCCGTAAAATGCTGGATGAAGTGGGGCTGACCGCCATCTCTGCCCATGTGCCCTATGATGTGATCAGGGCGGATATGGATCAGGCCATCCGGGATTATCAGCAGATCGGCTGCCGGTATATCACCGTTCCCTTCCTGGGGGATCAGGACCGGCCCGGCGCCCCCGGCTTTGCCAAAGTGATTGCCCTCATCCGTCAGTTCGGGGAAAAATGCAAAAAGGCGGGCATCACCCTGCTCTATCACAATCATGATTTTGAATTTGTGCAGGTTTCCGGCATGTACGGCCTGGATTTTTTGTATGATGCGGTGCCGGCGGAATATCTGGAAACGGAAATCGATACCTGCTGGGTGCGCTATGCCGGGGAGGATCCCGCCGCCTATATCCGCAGGTATGCTTCCCGCTGCCCCATCGTGCATCTCAAGGATTATGTGGGCGTCAAGGGCGGCGCACAGCCCTATGCCCTCATCAATGCGGATGGCAGCGATGACGGAAAGAATGAAAATGTGGCCTTCCAGTTCATGCCCGTGGGATACGGATGCCAGGATGTGGCCGCCATCATCCGGGCGGGGCTGGAAAGCGGCGCCCATACCTTCATTGTGGAGCAGGATCAGTGGTATGACCGCCATCCCCTGGAGGCGGCCAGGATGAGCCTGGAAACGGTGAAGAGACTGCTGAAATAAAAATGGTGAAAATGCCGGGTCTCCTGCGGGGGGCCCGGTTTTTTGATGGAAGTTTTGCTGCCAGCTTCCACCTTTTGCGGCCTGGGCTTATTGCTTTTATCATGCCGGAATGATATAATAAATTGATATGTCGTATTTTGTCATAATAATGTATGATTTTTTTAAACTGTCTGTTGAACGATTGAAAGCGGAGTGAAAACATGAGTAAATTCATCATTGCCTGCCCGGTCTGCCATAACTATACCCAGGCGTCCACCGGCTTTTTTGCATCCAAGCATATCCGCTGCACCTGCGGCCATGTGATCAATGTGAAAACGGAGCGGATGGCCACCATGGCCTGCCCTTCCTGCGGCAATCACGTGGTCTATGATCAGGCCGAAGGAAAGGATGCCAAGTGCCCGGTATGCCATGCCCAGCTGGTTTCCGATGCCAGCTTCAAGAATCTGGTGCATTTCCGCTGCGGCACCTGCGGCTGCCAGCTGCATGCTGAAAAGAATGCAAAGCATATTACCTGCCCCATCTGCGATACGGTGGCGGATGTGCAGCAGGAAATCAAAAAGGCGGAGGTGCGGGATGCCGCCGTTCCCGCCATCATCAATTATGAAGGGGATAATCAAACCTTCGTCTGGAAGCATCCCATGACGGATTTTGTCACCGGCAGCCAGCTGATCGTGCATGAAAGCCAGGAGGCGGTATTCTTCCGTAACGGCGAAGCGCTGGATTCCTTCGGCGCCGGCCGCTATACCCTGGAAACCGGCGTGCTGCCCAAGATGGAAAGCGCGTATAAGCTGCCCATGCAGGGCATGCCCTTCCATGCAGAGGTCTATTTCGTCAATATGACCACCCAGATGGGCATCAAATGGGGCACCCCCAGCAAGGTGGGCCTGTTTGATCCTGCCACCGGCATGCATGTGGAGCTGGGGGCCTCCGGTTCCTTCAATCTGCGGGTAACCGATGCCCGCCGCCTGCTGGTCAAACTGGTGGGCACCACCGGCGGCCTGACCCGGGAGGAAGTATTCGGCCAGAATGGCGCCGGGCATTTCCGTAGCATCATCATGACCCAGGTAAAGGCCCATCTGGCCAAGGTGATCAAGGCCAATCATATCAGCGTGCTGGAATTGGACGGCCATATTGATACCCTGTCCGTTGCCCTGCGGGATGCCATCAATCCCATCCTGGCGGAATACGGCATGGAAATGCCGGAATTCCTGGTCAATAACATTGTTACCCCGGATGATGATCCCAATTTCCGCCGCATGAAGCAGCAGCATGCCGATAATTATCTGCGGGTGCGGGAAGAGGAAATCCGCAAGGCAGAGGCGGAGGCCGCCTTTGAGCGCAAGGCCATCGAGGCCCAGACCGCCGCCCGGATGAAGGTGATCGGCGCCCAGGGAGACGCCGACGTGGTGCGTATCAAGGCCCAGGCGGACGCAGAGGCCTATCGGATGATGGCGGAAGCGGAAGCCCAGGAAATGCATATGAAGGGCTATTCTTATCAGCAGGAAACCAGCCGCCAGGTGGGGCTGGAGGCCATGCGGAATATGGGCGCCGGCGGCACTGCCGGTGCAGGCAATGTAAGCGGCGTTGTAGGGGATATGATGCAGCTGGGCGTGGGCCTGGGCACCATGGGCACCGTGATGGGCGCCATGGGCAGCGTAGTGGGCATGACCAAGGAGGCCGTCAATCCCGTTCTGCAGCAGGCCGCTGCCATCGGCGGATGGGATTGCGCCTGCGGCCAGAAGGGCATCACCAGCAATTTCTGCCCCGGCTGCGGCAGCAAAAAGCCCTCTGCCTCCCCCCTGTGGAACTGCGGCTGCGGTCAGCAGGGCATTGCCAGCAATTTCTGCCCCAATTGCGGCGCCAGGAAGCCGGAGCCCCCTGCCCTGTGGGATTGCGCCTGCGGCCAGCAGGGCATTGCCAGCAATTTCTGTCCCAACTGCGGCGCCAAAAAGCCGGAAGCCTGGGATTGTGCCTGCGGTCAGAAAGGGATCAAAACCCCCTTCTGCCCCAATTGCGGCGGTAAAAAGGAGGAATAAACCGTGAAACTGACCAAGCATGTCTGGATTCTGTGGGGTATTTCGCTGGGGGTTGTGCTGGCCCTGGCCTTTCTCATTCCTTTCCTGCATACGCCTGCTTACTGGGTGGGCCTGGCAGGGATTGTGGTCATGTTCGCCCTGAGTGCCGGGGTTTTCTATCGTGCCTTCCGGCAGGATGAAAAGCTGGAAAGCAAGCTGCTGGGCTGGCCCATTTTCAGGGTTGCCCTGGTGGGCCTGCTGGTGCAGGTGTTGGTTGGCTTCATCCTGATGACCTCCTCCGGCCTCTGCCCGCTGTGGGGCGCCCTTCTTGCCGAAATCCTGATTTTTGCCGGGGTATTGAGCTGCCTTACGGTGCAGGATGCGGCACGGGAAGCTGTGGCGCAGGGGGAAGCCGCCGTCGTCGATCAGACGAAGGCATGGAAGGCCATCCGGGCAAAGGCTGCGGCCCTGGCCGCCAGGACCGGCGCCCCGGAGCTGAAAAAGCTGGCGGAGGATATCCGTTATGCCGATCCCATGCCCACGGAGCTGGATGCGCAGATTGCGGCCCAGCTGGAAATGCTGGAAAGCTATGCCGGATCCGAAAATATCATGAAGGCTGTCCAATTGGTGGAGCAAAGAAAATTTGCTGCCAAGCTGGGCAAATAATCGAAAATTAATCAGGCAAGAAAAGGGCCGGCGGTCATCTGATCGATCCGCCTTTTTCTTGCTTTTGCATGGCGGGGCGGATGATGCCGCTGCCTGGAATCGGCCAGAAAAAAAGATCGTATGCGGGTATCACCCGGATCAAAGAAATGGATGAAATGACGGCTCAGGTACGCTGAGGAATGGGAGATTTGTGATGATTCTGAAATGCAAAATGTGCGGCGGAGATCTGAATATTGAAAATGGCGCAGTCATCTGTGAATGTGAATTCTGCGGAACGATGCAGACCATCCCTGCCCTGGATAACGAGAAGAAGGGCAATCTGTTCAACCGTGCCAACCGGCTGCGGCGGGCCAGTGAATTTGATAAGGCAGCTGCGGTATACGAATCCATCGTGGCGGAATTCCCGGAGGAGGCGGAGGCCTATTGGGGGCTTTGCCTGTGCGCCTACGGCATCGAATATGTGGATGATCCCGCCAGCGGCAAAAAGATGCCCACCTGCCACCGCACCCGGCAGGGCAGCATCATGCGGTATGAAAATTTCAGCCTGGCCTGTGAGTATGCCGACGCCGTGGCCAAAAAGCTGTACCGGGAAGAGGCCAAGGAAATCGATCGTATCCAGCAGGCCATCCTGGAAATCGTGGCGGGGGAAGCACCCTATGATGTATTCATCTGCTACAAGGAAACGGGGGCCGACGGCAGCCGCACGGAGGATAGTGTGCTGGCCCAGGATATGTATGACGCCCTGACAGAGAAGGGGCTGAAGGTATTTTTTGCCCGGATCACCCTGGAGGATAAGCTGGGGCAGCAGTATGAGCCTTATATTTACGCTGCGCTCCATTCCGCCAGGGTCATGCTGGCAGTGGGCACCTCATTCGAGCATTACGATGCGGTCTGGGTGAAGAATGAATGGAGCCGCTTTATCGGCATGATGAAGGAAGACCGCAAGAAAATGCTGATCCCCTGCTTCAAGGGCATTGACGCCTATGATATTCCCGAGGAATTCCAGGGGCTGCAGGCCCAGGATATGGGAAAGCTGGGCTGGCTGCAGGATCTGACCCGGGGGGTCATGAAGCTGTGCGGTAAAGATCAGCCGCTTCCTGCGGTATCGCAGCCGGTATCCCTTTCCGGCCAGCCGGCAGATCCCCTGATCCGCCGTGCCATGATTGCGTTGGAGGATGGGGATTTCAGGAAAGCGGATGAATTGTGCGAACAGGCCCTGAATCTGGAACCGGAAAATGCCCGGGCCTATCTGTGCAAGCTGATGGCGGAATTGCAGGTGCGCAGGCCGGAGCAGCTGGCCAAGCAGAATAAGCATTTCGATAACAGAAATAATTATAAGAAAATTCTTCGCTTCGGCGATGACGCCCTCAAGGCCCAGGTGCAGGGCTATCATCAGGCTATTATTGACCGGCAGGAAAATGAACGGAAAGAAGGCATCCTGCAGAGCGCCATGCAGCTGCTGAATCGTGCCCAGTCCTATCAGGCTTTCCTGGGGATCAGGGAACAGGTGCAGCAGAAGCTGGCTTCCGTTGCCGGCCTGGAGGCCGTAAAGGAAATTGAACGGGCCTTCCTGGAAAAGGGCCAGGCCCTGCAGGAGGCTCAGTATCAGCTGGCCCGGGAAAAAATGGCCCGGATGGATTGGGAGGGCGCCAGGGCGGCCTTCCTGATTCTCAAGGGTTACCGGGACAGCCGGGAAATGGCGGAGCGGTGCCGGGAGGCTGCCCTCAGCGCCGCCTATGAAAATGCCCGGGTGCTGATGAACCTGCAGAAATATGAGGCGGCAGAGGCGGCATTTGCCAAACTGGAGGATTATCAGGACAGCCGGAATATGGCGGCCCGGTGCCGTGATGAGGCAAAAAAGCAGCTGGCCGCTCAGCAGAAAGCTGAGGAAGAGGAGCGGCAGCGGCAGCTGGCCGAAGAAAAGAAAAGGGCCGCAGCGGCAGCCAGGAAAAAATGGATCCTTGCAATTGCGGTGCTGGCAGTGGCCGCAGCGGCAGCCTTTTTCTTCGTATCTTCCAGGGCAACTGCCACCAAGGAAAACTATGAAAGGGCCGAGGCGCTGCTGGCGGAAGGAAAAGAAATGGAAGCGCTGGCCCTGTATCAGAAGGCGGGCAATTATCAGGAAAGTATGGCCCGGCAGCGCAGCATCCTTTCTTCCCTGGCTGTCAAATTGGATGCAGGGGATAAGCATACCCTGGGGCTGCAAACCAATGGTAACATGAAAACGGCGGGCAGCAATGACAGCGGCCAGTGCTATGTAAGCATGCGCTATTCCGGGAATCTTGTGGCCGTTGCCGCCGGCGGCTATCATACCGTAGGCCTGAAAGCGGATGGCACGGTGGTAGCGGAAGGCGATAATGATTATGGCCAGTGCAATACCCGCGCCTGGAAGGATATTAAGGCCATTTCTGCCGGCGCTTTCCATACTGTGGGGCTGAAAGCGGATGGCACGGCGATTGCAGTTGGCGAGAAAAGCGGCGGCTATTTCAGCAAAGGCCAGAGCAATGTGGCATCCTGGCGGAATCTTGCCGCCATTGTGGCCGGCGGATACCATACCGTGGGCCTGAAAACGGATGGCACGGTGGTGGCGGTAGGGGATAATGAAGAGGGCCAGTGCAATGTGGGCGCCTGGCGGGGTATTGTGGCCGTTGCCGCCGGCTCTGCGCATACCGTGGGCCTGAAAGCGGATGGCACGGTGGTGGCTGTGGGACGCAACAGCGTCAAGCAGTGCAATGTGAGCGGCTGGCGGGATATCGTGGCCATTGAATGCGGGGATTATTATACCCTGGGCCTGAAGGCGGATGGCACGGTAGTGGCCGTGGGCGCCAATGCGGATGGCCAGTGCAAGGTAAGCGGATGGCGGGATATTGTGGCCGTTTCCGGCGGCAATTCCCATACCGTGGGCCTGAAAGCCGATGGCACGGTGGTGGCCGTGGGCAGCAATATGGATTTCAAATGTAATGTGGATGAATGGGATCTTATCAAATAACCGTTCATCCGGATATACCAAAGGAGCAAATGATCCATGATCCTGAAATGCAAAATGTGCGGCGGGGATCTGAATATTGAAAATGGGGCAGTCATCTGCGAATGTGAATTCTGCGGAACGATGCAGACCATCCCTGCCGTGGATAATGAAAAGAAGGGCAATCTGTTCAATCGTGCCAACCGGCTGCGGATGGCCAGCGAATTTGATAAGGCGGCCGCGGTATACGAATCCATCGTGGCGGAATTCCCGGAGGAGGCGGAGGCCTACTGGGGGCTTTGCCTTTGCGCCTATGGCATCGAATATGTGGATGACCCTGCCACGGGGAAGAAAATGCCCACCTGCCACCGCACCCGTCAGATTTCCATCATGGATGAAAATAATTTTGATATGGCCTGCGAATATGCGGATGGGGTGGCCCGGAAATTATACCGGGAAGAGGCCAAGGAAATCGATCGTCTGCAGCGGGCGATCCTGGAAATTGTGGCAGGGGAAGAGCCCTATGACGTATTCATCTGCTATAAAGAAACGGACGAGGACGGAAGCCGCACGGAGGACAGCGTGCTGGCCCAGGATATGTATGACGCCCTGACAGAGAAGGGACTGAAGGTATTTTTCGCCCGGATTACCCTGGAGGATAAGCTGGGGCAGCAGTATGAGCCCTATATTTATGCTGCGCTCCATTCTGCCAAGGTGATGCTGGCGGTGGGCACCTCATTCGAGCATTACGATGCGGTCTGGGTGAAGAATGAATGGAGCCGCTTTCTGGCCATGGGCAAGGAGGATCATCACAAGACGCTGATCCCCTGCTTCAAGGGCATTGATGCTTATGATATCCCCCGTGAATTCCGCAATCTGCAGGCCCAGGATATGGGAAAACTGGGCTGGCTGCAGGATCTGACCCGGGGGGTTATGAAGCTGTGCGGCAAGGATCAGATAGCCCCTGCCCCCATTGCCCCCGTTCCCGCAGCGGTGATGGCGCCCATGATGGGGGGCAATGCCCTGGGCCTGATCAAGCGCATTTTCATTTTCCTGGAGGATAAGGCCTGGGATACCGCCGATGAATATTGCGAAAAGGTGCTGGATTTGGATCCGGAATGCGGCGAGGCCTATCTTGGCAAGCTGATGGCAGCGCTGCGGGTGAGCAGGCGGCAGGATCTGGGCGATCTGGCCAAGCCCTTTGACGAAAATGCCCATTATCAGAAAATCCTTCGCTACGGTTCCGCCGCCCTGAAGCAGGAAATGCAGGGCTGCCTGGATCGCATTCGTGCCGCCAGAATGGAAAGAATATATCAATCCGTCAGGCAGGATATGGCCGGCGCTGCAGATGCGGCCCAATGGCTGAAGCTGGCCCGGCGATTGGAAGAAATTACGGGGTATAAGGATGCGGATCAGCTGGCGGAGCAGTGCATGCAGAGGCATAACGAATTATCCCTGGAGGAAGGCTATCAGCAGGCTTTGTCTGTCATGCAGAGGGCGGCATCGATAAGGGATTATGCCGATGCGGCCTGGAAATTTGAAGCGCTGCAGGATTATCGGGATGCCCCCCATCTGCGGGAGGAATGCATGCGCCTGGGCCGGGAGCTGGCCCAGCGGCAGGAGGAGGCCCGGCTGCTGGAGGAAAAACGGCAGCGGGAGGCGGCCGAGCAGCAGGAAGCCCAGCGCAGAAAAGAGGAAGAATTGAAAAAAGCCCAGGAAGAGAAGATGGCCAATGGGCAGAAGAAGGGCAGAATTTTCAAGGATCTGCTGGTCTGCTCCCCCAATGCGAAACTGCCCCTGCATGCGGCGGTAACATCCTCCGGCCAGGTGTGCGTCTCCAACTGGGATGAATACCGGAATACCCTGACCTCCTGGCAGCGTATCTATGCGGTCTCCCTGGGTGAATTTCATGCCCTGGGCCTGAGAACGGATGGGGCGGTCGTGGCATCCGGGGATAATCAGTACGGCCAGAACAATGTGCAGGGCTGGAAAAATATCATCGCCATTGCTGCCGGCGGCTGGCATTCTGTGGGCCTCGGGGCAGACGGCACGGTGGTGGCAACCGGCAATTATGAATACGGGCAATGCGACGTCAGGGGCTGGAAGGATATCATCGCCATCGCCGCCGGCAAAAATCATACCGTGGGACTGAAAAAGGATGGCACGGTGGTGGCGACCGGGCTGAGGATCAACGGCCGGTGCGATGTGGGTTCCTGGCGGGATATTGCCGCAATCTATGCCTTCAACGGCTATACCGTGGGCCTGAAAAAAGACGGCACCGTGGAATGCACCGAGGAAAAATTCAGGAATTCCGCCTGGCGGAATATCGTGGATATCGCCACCGGCTATGAATATATCCTGGGCCTGAAAAAGGATGGCACGGTGGTATCCGCCGGCGCCTCCGAAAAAGGGCAGTGCCGGGTGGGCGAGTGGAAGGATGTGGTGGCCGTCAGCGCGAAAAACTGCCACAGCGCTGCCCTTCGGCTGGATGGCACCGTCTGCGTCACGGGATATAACGGATACGGCCAATGCGATGTGCAATCCTGGCGGGATATCGTGGCGGTGAGCGTAGGGGATTTCTGCACCCTGGGCGTCCGGCGCGATGGCACCGTGCTGATGGCCGGCCGGGATAACAGACAGCCCTATACCCAATTGAGCAAATGGGGCCATCTGTTTGATAACGATGATGCCTATTGCCGGGATCGGGAGGAAAAATGCAAGCGGATGATGGAGGACGCCCTGGAGCGTCTGCACATCCAGGAGCAGGAGGCCCATGCCCGGCAGGAACGCCGCAGCAGGGGCGTATGCCAGCATTGCGGCGGGGAATTCAAAAAAACCCTGTTTGCATTCAAATGCTGCTCCTGCGGCCGGGCCAGGGATTATTGAGGAATGCTGCATTTTCCAGCAATGAATAAAAAAGCCGGGCTTCCGCAATGGAAGCCCGGCTTGCTTATATGGATTTTTTCATCTGCCGGAAAGCGGCGATGAAAGATGGGTGCATCAGCCTTCGATGGCGGTCCGGATCCGCTGGATCACCTTGGCGGCCATTTTCTTGGGCAGGCCGCCGAAGATGCCGTCCAGGTTCATTTCGCCGCCCACGGTGCCCTTTACCCAGCCCTCAATATGCAGCGTGGCATGATCCACAGGGATCAGGCGGATATAGCGCACGGCAGCCCAGGCGGCGTTGCCGTTCTTCCATACGCTCTGGCCGTTTTCCTGGATATAATCGTATTTTTCCTCCCGCAGGATTTTTTCTGCGGTCTGGATGGCGGCGCAGGCATCCTGGCATTTGATGATGTAAGTGGTTCTGGCCATGGGCATCCTCCTGACAAATGATTATTCTTTCACAAACTGCAGCACATTTTCCACATGCCCGGTATGGCAGAACATATCCACGCTCTGGCATTTGGTCACATGGTAGCCGTGGGCACACAGGTATTTGGCGTCCCGGGCCTGGGTGGCCACATCGCAGCTGACGTATACGATGCGTTTGGGGCCTGCCTGGGCGATGGCGGCAAGCACCTTTTCTTCGCAGCCCTTCCGGGGAGGATCCAGCACCACCACATCCGGCCGCAGCCCCTGCTGCACCATCTGGGGCAGCAGATCCTCCGCCGCAGCGGCATAAAAGCGGGCGTTTTCCACGCCGTTGACCCTGGCATTCTCCTCCGCATCCCGGATGGCCTCCGGCACGATTTCAATGCCGATTACCTGCTTTGCCTTCCGGGCCAGCAGCAGGGAAATGGTGCCTGCGCCGCAGTACAGATCGGCAACCAGCTCATCCCCGGTCAGCTCTGCAAAATCCAGGGCGGTCTGATACAGCGTTTCCGTCTGCACAGGATTCACCTGGAAGAAGGAAAGGGGGGAGAGGGCATAGCGGAAGCCGCAGAGGGTATCCTGCAGCCTTTCTTCGCCGAAAAGCAGCCGGTTTTCCAGGCCCAGGATCACATTATCCCCCCGCTTGTTCACATTCAGATACAGGGAAGAAAGCCCCGGCACCCCCGCCCGCAGCATGGCGGTTAATTCCCGCTCATGGGGCAGGGTATTCTGGGTGGCCACCACCACCGCCATCACCTGGCCGGAGCGGGATACCCGGCTCATGATATGACGGATCAGGCCCTTCCGGCTCTGCTCCTCATAGGGGGCAATCTGGAATTTTTCCATCCACAGCCGGAAAACGGCCAGCACCTGATCGCTCTCTTCCCTTGCAATCAGGCATTTTTCTACATCAATGATCCTGTGGCTGCGGGGGGCAAAAAAGCCGATCTGGGGCGTTCCCTTCACGCCGCCTACCGGCAGCGCCGTCTTATTGCGGTAATGCCAGGGATTTTCCATGCCTTTGACGGGAGGCACATCAATGGAAAGGCCCCCCAGCCGGGTCAGTGCATCCTGCACCCGCGCCCGTTTCATTTCCAGGGAGAGGGGATAGGCCATATGCTGGCATACGCAGCCCCCGCATTTTTCATAATAGGGGCAGGGGGGATGGATGCGCTGGGGATGGGCATCCACAACCTTCAGGGTCTTGAGAAAGGCATGGGTCTTTTCCACCCGCTGGGCCCGGGCAATCACCTTTTCTCCGGGCAGCGCCCCCTGCACAAATAAGGTCATCCCCTCCAGATGGGCAATGCCCATTTCGCCGCCGAAGCGCTCGATGGTGAGGGTCAGTTCGTCATTTTTTTTCAACATATTTTCTCCGTGGATATTTATTTCCGGATGGTATATTGGATTTTATTCGCTACGCAATAGTCTTCCCCGGCGCTGCCCTCCTCCACGCTGACGGTGAGCAGATTGCATTCCGCAAAAATATTTTTGCCAAGGGTGGTAACGCCGGCGGGCAGATTGATCTTTTTCAGCTTGCTGCAGCCCCAGAAGGCCCCCTGATCCAGCTGCTTCAGCCCATCCGGCAGCGCAATTTCGGTAAGCGCCCCGGCGTCATGGAAGGCATACTGGCCGATGGCGGTGAGGGAGGCGGGCAGATTGATCTGTCTGAGGGCATAGCAGGATGCAAAGGCCCTTTCCTCAATGGCGGTAAGGCTCGTTGGCAGGGTGACCGTTTCCAGGGCGGTGCAGCCTCTGAACATATTTTTCCCAAGGATAGTAATGGATTCGGGGATCACAATTTCCTTCAGATTCCGGCAGTCGGTGAAGGCGGAATTGCCCAGGGATTGCAGCCCGGAGGGCAATTGAACGGATTCCAGCTCTTTGCACGAATCAAAGGCGCAGGAATCAATGGCGGCCAGGGAACCGGGAAGATGAATGGATTGAAGTGCGGTGCAGTTGTAAAAGGCATAGGTGCCGATGGCTTCAAGGCCCTCCGGCAGGATAACCTGCTGCAGCTTATTGGCGTCGGCAAAGGCCCACTCGCCGATGGAGCGCACCCCTTCGGGCGCCGTAAAGGAGGCGCCTTCCAGGCCGGAGGGATAGGAAATGAGGGAAGCGGTCTGCTTATTGTAGAGCACGCCGTCAATTACCTCAAATACCGGATGATTTTCATCCGCCTCAAGGGTCAGGCGATAGCATCGTGTGAAAGGATTGGGCCCGATGGCGGTAATACTGCTGTGGATGGTAAGGCCTTTTAAATGGCTGCAGCTGCTGAAGGCGGAATCCTCGATGGTATGGATGGATTGGGGCAGGGCAATTTCCTCCAGGGAGGAGCAGCCGCTGAACATGGCGAAGGGGATTTTTTCCATGCTCTTGGGCAGGGTGACGGATTTCAGGCTGCTACAGCCCGAGAAAACGCTGGTGCCGATTTCAGTAACGCTGTCGGGGATTACGATGCTCGCCAGCGATTCGCAATCGGAAAAGGCGGCGCTTTCAATGGTGGTCAGCCCCTTGGGCAGGGTGACGGATTTCAGGTTCTTGCAGCCGTCAAAGGCGTTCCTGCCGATGGTGGTGACGGTATCGGGCAGGATCAGTTCCTTCACGGTGTAGGGATGATAGAGGGCATGGGCGCGGAAGGCCTCGCTCCCGATGGCCACCACCTTTTTTCCGTAGAGCTTGGAGGGGATCCTCAGCGTTTCGGGCAGTGTATCCTTATAGCCTGTGACAGCCACGCCTCCAGGCACATTTTCTACCGTAAAGCTGTGGAAAAAATAATTGCCGGTGAGGATGTATACCCCCGCCATCATCAGCAGGGATGCGACGGCAAAGAAGAGGGTCAGCTTTTTTTTCATGGTTTCTCTCCGTTCTTCAGGGGATGAATGGGCCGGGCAGGCCGTTACCTGCGGGTGATCCTTCTTGCCTCCATATAGTAGCGCTTTTCGTTGGCCTCGCCCATGGAGAAGGTTTTGCGGGGGAGGGGGCCGCCCTTTTCCACAGCGGGGAAGAGCAGCGCCTTATCCATGGCAGGCAGCAGAATGCCCACGGCGTTTTCCTCCTCTACGATATGGCGGACGGCGTCTTCGCCGTGCACATAATCCAGATTCAGGGAGGTATCCCCATCCAATAATTTCTGCACCGTGCCCACCGGCAGGGTATGTTGCGGATTTGTGATCCGGTAGGGCAGATCGCCCCGGGCGCCCACGATCACCAGATCGGGCTGCTCCATATCCAGGGTAAGGCCGGCATCCTGAAGCAGGGCCTTGATATGGCTTACTGTGGTATCGAAGATCACCCGGTGAATGGGCTCAAAAATCAGGGCCTCATCATAAATGTTATTCAGCTCCACCATGGCGAACCGGGCAGGATGATCCGCCCATTCCGTCTGGGGCAGGCCGGCCTTCACTTCCATCCAGTGGGCCTTGGCGGTGGCCAGGGAATGATTGCCGTCCCCTACGGCAAAGAGGATGCCCCCTTGCGGGGTGCGTTCCTTCAAGGCCTCCATGGCGGCGGCGATCCGGGCAAGCAGGCCTTCATCCTCCACTGCCCAGCCCCGGGCACGGCCCCCATCCAGCATCAGATCCACATCATAGAGGGGACGCAGCTGATGGCGGATCTCATAGACGGGCTCAATGATGGAGCGGGCCTTGTCATCGCACAGCAGCAGCACATGGGAAAGCTCCAGGGCGGCGCCCCTTCGCACCTTCTGCCGGGGGGGAATGCGGGAAAGGATGGTGCCCTCTGTAGGCCGGACGGGGGAATGGGAATGGGGCGAAAAATCATAGGCCTCCAGATCCACCGTCAGCACCAGCCCCAGCCGGCTGCCGGACTGGGTGGTGCGCTCCAGCAGCACCATACCCCGGACGGTCTCCTCCAGCACCCCCTGATCCAGATAATTCTGCATGGCGGCCTGGGCCAGGGGCACCCTTTGATCGCTTTCATCCAGATATGCCTCCGGGATGATCAGGCGCAGGGCAGAGGGATGATCCCCCGCAAGTTGATCCGCCTTTTCCCATTGATCCTTCTGGGCGGTATATTGATCACAGGCCACTACCGGCCAGATACTCATATTTTCATCCTTCCGGGGCAGATAAAAAACCCCCGGCTTTACACATAAATGATCAAATGCATGCATAACGATCGCCTCCTTTTATATGATACCATTTTTGCCGCCTCATCCGCAAGGGATGCGCCGCCTTTATCCCGTTTTTTCTTGAGGAAATTGACTTTTTATGCTGCACATGATAGACTAAAAACGGAATTTGATCCGGGAGGACAGCCAATGAAATATTTGCGTGCTTTATTGATCGGGCTGATGCTGGTGATGATGGCATCATCCGCCCTGGCCGAAACCCAGGTGATCACCCTGACCTGCACCGGCGATTTTATGCCCGGCAGCAATGACCGGGTGAAGCATGAGGAATTTGCTTTCCAGCGGTATATTGAAAAATACGGCTACAGCTATCCCTTTGAAAAGCTGCAGGGATTGTTTGCTGAGGATGATATCACGCTGGTCAATCTGGAATGCGTGCTCAATGATGACGCCGCTGATTCCACCAGCCGCCTGCGCTTCCGGGGGCCCACGGAATATGCCCAGATCCTGAAGGAATGCAGCATCGAAGTGGCCAATCTGGCCAATAATCATTACAGCGATTACGGCAAGGATGCCCATCAATCCACCCTCCAGGCCCTGGAAGGCGTGGGGGTGAAATACTGTGGATCCACCGAATACGGGGATTGGGGCTGCTATGTGGAAGTGGATGGCATCCGGATCGGCTTTGCCGGGGTGCTGCCCCTGTATCATAAGGATCACGCCAAAAAGGTGGAACAGGTATTCAAGGATCTGAAGGCGGAGGGCTGCCAGGTGATCGTGGCCTCCCTCCACTGCGGGGCGGAATATAACGCCATCCACGGCAACATCCATGATTCCTATGCCAAGAAGCTGAAAAATTACGGCGCCAATCTGATCATCGGCAATCATCCCCATGTGCCCCAGGGGATCAATGTATTTGACGGCATCACCCAGATTTATTCCCTGGGCAATGCCTCCTTCGGGGGCAATACCGGCGTGGATGAAGAAGTGCGCTGCATCCAGGCCACCATCGCCCAGTTCCAATTGCATTTTGAGGATGGGCAGTATACCGGCCATCAACTGACGATCTGGCCCATTCATATCAGCGGCACTTCCCCGGAAAATAATTATCAGCCCGTGCTGGTGGAAGGGGATCAGGCCCAGAAGGTGATGAAGATGGTGCAGAAGGATACCGCCTTCCGGCTGAAGCCCTATGTGGATGGCCAGGGCGCCGTGCAGGATTTTGTGCCCTGGAAGAAAAAATAAATCTGCTGATGAAAATCGCCCTTTGATGGGCGGTTTTTTTATGTGTAAAGAATATGCATAGATGCTGAATGGAGGGCATAGGCTGATCTTGTCCAATGCAGGAAGGAGGGGAGAAGAGAAAAAATCCAAAAATAAGACGAAAAACAAAAATATATTTCAAAATAGTTGTAAACATTAAAAAGAATGACTTGATTTTTTAATAATTTTGTAATAAAATAAGAACGTAAAAATACGTGAAAGTGCGGGTGATTTGAGTGAGCATGAAACAGCGGGCCCTCGCCCTGATTGCAGCATTTGTTTTATTCCTTGGGGCGCTTCCCACTGCCCTGGCCGCCAGCTATACCGGCACGGTGAATGCCAAAGATGTATTTTTCCGGAAAAAGCCCAATACCAGCAGCATCTATTTTTATCGGCTGCAAAAAGGGGATCAGGTTACCGTCACCGGGACAAGCGGTGATTTCTATGCGGTAAAGCATAAGAATCAGACGGGTTATGTGATGAAGAAATTCGTCAATCTGTCCTCCTCTGCCGAAAAGGCGCTGGATGCATCCCAGAGTAAGAGCAAATATGCCTCTGTCACTTCTATTTCCAAGCTGGGCGACGCCCCCAAGTATACCCAGAAGGGTTCCTCCGGCGAGGATGTGGAAAAGCTGCAGCAGGCGCTGAAAATCAAAGGCTATTATAAGGGCGTGGTAGACGGCAAATACGGCAATAACACCGTTTCCGCCGTCAAGGCCTATCAGAAGGCCATGAAGCTGAGCCAGACCGGCAAGGCCGATTATGATACCATCAAAAAGCTCTTCGGCAAGGTATCCTATACCACGGTTGCCAATGATCCCAAGATGAACGGGATCACAAAGATTTCCCAGATTGTGGTGCCCAATACCACCCGCAAGGGCAATTCCGGCAAGCATGTCATCGCCCTGCAGCAGGCGCTGAAGATCAAAGGCTTCTATACCCAGCCCATTGACGGCAAATACGGAAATGATACCGTGGCTGCTGTGAAGGCCTTCCAGAAATCCAAGGGCCTTACCCAGGATGGCTCCGCCGGCAATGATACCATCAAGGCCCTCTTTGGCAAGAACGCCGCCAATTATACCTATAAGACCGAGCGGCTGGATTGGTTCAACGGCAAGCAGAATGTGATTCCCCGGGGCGCCACCTTCGAAGTGAAGGATGTGGCCACCGGCAAGGTATTCAAGGTAAGGCGCTGGGCCGGGGCCAATCATATCGACGCCGAGCCCCTCACCGCATCCGATACCGCCATCATGAAATCCGTTTACGGCGGCAGCTGGAGCTGGGCCCGCCGGGCCGTGCTGGTGAAATACAACGGGCATGTGTATGCCGCTTCCATGAACGGCATGCCCCACGGAACCACCACCATTTCCAATAACAATTTCAACGGCCATTTCTGCATCCATTTCTATAAGAGCCGCACCCACGAAACCAACAAAGTGGACGCTGCCCATCAGAATGCCGTGGCCCGTGCCATGAATGCCACCTGGTAAGGCGGCCGTGCCGATGAAAATTCGGAATTTGGAATGCGGAATTCGGAATTGAAATTTGATGAATAGAAGCATCGATAATTTCAATTTTGAGTTTCCAATTCAGGATGCCGAATTCCTCCGCTTCAGCGGAGACTGATATTGACATTCTCTACCTTCCTTTCCTTTCTTCGGAGAGGGGCTTGCCCGGCCCCTCTCCACTTTTTATGCAAAAAAAGCTCCCTTTCGGATTGAACTGCCCCAGAATATACGGACTGCACAAAAAAGCCCCTGAGTAGGAGAAGTGCTTACCTGGCGTGCCGAAGCGAGAGAGGAGGCACGCCAGTTTTTAGCTGGATGCGCTCATGATTGTAAAAATGGATGTATCTATCA
>JAFQOD010000074.1 GCA_017395685.1 Clostridia bacterium
CATGCCTTTGTTCGATTAGGACTACCAATTCTTCTATCTTTGTGTACTCTCTTGACATGTAAAACACCTCCTGGCGTAGTTTCCATTCTACAACAGGAGGCGTCTTTTTTCTATTGTCCGTTATTCAGGGAACAGTCCATTATATCAAGAGGGGTTATTTTCATTGGATCAGCCAAGAGCTGTATCCAATACCATCATCAGAAGAAAGCCGCCCATGACGCTAAGGGTGCCGATGTGGCTGTGCTCTCCCAGGTGAGCTTCGGGGATCAATTCCTCTACCACTACATACAGCATTGCGCCTGCAGCAAATGCCAGAAGCCAGGGCATCATGGTAGAAATTCCGCCAGCAAGCAGTACGCCTACCACACCGGCGATGGGCTCCACAATGCCGCTGAGGGCACCGTAGAAAAAGCTCTTGTGGTTGCTGTAGCCTTCTTTTTTCAAGGGAAGCGAAATGGCAGCGCCTTCCGGGAAATTTTGGATAGCCATACCGAGGGAGAGGGCCAGAGCGGCAGAGAGGGTAATGGCGTTTTCACCGCCTGCCAGACCAAATGCCAGGCCGACAGCAAGCCCTTCCGGAATATTGTGCAGCGTTACCGCAAAGACAAGCAATGTGGTTCTTCCAAGGGATGATCTGGGCCCTTCCGGTTCATTGCTTCCAGGATGCAGATGGGGAAGAAGACGATCCAGAATCAGCAGGAAAACGACCCCCAGGATCAAGCCGCCGGCTGCAGGAAGCCAGGGAAACTGATGCTGTTCTTCCGCCATTTCCATGGCAGGGATCAAAAGAGACCAGACGGAAGCGGCAATCATTACGCCGGCAGCAAAGCCAAGAAAGCCACGTTGAATATTTTTGGGGATTTCGCGCTTGAAAAAGTAGACTGTCGCAGAACCCAGGATGGTTGAAAAGCAAGTAAAAGATGTTCCGATCAAAGCAAGGAGAAGAGGGGACATGATCGCTTACCTCCTTGAAGGCACATTTAATACGATAATTATATACCCTTTTGCAGGAATATCAAACAAATTTATCGAAAATTGAAGAAAGAAAAGAAAAAGAAGCGGTGAGGCATTATGAAGAATCTTCTGATTACAGGTTTTAATCCCTTTGGCGGGGAAGAAATCAATCCTGCCTGGGAAGCGGTATCCATTTTACCGGAAATCATCGGCGAATACAATATTCATCCGCTGCTGATTCCAACGGAATTTGAAAATGCTTTTCCAAGAATTCTGGATGCGGCGAGAATAATCCGGCCGGACGTGATTATTTCCGTTGGTCAGGCCGGCGGCAGAAAAGACGTAACCCCTGAAATGGTTGCTATAAATCTAAAATATGCCGGAATACCCGATAATGCAGGAGAAATGCCAAAGGATGAACCTGTAGCTGCTGATGGGCCCGATGCCTATTTCGCAACGATTCCTGTCAGAAAAATGGTAGACGCTATCCGGCACGCCGGTCTGCCGGGTTCCGTTTCTTATTCTGCCGGTACTTTCGTCTGTAATACGGTCATGTATTCTGTTTTGCATCATTATAAAAATACAGATGTGAAGGCAGGCTTTATCCATGTTCCGTATCTTCCCGAACAGGCAAAGAATGGCCAGCCATACATGACGCTCCAGGATATTTGCAGGGCGCTTGAAACGGCGATTCTCGCCCTCTAAACAGAATATGAAAAAATCCCTCTTCCGTGAATTGCGGAAGAGGGATTTGCTTTTACTTAACGGCTTCGGAATATCCGATGCCAAAGAGTTCATTTTGTTTGCGATTGGTGATATCGCCGTAATTACCGGTCTTATTGATTTGCTTACCCATGAAAAGCATGGTGGAAGTGGCGCCGCCATCCAGATTGATGGCAGATTCACAACCAAGCTGAGCCATCAGCTCACCCAGCCATACGCAGGATTCGCCCTTACTCTCTGTGACGCGGGATTCAACCATAACGGCAATGTAGTAGCCGGGTTCTACCACGCCGAAAGCGGTACGGGGATTGGGGGTATTGCCGAATTCCTTGGAACGGGGGGATACCTCGCCATTTTCCACCAGGATGGGGCCAAAGGAAAGAGTATTCACAGCGCCTGCGGCAATCAGTTCGTTGGCGGTGATCTCTTCAGTCTTATGCAGAGAAACGGTTCCATCGGGATAAAGTGCCATGGTATCCAGGGGAGGATAAACGGCAGAGGAGGCCTTTCTGGGCTGATCATAGAAAACCTTACCATTGCGGATAATGACGCCGATGGGGTAATTATAACTTACTTCTGCATCCCGGGAAACACGATAAATGAAATAGTCGGAATTGATGGCAAATACCAGGTGATTCTTGGCAGCAATCTTGTTTACTTCTTCCAAAGCATAACGGTTGGTATATTTTGCTTCGTCATGAGGATACAGTTTAAAGAGCTCGTCTGTATCTTTGGTGTAAATCTCAGCTTCATACCAGCGAAGAGGCTGCTTTTTGCTGTTGGTACCGGTACGGCGGTTAATCTCGATACGAAGGGTCTGGGAAGCATAGAGCCACAAGCCTTCCTTATCATCAGCATAAACAAATTCTTCTTCGCCATCCGGCAGGAAACCGTTATCAGCAAGAGCAGGGAACTTTTCATGAATAGATTCGGGATTGGCTGCGGCGGTAAAGGCTTTGCTTACGAACGGTTTTTCAACAGCAGCTGGCTTTTCGGTTGCAATGGGTTTTAATGTTGCAACAGGCTTGGGCATTTCAGTAGCAACCGGCTTGATTTCTTCTTTTTCAGCGGGAACTTCAACAGGTTTTTGGGCAACCGGTGCTTCTGTGACTACGGGGACTTCGACCGGGGCAATATCTTCAGCCGTCAGTACCCAGGGATTATCCTTGGTACCGGAGCCGCCGGAAATGGTCAGCTTGGTCAAATCGACATAGACACAGGGGCGGATGCCCAGATCCACATTGCCGCAGGGAACGGTGCCCAGCTTTCCTTCGCTCATGACCCGGCGCTGCTGCTGAGGGCGGCTTTCAGATTTATTTCTGGAAATCCAGGGGCTATGTTTTTTCGTGTAAATGTACAGGCCAATTTCTTTTGCATATTCCGTACCGGTACACAAACGGGAATTATTGCTGTCGAAGCCGAATTTGGCATTGCGCATATCATCAATATGCGGCAAAGTGACCAGCCCGCCATCTTCTGTCCGCTGCAGAATTACAGCTTGTTCACCTGCAGAAAAAGCACGGTTCATAAAATCATTTTGCAAATATGCAAAAAGATCGCTGTCTTCCCATTTGGTATCATAATAGGCGACAGTATCCAAATGCACATAATGCACATCCACAATATATTCGGTAAGCAGATAGGCTTCGTTATTCTTTACTTCCAGCACACGCCAGAGAAGGGGCCCTTCTGTTCCGTCAGCTTCAACAGGAAAGGTGCCGAAGGTGACATACTGATACTTGGTTTTTTTATTGTATCCCTGAATATCAGTTGCTTCAGCAGCAAATGCGGGGGTAATGCTGGTCAGAAGCAGCGCAGCAAGAAGAACATACAGAATGGATTTGCGCATCACAAAATACCTCAATTCCATAGAATTTCAATTCAGTATACCATATTTCAATGTATGTAACAAGCAAAAATAGAGGAAAAAAGAAGTAAGATGAAAAATTTACAGAACAAATGAATGCTTGGGGATAAAGGAAAGCCATGCCGGTTTTGGCATGGCTTCCATGATTAATGAACGATGGTGCTGTCGGCATTTTGTAATCGGTTCAGGGGATTCCAGGTGCCGCGGATATAGGTAATCAGATACAGGAAGAAAAGGAGCACATTATGGGCAATCATGCAGCCCCATGCGGCGATCAGATCCAGGCCAAGCAGCTGAGTACAGATATAAGTACCTACAATTCTGACGCCCCACATTCCCGCCACATTATAGACAAACGGCCGCTTGGTTTTACCAACGCCCATCATCATGCCCTCTACAATGATAGAAAAACCATATACAGGCTCAGAAAGTGCCACCATTTTCAGTACAGTCGTTCCCATTCTGATTACATCCTGATCATTGGAAAAAAGATTCATCAAAGGATTTGCCAGGAAAAAGAGGGCAGCGCCTGAAAAAATCATCAGACCGATTTCGATGGGAATAAACATGGCTGATATGGATTTCATTTTCTTTTTGTCTTTTGCACCATAGGCATTTCCGGCCAGGGTTGCGGCGGCTGTCTGCATACCGTAGCCTGGGATATAGAAGGCGGATTCCACTGTATTGGCGATAGTGTGGGCGGCTGTGGAAATGGGCCCCAGGGCATTGATCATAGCAGCAAAGACCACATAGCCCAGGGAGGTGGCGAAACGCTGAAGCATATTGGGAAAAGAAATGCGCATGCAGGGCTTTAAGATGGCCCAATCGGGTTTCAGATTGATCTTGTCGGGGGAAAGCATGGGGTGACGCCAGAAGACGATTGTGATAAAGATGCCGCCAATTACGAAAGCAATGGCACTGGCAACGGCGGCGCCGATCACATGCATTCCGGCGCCTGGCATCGTAAATGAACCCAAATCAATCTGCCATCCGAAAAGAGAGAAGGAAAGATCGATCAAACGGGTGGGATAAATCAAAAGGAAATTCAGCAAAACATTAATCAGGTTAACTAGAATACCCACTTTCATCGGTGTTTTTGTATCACCGGCAGCACGCAGGGCGGTGCCAAAGAGGGTGGTTGCGGTCCTTGGCAGCATAGGTAAATACAAAATGAAGAAATATCGAGAGGCAAGCTTTTGTACCTGAGGATCTTCTACCTGCATCCATTTGGGCACTGCCCCGCTCAGCAGCAGCGGGATGGCAGTGAAAATCGTACCAACTACCAGCACTACCAATACGGCTTGGGAGGAGGTGCGCTTGCATGCGGCTTCATCTTTTGCGCCAATGGCGCGGGCAATATAGGAAAGAAAACCGACGCTGAAAGCAGAAATGGTGCTGCCGATCAGCCAGCCGATGGTAGAGGTGGCGCCGACAGCTGCCGTCGCCTGGGTACCCAAACTGCTGACCATGCCGGTGTCCACATACTGTACAGCAGTGCCCATTGCCTGTTCAATAATCGTTGGCCATGCCAGGCTCATAATCATGGCAATGGTTGCCATTGCGCCGGATTGCTTTTTGCTGATTCTCATAAATAGTCCTTTCGGAATGCAGATGGAAAGATAACACCTGGAAGAATAACACTAATTTCGATTTTTGTAAATGATTGCGTGCATTCTTTATAAAAAGTTGAATTAAATCAGCATAAACCAAGATTATATGATATACTGAAAAGGGATAACAATATAAAATGTTTGATATGAGTAAAAACCAATGACATTTTCGATTTAGAAAGCAGGATGATAATGCAGCCTGAACAAATCAAAGCAATGCAATTGAATAATCAATATCTGGTACAGCCTGATGATATGCTCACAGTTGCAAAGAATTTGTGTGGTATTCAGGCGCAGTTCTTTTCCAATGCCGTTCATGCGTTGAAAATCCGATGCAGGGATATTGCTCAGGAAGATATAGCAAAAAATCTGGTAAAAGGATGGACCTTGCGAGGGACGATGCATCTGTATGCCAAGGAAGATATGCCGCTCTTTATTTGCAGAAATAACTATCTATGCAATGATTGGAACCGCCCATCCTTCTGGAATCAACATTCCGGCTGGGCATTGACACCCCAGCGACAGGCTGATTTTTCCTGTATCATTACAGATGCATTAAAAGGCGGCCCGTTGGAAAGAGAAGAATTGAAGGAAATCTGTATGCAGCAGGGAATGAGCGAAGCAGAGGCCGCCAGTATGTTTAATCCCTGGGGCGGTGGAATCCGTGAAATGTGCGAACGGGGATTCATTCATTATCTGGCAACAGAGAAAAAGCAATTTTGCATTTCCAATGAATTCGAACCGCTGGAAGAAAAAGATGCGGAATTGGCGTTGGCAAAACGCTATTTCACATACTACGGCCCTGCAACCGTTCATGATGCCATGTATTTTTTTCATGCGAGCGCAACAAAAGTGAAAGAATGGATTTCAATTCTTTCATGCCAGGTAACGGTTTGCCAGGGGAAAGAATACTATTACCTGAATCGAAATGGAGCAAGATGCAATGCTGAAATACCTTCCTGTATTTTCCTGGCAGGATTTGATCCGCTGATGCTTGGCTATGAAAAGAAAGAAAGCCTATATCTGAAGCAGCAGGATATAAGGAAAATATTCAATCTTGCCGGAATTGTAATGCCGGCACTGCTAATAAACGGCGAGGTAGTCGGCAGATGGAAAATGAAGAATCATGCGCTTTCAATTGAAGTCTTTCGTTCGTTGGAAGCCAGTGAGAAAAGCCTCCTGGAAGAAAAAGCGAAAGATATTTGGAATAATATCAAATCAATCCAATATCTGTAAGAAAAGAGCCGCAGCAGATGATCCTGAACTGCCCCAGAATATACGGACTGCACAAAAAAGCCCCTGAGTAGGAGAAGTGCTTACCTGGCGTGCCGAAGCGAGAGAGGAGGCATGCCAGTTTTTAGCTGGATGCGCTCATGATTGTAAAAATGGATGTATCTATCA
>JAFQOD010000075.1 GCA_017395685.1 Clostridia bacterium
AAAAACCCCTGGGATGCGTCGAAGGGCCGCAGCCCTTCGACTTTGAATCCGCAGCCGGCGACATGTGCGGCGGCGAGGAGCAAAAGGATTTTGTTTCCTATATCAATTTACGACCGTAAAAATAGGTTTTTCAGCTCCAATTTGGGGCTGAAAAACCATTTTTACAGTAAATGTGATGGATCGAATGAAAAACTGCTTCAGCAGATTTTCATTCGCAGGTTGTCAAAAATACTTTTTTGACAACCTGAAAGCTGCTGGGAAAGCAGCTTTTTTTGTTTTTTGATTATTTGGAGGGTCTTACCTGGCAGAGGGCCTTACTAACGTAGCCGATCTGGCCGTCCACATCGATTTTATACCAGCCGTTTTCTTCGCCCAGCAGGGGGAAGCGATCGCCCTGCTTGCCGCTGGCGATCCGGCCGAAATCGGCGCTGGGGCCGGAGCGGATATTGGCGTTGCTGTTGGTGATTACCGCATCCTGGCCGGTATAGGCGGCGGCAATCATTTCTGCATTCACCTTCTTCACATAGGCGGTCATTTCTTCGGGGCTCAGGCCGTCTACCCGGAAGGAGAGGGCAATCTGATTGCAGATTTCCTGCAGTTCCTTTGCCTTCATGGTTTCAATGTTGGGGTTGACCATCAGCATAAAGCCCATATTGGGATAATAATAGGAGCAGGTGACGCTGTTGCTGCTGCTCAATAAAAGAATATTAGAGGAGCCGGGCATGCCGATATCGGCGTAGCTTACGCTGTTGACATAGCGGAGGGCGTTTTCCTGATTGTCAAAGAGCAGATAGAGGCAGAAGCTGCTGTCCACCAGCGAATCGCCGTTTGTCACATCGATATTGATGCCGGCCCCTTCCCAATCGCAGTAGGTGAGCAGCACGTTGTAGCGGCTGTTATTGAGAAGCCAGGTGATTTCGCCGTACTGGCTGACGGCCAGATCGCTGTCTACTTCAAAGGTGGCCCGGCCCAGCTGCAGGATCTGGGTGGCGCTTTGGGGGACGGCGTCATCGGGGGCTTCGGCCCCGGGGGTACGCAGAGAGCGGAGAATGGGCTTTACAAGCTCGGCGGCAACGGTGTGCTTGACGCCGGAGGGGCAGGTGAGCACCGCTTTTGCCACAGCCCAGTCATAATCGTGGGTGAAGCCGTGTTTGCCTCCCTTTTCAGAATAGACGGCGATCACCGAATCGTGATCGGGCATATTCCAATCGGTCAGCTCCGCGGTTTTTACCTGGGAAAGGCCCTTGAATTCTTCCTTCAGGCCGCTCCATTCCTCAAAATACTCCATTTGGGTACTATACCAGCCCTTTTCTGTGGAAAGGGTGAGCAGCAGCGAGTATTTTTCCGCCGGGGTGATCAGGATGCGGATGAATTTTTCATTCTGCTCCTGGATTTCATATGCATAACCGGCGGGAATATCAAAATCGGCAATGGAGGTGGCGATGGTCTGCTTTTCTCCTTCGGCCAGGGCAGATGCGCCCAGGGCCCCCAGCAGGCACAGCACCATCCAAAGGGCAATCAGCTTTTTAGACATGGGGTATCCTCCTTAAGATGATAAACGGAATATTTGCAGATATTTTTTATAGTGTATCATAAATGATTTTTCTTTGCAAGATTGCCTGCCTTTTCCGGAGGGGAAACAAAAAAATCCCCTCTTCCTGAAGGGAAAAGGGGATGGGGATAATGATACGTTATTCCGCAGTTTTTTCCAGATCATTCACGGTCAGTACGGGCAGGGTCTGGGCGGCGTCCCCGGATACATAGAGGGGCAGTTCGCCGTTCCACTGATTCACCTGGGTGAATTCGATCAATTCGGGGGTGAGGGACTGGGCGATCTTCTGATTGGCCTGGGCCTCGGCTTCCGCCTTGGTGGTGATGGCAAAGGCTTCGGCCTCGGCAGCGATCTTCTTCACTTCGGCTTCGGCCTCTGCTTCGATCTTCTGGCGCTGGGCCTGCTGCTCGGTTTCCATGGTCTTCTGTTCCTGCTCGATTTCCGCCTGCAGCTTCTTCTGGGCGGCTACCTGCTTGGCTTCAACGGCGTCGGTGAAGGCGTCGGTGAAATCCACATTTTCGATGGAGACGGAAATGATGGTGATGCCGTAGCGCTGCATTTCCTGGCTCAGGGTATCCCGGATCTGCACGGACAATTCTTCCCGGGCGCTGACCAGATTTTCAGCGGTGTATTTGGAAAATACCGCCTTGGTATTTTCCATCATCCGGGGATTGATCAGCTTATCGAAATAATTGGTGCCCACTTCCTTGAAAAGATTCATGGCGGTGGATTTGTTGATGGCATAGTTGATGGAGCCGGTGATATCCACCTGCTGGATATCGCTGGAGAAGGCCTGGGTGGAGAAGGTGGTCTTCTGCTCCCGGTTATCCATCAGGATGATCTGCTGGAAGGGGCTCTTGAAATGGAAGCCGGCTTCCAGGGTGTAATCCTCCACTTTGCCGAAGGTGGTCACGATGGCGGTATAGCCGGTATCTACGGTGACGGTGCAGGTGGTGGCGATCAGCACGCAAATAATGATCACTGCGCCCAGCAGCACAAGGGTTTTGGTGGCTTTCTTGCTCATTTTTTTCTTCCTTTCTTTGGTGGAGAAATGTCCTTTTCTTTGAGGACGATATCAGTATAGCACGATCTGCCCCGTTTCGCCATAGACTGCCACATAAATGATACATTTCCATGCCCCAATTGTCACAGGGGATGCATGAAGATTCCAGGATGCGGCAGGCGGAAAAAGGTTGCGCCCTATCGAAAAAAGGCGTAAAATAGGGAAGGAATCATGGATATGAAGGAGATTGATATATATGAGCGAACGAATCATGCTCTGGCCCCATCCCGCCCCTTATACCGATCAGTGCGGCGATCAGGCCCAGCCTTCCCTGAAGCCTTATCCTGCCGAAGGCTCCCGGGGGGCCGTTGTGGTGCTGCCCGGAGGCGGATATCAGTATAAAGCGGATCACGAGGGGGGACAGATTGCCCGGATGCTTACCAGCCAGGGAATTTCCGCCTATGTGCTGGATTACCGGGTATGCCCCTGCCCCCATGATGCGCCCCTTTCCGATGCCAGGCGGGCCATCCGGGTGGTGCGCTCCCTGGGCTATGAAAAGGTGGGCGTTCTGGGCTTTTCTGCGGGCGGACATTTATGCTGCTCCGCTGCGGTGCATTTTGATGAGGGGGATGGGGACAGCGCCGATCCCATTGAGCGCATCTCTTCCCGGCCGGACGCCTTTATTCCCTGCTATCCGGTGGTGACCATGGGCAAATATACCCATAAGGGATCCCGTCAGCGTCTGCTGGGCAGCGAATGGGAAAATGAAGAATTGGTGCGTTTCTATTCCAATGAACTGCAGGTGAAGGAAAATACGCCCCCTGCCTTTATCTGGCATACGGCGGAGGATGGCTCCGTGCCGGTGCAGAACAGCCTGATGCTGGCCCATGCCCTGGCGGATAAGGGGATCCTGTTTGAATTGCACGTTTTCCCCAAGGGCCATCACGGCCTGGGCCTGGCCCCGGAATATGCCCTGATTGCCACCTGGGGCAACAGCTGCTGCCGGTGGCTGCTTGAAATGGGGTTCGGCAAATGAGCGAAGCGAAAGAAAAATATCTGTTCACCCCTGCCTGGTGGAAGGAAATTGCCTATCTGAATGTGGGCACGCTGCTTACGGCCGTGGGTGTATACTTTTTCAAATTCCCCAATCATTTCACCACCGGCGGCGTCAGCGGCATTTCCATTCTGGTGAACCGGTTTGTGCCCGCCCTTTCCAGTGCCACGCTGAACCTGATCCTCAATCTGCTTCTGCTGCTCATCGGGGTGATTTTTCTGGGCAGGGGCTTTGGTCTGCGTACCGGGTATGCCACGGTGATGTATTCCCTGCTTACCATGGCCTTTGAAAAAATCGTGCCCATGGAAGGGCCCATGACCAGCCAGCCCCTGATGGAGCTTTTGTTTGCCGTGGGCCTTCCCGCCATCGGCGCGGCCATCCTGTTTGATGTGAAGGCCTCCTCCGGCGGCACGGATGTGATCGCCATGCTGATCAAAAAATATGCCAGAATCAATATCGGGATTGGCCTGGCGATGGCGGATCTTGTGGTGGCGGTGGGCGCATGCTTTGCCTTCGGGATGGAAACGGGGCTTTTCTCCCTGTTCGGATTATTCCTGAAATCCGTGCTTGTGGATACGGTAATGGATAACCTGCGCACCTGCAAGGTATTCCAGATCATTACCGATGATCCGGAGCCCATCTGCCGCTTCATTACCGATCAATTGCATCACAGCGCCACCATTACCGAGGGCCACGGCGCCTTCACCCAGGAGCAGCGCAAGGTGATCATGGCGGTGGTCAATCGTTCCCAGGCGGTGCGGCTGCAGCTGTTCGTCCGGGCCACCGATCCCCACAGCTTCATCACCATCACCTCTTCCTCCGAAATTATCGGCAAGGGCTTCAAAGGGGTTACCGAATAAGAATAGGGAGGCCTGTTTATGGCGGTCAAGCGGCTTTTCAATGATCAGTGGTCTTTTCAGAAGGCCCCCTTGGGGACGGAATTATCCGCCCTTCCGGAAGAAAAATGGCTGCCTGTGGATCTGCCCCACGATTGGCTGATCGAAAATGCAAAGAATCTGTATGAAACGGGGGAGGGCTGGTATCGCCGATTTTTGCCCCTGCAGCTGAAGGAAGGGGAAAAATGCATTCTCCGCTTTGAAGGCGTATATATGAATTCCACCGTGTTCGTCAACGGCCATGCCGCCAGGGAATGGAAATACGGATATTCCACCTTCGATGCGGATATCACGGCTTTTGTGCAGCCGGGGGAAAATGAAATTCTGGTGCGCTGCGTGCATCAGAGCCCCAATTCCCGGTGGTATTCCGGGGCAGGCATTTACCGCAATGTATATCTTTCCATCCTGCCGCCCTGCCATATCCTGCCGGACGGGGTCTATATCACCCCGGTGAGGGAGGCGGATGGCTGGCGGGTGGAGATTGATACGGAAATCTGCGCTCCCCATCCCTGCGCCCTGTTCCATCGCATTCTGGATGGGGAGGGACGGGAGATTGCCGCCTGCCGGGGGGATGTGGCCCAAGGGACGGAAAAAATCAGCCAGCAGATGATGCTTTCCCATCCCCATCTGTGGGATACGGAGGATCCTTACCTGTATACCCTGGAAACACGGCTGGAGGGGGCGGGGGAATGCCATCCCCTTTCCCAGCATTTCGGTTTTCGGGAAACCCGCTTTGATCCGGAGGGGGGATTTTTCCTCAACGGCCGGCATGTGAAGATGAACGGGGTCTGCCTCCATCATGATCTGGGGGCGCTGGGAGCGGCGATGAATAAGGCCGCCCTCCGCCGCCAGCTGCAATTGATGCTGGATATGGGGGTCAATGCCCTTCGCACCTCCCATAATATGCCCGCTGTGGAGCTGATGGAGCTGTGCGATGAAATGGGCATCCTGGTGGATTCCGAGGCCTTTGATATGTGGGAGCGGCCCAAGACCACCTATGATTACAGCCGCTTCTTCCCCGAATGGGCGGATAAGGATGTGCAATCCTGGGTGCGGCGGGACCGCAATCATCCATCCCTTGTGATGTGGAGCATCGGCAATGAGATTTATGATACCCATGCGGATGTGCGGGGCCAGGAAGTGACGAAAATGCTGATGGATTATGTGCGGCGGCACGATCCCAAAGGCCATGCCCCCTGCACCATCGGCAGCAATTATATCCCTTGGGAGGGTGCCCAGAAATGCGCCGATCTGCTGAAGATTTCCGGCTATAATTACGCGGAAAGGCTGTATCATGATCATCATGCCGCCCATCCCGACTGGGTGATTTACGGCAGCGAAACCTTCTCCATCGTGCAGAGCCGGGGCATCTATCATTTCCCCTGTGCTGCCACCATCCTGGCGGAGGATGATCTGCAATGCTCTGCCCTGGGCAACAGCAATACCAGTTGGGGCGCCAAATCCTACGAAAAATGCATCACCGATGACCGGGACGCCCCCTTCTCCATGGGCCAGTTTCTGTGGACGGGCACCGATTACATCGGCGAGCCCACCCCTTATCATACGAAAAATTCCTATTTCGGCCTGGCGGATACCGCAGGCTTCCCCAAGGATGCCTATTACGTATTCAAATCCGCCTGGACGGATTACAAAAAGGCCCCCTTTGTGCATGTATTCCCTTACTGGGATTTCAATCCCGGCCAGCTGATTGATGTGCAGGTATGCTCCAATGCCCCCAGGGTGCAGCTTTTCCTGAACGGGCAATCCCAGGGCTGCTTTGATATCGATCATGAGAAGGGATTGCAGCTCATCGGCAGATGGCAGATCCCTTATGAGGAGGGGGTGCTCCGGGCGGAGGCCTATGATGAAAATGGGCATCTCATCGCCGTGCAGGAGCGGCATTCCTTCTCCGATCCCCGGAAAATCTGCCTGAAGGCGGATAAAGGGGCCCTGCTTGCCGATGGCCGGGATATGATTTTTGTGGAAATCACCATGGAGGATGAAAACGGCCATCCTGTGGAAAATGCGGTGAACCGGGTGCATGTGCATCTGGAGGGCCCCGGCCGGCTGATGGGCCTGGATAACGGGGATTCCACCGACTGGGATCAGTGGAAGGGGGAGAGCCGCCGGCTCTTTTCCGGCAAGCTGCTGGCCATGATCGGCGCTGTCGGGGAGGAAGGGAAGATCACCTTGCATGTGGAAAGCCCCGGCCTTCCTGATGCCGCCCTTACCCTTTCCGCCCTGCCTGCAAAAATGGAGGAAGGGGTATCCTGCCGCCAGCAATGCAATCAGAGCGAAAGGCAGATGGAAATCCCCGTCCGAAAAATCCTGCTCACCTGCGCCCAGCGCCGCCATCTGGGCCCGGATTGCAGGGAAGCGGTGGTGGAGGCAAAAATCCTGCCGGAGAATGCCACCTATGCCGATCTGGTATGGCGGGTGACCACCCCGGAGGGCATTGATACCAATCTGGCGGATATTCAGGCGAATGTCCTGCAGGCACGGATCACTGCCAAGGGGGATGGAAAATTCTTTGTCCGCTGCATGGCGAAAAATGGGGCGGAGCATCCCCGCATCCTTTCCTATCTGGAAATGGAGGCGGAGGGCCTGGGCCCTGCCCTTACCGATCCTTATCAGTTTGTATCCGGCGGGCTGCATGCCTTCCATTACGGGGATGCAGGCACCGGAAACGAGCGGGGCTTTGCCACCGCATCGGATGGGGAAACGGTGGTGGGCTTTAAGAACCTGGATTTCGGGCCCATCGGATCGGATGAATTTACCCTGCCCGTCTTTACATTGAACAGCGATCCGTATCATTTTCAGCTGTGGCGGGGGGATCCCCGTCAGGGGGGCGAATTGATCCTGGATGATCATTATCAGAAGCCCTCCATCTGGAATACCTATCAGCCGGAAACCTACCGGCTGGCCAAGCGGCTGACCGGGGTATGCGATCTCAGCTTCGTTGCCTGGAATAAGATGCATGTGAAGGGCTTCCGGTTCAAAAAATACGAACGGGCCTACGAAATGCTGCCTGCCCGCTCCTTCGATTCCATCTACGGCGATGATTACCGCATGGGCGAGGATGGGGTATACGGCATCGGCAACAATGTATCCCTGAATTTTGAAAATATGTGTTTTGGGGAAAATGAGGGCCTGCGCCTTACCATCTGCGGCAAAACCCCCCTGCCCCGGAACAGCATTCATGTGCGCTTCCAGACGGAGGAAGGGGAGCTGCCCTGCCTGGCAGAATTTGATCATGCCCCCGATTGGGCGGAGCAATCCTTCATCCTGCCCAGGGCGCCGGAAAAATGCACGGTGATGTTTTTGTTCCTGCCCGGCTGCCAGTTTGATTTCAAGTGGTTCCGTTTTGAAAAAATCTGATGCAAAAAAAGCCCCGGTTTTCCATACTGCATGGAAAGCCGGGGCTGCATTTTTTATTGGGGCGGGATTGTGCCCGAAAGGCCGTCCTCGGTGAGCCCTTCGATCCGGACAGGGTAGGTTTTTCCGCTTTCCCCGCCCTCAAAATGGCAGAGCATATATTCCCGGGTGTATCCCTGGGCAAGGCCGTCCACGATCTCTTCGCACAGCACTTCCTTCGTTTGGCCGATCTGATCCCGGCCGTAGGCCAGGGCCAGCTCGTTGCCGGCGGCGATCAGCGCCCGGGCCCGCTCCTCCCGCACCGCTTTTTGCACCTGGCCGGGCATTCTGGCCGCCGGGGTGCCCTGCCGGGCGCTGTAGGGGAATACGTGCATCCGGGCAAAGCCGATCTCCCGGCAGAACTGCAGGCTTTCCTGGAATTCCTCCTCCGTTTCCCCGGGGAAGCCGGAAATCACATCGGTGGTGATGGCGCAGCCGGGGAAGGCGGCGCGGAGCAGATGGCAGGCCCTGCGGAATTCATCGGTGGTATACCGGCGGCGCATGCGCTTGAGCACCGTATCGCTGCCGGACTGCAGCGCCAGATGAAACTGAGGGCACACCTTTTTTTCTTCCTTGAGGGCGGAAACGAATTCCTCCGTTACGATCACCGGCTCCAGGGATCCCAGGCGGATCCGCTCCACCCCGTTTACATCGCAGGCCCGGATGGCGTGAAGCAGCGTTTCGCCGCTTAAATCCCGGCCGTAGCTGGTAAGATGGATGCCGGTGAGCACCAGCTCGGAAAAGCCGGCCAGGGCCAGCCGCTCCGCCTCCAGGCGGATTTCCTCCGGCCTGCGGGAGCGGATGCCCCCCCGGACGTAGGGGATGATGCAGTAGGTGCAATACCGGTCGCACCCTTCCTGGATTTTCAGCACGGCCCTCGTATGCCCTTCATGGCGGGAAATGGTGAGGGGTTCATAATGGGTACGCAGGATGTCGGTGACAGCGGCGATCTGCTGATTATTTTCCACCGCTTCCTCCAACAGCTTCACTACTTCATTCCGCCGGGCATTGCCGATCACCAGCCGTGCGCCGGTGGCAAGCAGCTTTTCCCCATCCCGCTGGGCCAGGCACCCGGCAATGATCACATGGGCGGCGGGGTTCTGCCGCAACACCCTGCGCACCGCCTGCAGGCTTTTTTTATCCCCTGTTCCGGTAACGGTGCAGGTGTTGATCACATAGACGTCCGCAGGCTGGGAAAAATCCCGGATTTCATAGCCCGCCTGTTCAAATAATTCCAGCATGGCCTGGGAATCATATTGATTCACCTTGCAGCCCAGGGTGTGAAATGCAATTGTTCGCATGAAGATTCTTCCTTTATGATTATTCCATATCCCCGGACAGGGTGAGCAGGGAAATCACCGCTGCCAGCCCCGCCGTTTCCGTGCGGAAAATCCGGGGGCCCAGGGTGACAGGAATGGCCCCTGCGGCCGTCAGCTGATCAATCTCCGCCCCGTCGATGCCCCCTTCCGGGCCGATGACGATGGCAATATCCTTTTGCCCCTGGAATTGCTGACGGATGCCGTTGCCTTCCTGATCCTCCCAGGGCACCAGGGAAAGATCATGCCGGGAAAGACCGGCGCATAACTGCTTCAGCGTCACCGGCGGCGCAATCTGGGGCAGAATGGCCCGGCCTGATTGCTTGGCGGCTTCGGCCATGATCCGCTGCCAGCGGGGCAGCTTTTTTTCGTTATCCTTCTTTTCCCATTTGGTGACGCACCGGGAAAAGAGCACCGGCACGATCTTTGCAATGCCGGCCTCGGTGCATTTCTGGCAGATCCATTCCATTTTATCTCCCTTGGGCAGGCCCTGATAGAGGGTGATGTGAAGGAAAGGTTCGGTTGAGGGCAGCTTTTCCCCCAGGGCAAGGATCACCTGATCCCCCGTTTCCAGGATGGAGGCGGCATAGATTTCCCCTTCCATCAGCGCCTGGCAAGAATCCCCCTGATGCATCCGCAGCACTTTCATGGCATGGGCAGATTCTTCCGGGGACAGCAGCGCCCGGCCTTCATCCAGCGGGCTGGCAAAAAATCGATGCATGAGAAGTCCTCCCGGTTCATCAGAATGGATACAGGGGCATTGTATCATAAAATGGGGAAAGAGGGAAGGGCGAAGGGAAATTCGGAAGGAAGAATGCGGAATGAAAAATTCATAATGAGGCCTTTCAGGGGCGCCTTTAGACGGACTGTAACGGGAAGAATAGTTTATTTCGTTCCTCAATCATCACTGGAAAACAATTGATTTCTTAAGTCCAGATAAATCCAGTAAAAGTTTTCTTTGGGAGAGGCGTGAACTGCCCCAGAATATACGGACTGCACAAAAAAGCCCCTGAGTAGGAGAAGTGCTTACCTGGCGTGCCGAAGCGAGAGAGGAGGCATGCCAGTTTTTAGCTGGATGCGCTCATGATTGTAAAAATGGATGTATCTATCA
>JAFQOD010000076.1 GCA_017395685.1 Clostridia bacterium
GGGGGGAAAATTGAAGCTTTACGTGGATATTATGGGGGTGGGGTGTTATTTTTTAAAAAAGAAAACCCCTCCCGCGCCCACCCCAAGAAAAACTGCTTCTGGATTTTTATTGATTGCAGGAAATCAGCTGTTTTCCCAGTGAATCTTGGGGAACCGTGATAGGGATCATTTTTTTGAAAAAAGAACACCCCTCCCGCACCCTCCCCAAGAAAAACTGATACTGGATTTTTATTGATTGCAGGAAATCAACTGATTTCCCAGTGAAACAATGATAGAGGTACTTATGTTTGAGAATATTCTCTCCGCGATTCAGGCGCATGATATCATTATTCTTCACCGCCATCATCATCCGGATGGGGATGCTATCGGCAGTCAGGTGGGATTAAAGCATCTGATCTGTGAAAATTTCCCCGAAAAGCGGGTATATATGGTAGGGGATGGGGCCGGGCGCTATAGCTTCATGGCTGATTCCCAAATGGATGAGATTGATGACAGCGTATATGAAAATGCCCTGGCCATCATTCTGGATACCTCTGCCCGGCATCTCATCAGCGATGAGCGCTATACCCGGGCCCAAATGACCGCCCGGATGGATCATCACATTTTCTGCGAAAAAATTGCGGAGGTGGAGGTGACCGATACCAGCTTTGAAAGCTGCTGCGGGCTGATTGCCGCCTGCGCCAGGGAATGCGGCTGGAAGGTATCCGGGATCGCCGCCCAATCCCTGTTTACCGGCATGGTCACCGATTCCGGCCGGTTCCGCTATGACGCCACTACCGCCAAAACCTTTGCCCTGGCTTCCTTCCTCATGGAGCAAAAGATCGATACCAATGAAATCTACCGCAATCTGTATGCCGATGATTTCAATATGATGAAGCTGCGGGCAAGCTATGTGCTCAAAATTCAGTTTACCAAGCGGAATGTGGCCTATATCTACACCACCAGGGAAGAGATGGCCGCCCTGCAGGCGGATACCTTCACCATTTCCCGGGGGATGGTGGGCACTATGGCGGATATCAAGGGCGTGGATATCTGGGTGAATTTTACGGAAACGGAAAAGGGCGTGCTGTGCGAGCTGCGCTCCAGCCGGTTCAATATCAATCCCATCGCCGTGAAATACGGCGGCGGCGGCCATCAGAAGGCCAGCGGCGCTACCGTTGAAAACCGGGATGCGGCCATGGCCATGCTGGCTGATCTGGATCAGATCATGGAGGAAAACCAATGAACCGCGATATCATGGAAGCTATTTTAAATAAAATCCGGCAATATGACAGGATCATGATCTTCCGCCATATCCGCCTGGATGGGGATTGTGTGGGCTCCACCAAAGGGCTGAAGGCCATTTTGCAGGCCACCTTCCCGGAAAAGGAGATTTATATCATCGATGATCAGGCGTCCGATTATCTTTCCTTCATGGGCCCGGATGATGCGGATGTGGCGGATGAAATTTACAGAAGCGCCCTGGGCATCGTTATCGATACCGGCAATGAAGAGCGCATTTCCAATCAGAAATACAAGCTATGCAAAGAACTGATCAAGATTGATCACCACATTAACCGCAGCCCCTATGGGGATCTGATGTGGGTGGAGGAAGAGCGATCCTCTGCCTGCGAAATGATTGCCGCCTTCTACGGGGCCTTCCGGGATCAGCTGAAGATCACCAGCCGGGCAGCCACCTGCATCTTTACCGGCATGGTCACCGATTCGGGACGATTTCGATACGAAGGCGTTAGCGGGGATACCATGCGGCTGGCGGGGCTGATGCTGGATCAGGGCATCGATACGGAACTTTTATACGCTCATCTCTATCTTAAGGATTTTGATTCCCTGAAATTCAAATCCTATGTGTATGATCAGATGCAGCTTTCTCCGGGCGGCGTGGCCTCCATTTATATCAGTAAAGAAGCCCAGCGGGAATTTGGCCTTTCCTTTGAGGAGGCCTGCACCGCCATTTCTGCCTTGGAGGCTATCCGGGGCTGCCTGTGCTGGATCGCCTTCATTGAAAGCGGCGATGAGATGGAAAGCATCCGGGTGCGGCTGCGCAGCCGGTTTATGGCCATCAATCAGGTGGCAGAAAATTACCGGGGCGGCGGCCATGCCTGCGCCAGCGGCGCTACCGTGTATACCCAGGAAGAGGTGCAATCCCTGCTGCAGGAAGCGGATCGGGCCGTCAAAGAATATAAAGAAACCCATCAGGGATGGATGTAAAAGGCGAAGAGGGGAAACGATGGTGAAATTTGATGCAGGGCAGCTGCAATGGACCAGGGAGCCTGCGGCTTATGCCATTTCCGATGAGCGGATTGAAATCATCACTGCTCCCTATACGGATTTGTGGCAGCGCACCTATTATCATTTCAGAAATGATAATGCCCCCGTTCTGCAGATGGAAACGGAGGAACCGTTCTTTTCCTTCACGGTAAAAACCACGTTCCATAGTACGCATCGGTTTGATCAGTGCGGCATCGTGATGTATCTGGATAGTGAAAACTGGCTCAAGGCATCCATTGAATATGAAAATGAGCGCTTCCAGCATCTGGGCAGCGTGGTGACAAATCATGGCTATTCCGATTGGGCCACTACGGAGATTGATGCGGGCGTTCATGCCATGTGGTATCGCTTCAGCCGCCGGCAGGATGATTACTGCATTGAATGCTCTGAGGATGGGATCACCTTCAGGCAGATGCGGGTATGCCATATGTGGAAAGGCCAGGGCGCCATCCGCTTCGGCCTGTATGCCTGCAGCCCGGAGGATTCCTCCTTCAAGGCGGTTTTTACGGATATGCAGCTCACCCCCTGCCAATGGCCGGCCCATGACGGGCAGCAGCCTGATGGGGAATGATCTTCTTTCTGAAAATAAAAAGGAATCATGATGCAGGGATTTCCGGCGCTGGCTGGGGATCCCTGCATTTTAATTGCAGGAATCTTCACCCCGCCCTTCTTACAGGAATAGGCTGGTAGGGGGAGAAAAATCCCCGCTAAAGGAGCGAATGCATATGTCTGAAATCAATCAGCCAGCCCAGCCCGGCGAAGGCGCCCTGCCCACCCCCAGCCTGCCCGATATCAATACTCCCGCGCAGCCTGGTGAGGGCCCCGTTACCCTGCCTACCCCCGATCTGCCCGATCAGACCCCGGCCCAGCCTGGGGAAGGCCCCGTTATCCTGCCCACGCCCAGCCTGCCCAGCCAGCCCATTACCATCCGGCGCTGTCCTGCGGGCTATCGGCAGGGGGTGGTCCGGAATAATCAATCCTTTACCGATCTGCTGATCGAGTATGATGTATCCTTCAATGCCATGAGGGCGGCCAATCCCTTGCTGCCCACCACCCGGCTTTCCCCCGGCACGGTATTCTGCGCGCCCCCTGTGGGCACCAGGAAGCCCTGCCGCAGCGGCAGCAGCTATATCCTGGCCGCCAATGAAACCCTGGATTCCCTGGCCGCTTCCTGGGGCATCGCCCCTGCCACCCTGCTCCGGGCCAATCCCAATCTGGCGCCCCGGGATTTTGTGGGCGGCAGGGTGATCTGCCTGCCGTAACAAAAAACATGCCCTCTCAATACCAGAGGGCATGCCAGGCCGTTGATACACCCGGTAAAAACAAAAATGACCGCTGAAACCGGTCATCTCAGGTTGTCAAAAAAGTATTTTTGACAACCTGCGAATGAAAATCTGCTGAAGCAGTTTTTCATTCGATCCATCACATTTACTGTAAAAATGGTTTTTCAGCCCCAGATTGGAGCTGAAAAACCTATTTTTACGGTCGTAA
>JAFQOD010000077.1 GCA_017395685.1 Clostridia bacterium
CCGCTGTGTATCTCTTGTTCGGTACTCCCTTGGGCATAAAATCACTCCCCATTCGTTATTCAGTATACCATACTGTCTAACAAATGGGGAGCAGTTCACACGGCAGGCGCTCTTTTCATTTTCATCTTTTCCTGATATTATTTTCTAAAAAGGTGGTCAAAACAAAAAACAGAGCGTCTAACTTAGTGAAAGGAGGTGAGCAGCAATGGAGTTGGTGAAGGGCCCGGCTTACTCCCATGAAGAAGTGCTGGCACACATGGTGGCAGAATATGAAGTGATATTGCTGCGCACATGTTACATGTACCTCCACGACAAGGCGCTTGCAGAGGATGCGACCCAGGAAACCTTCCTGAAAGCATATAAAGCACTGGATTCCTTCCGTGGAGAGAGCAGCGAGAAGACCTGGCTGATGCGGATTGCCATGAACACCTGCCGGGATATGAAACGCAGCGCCTGGTTTAGGTATATGGATCGCAGCGTGGAGATTGAACGCTTACCATTACCAGCAAAGGTATTTGAGTTCATGGAAGCGGATGATCTGACACAGGCCATTCTGAAACTGCCGACCAAATACAAGGAAGTTATCCTGCTGCACTTCTATCAGGACATGACCATGCGCGAGATCGCCAGTGTGCTGGACATATCCGCTTCCACCGTACAAAAACGAGTAAAAGCTGCTTGCAGCAAACTGAAAAAGATGCTTGGGAAGGAGGATTTCTATGAATCATGAGAAAATGCGGGAGCAAGTCCATACAGGCATTGATCGCCAGTGTGCTTCTCTCACCTCTGACCCGTATCGTGTGCAGCGTGTGCTTGCCGCAGCGCATGAAGGGAGAAAAGGAATTGTGATAAGAAAGAATAAACTGATCCTTCTGATCGTGCTTGCAATGCTTCTGCTATCATCCACCATTGCCCTGGCATGGTCGCTGTCCAGGGAATACTTTTCCGAGATTGCTCAGATCACGCTGACCAGCGGGGATTATGAAAACTGGTCGCTTGAGGAAAAGCGTTACATGATGACCATCATGGGCAAATACGGCCTGCTCTCCGAAGCTGAAGCGAAAAAACGTGCCCGCCAGAGTGAGAAAGAAATCGATGCATTCATGCTTGACAGGTATGCCTTTGAATCTGCGCCTGACAATCTGAGCAACATCAGCATCGACAGAATCGCCTGGGTAGAGATGGGGCCGTATACAGACTGGGATAACGAAACCTGGGTGTGGTATTCCAAGATGATGTTTGAGGTCGGCTTGTGGACTGAGCATAATGATGTGGATGTCTACGAAACCCCCGGTGATGAAGCGATCCCGCCTGAGGAAGCCGAGCATTTGGCCGAAGAGCAGCTGCTCTTGCAGGGGTATACCCCAGAGGAGGTCGAGACGGCATGGCGCGTGTGGCACTACATGACCCATGCCAGCGACGTCAACAGGGAAGATATGGTCTACTGCTTTACCTTCCGCTTTGCCGATATGTCTGAGGAGTATGTATTTCTGCTGCCTGATGGTACACTAAGATAAGATAAAATCAATGCCTAACACCAAACTCGGTTTTGAGCGCCCGCCCTTCGGGGCAGGCGTTCTTTTCATATCGCTATATTTCTGATAAAATTTTCATAAATTCCGAAAATCGCCTGTTGAGCATCGTCAGTATGAGTGTAAGGAGGTGAGCAGCAGATGGAAACTGTCAAGGGCCCGGACAGCTCCCAGGAAAAATGGCTAATCCAAATCATTGATCAATATCAGGCATCCCTGCTGCAGATATGCTTCATGTATTTGCATGACAGAACGATGGCAGAGGACGCCGTGCAGGAAACCTTTTTGAAGGCATACAAATCGATGGCTGCTTTCCGGGGCGAATGCAGCGAAAAAACATGGCTTACCAGGATCGCCATCAACACCTGCCGGGATATGAAGCGTTCCGCCTGGTTCCGTCATATCGATCGCCGCTTGACCCCGGATGATCTGCCGCCCCTTTCCGTTCAGCCAGCCGATCATTCCGACGCCCAGGAATTGGCCCTGGCCATCGTAAAGCTGCCTGCAAAATATAAAGAGGTCATCCTGCTGTACTACTATCAGGATATGACAATGCGGGAAATTGCCCAGGCGCTGGGCATTGCTGTATCAAGCGTATATGGCAGACTAAAGCAAGCCTGCGAAAAGCTCCGCAAGGTATTGGAAAAGGAGGATGGAGATGGACGATAGAAGGATTCGTGAAAAAGTGCATACTGCCGTTGAACGGCATTGCGCAGCCTCCGGCGTGCAGCCTAATCCCTTCCTTGCCCGGCGGGTGCTGGCCGCAGCGCAGGCAAAAGGAGAAAAAACTGTGACAAAAAAGTTTTCCATCGGCATCATTTTGGTTATTATCCTGCTGCTGACTACGTTAACCGCCGTTGCCGTGGAATGGCTCTCCGGCAGGCAGGTGGTGGAGCAGGTGGCAGTTCCCATCGCCCGGGAAAATGATCAGAAGAATTATTCCCATGAGGAATTGGCCCAGTTGATCGCTGCCCTCAACGAAAACGGCATCACCCTGGATGAAGGCTCTGCCCTGATGCAGGCTTTCCAGGCCGGCAAGGGATATTGGGAGCGGGATGTGATCCAGGTTATCTGCACTGCAGCCTTCGGCGGAACCGAAGATACATGGAATATCGAACAAAAGCACTGGTATGGGGAAATGCTGCTGGCCATCGGAGCATGGGAGCAGAATCTTTGGCTGCTGCCCGGGGAAGGAGAAATGACCCCGGAAGAAGCCCGTGTCCATGGCATAAAAGCGCTGAATGATGCTTTTCAGACAGATCTGCCATTGGAGAGCAATGAGAACTGGCTGATCCGGGAAGTATTCGAATTGGTCTGGGATGAAGAAACCCATGCATTCCCCCCGGAAAAGGCGCAATGGTGCTTCTGGTATACCGATCGAAGCACCGATCGGTTGGAATATTCCGTCACCCTTTCCCGGGATGGGCGGATCATCGATACCTGGCAAAATACCCCCGCACCCCAGGCAGACGGCCTTCCCTCCCCCACGGTTCCTCCTCTTTACGAAAAAGAGGCAGTTGCCATTGAAATGTACGACAGCGTGATGCACTATTGGCCGGACGAAGTAAAGATCGAAGTATACGGTGCACCATATGCCATTCCCTCCAAGACAGCTTATGATCAGGCATTGACCATTGCGGAAAAAGCAATTTCCGATTCCTTCGGCCCGGAGGCCCTGGCACGGCTGGGAGAATATCAAACTGGCCTTATGCATCAGTCAATCAAAGATGCGGAAAACGGCATCACCCAGTGGATCTGGGATTTCATGATATCCACTGATCCTGAATTCCTTTCCGATGGATACCGGGTGCAATTCTATCAGACCGTAAACGATCATACCGGTGAAATCTTCACCATGGATTTATGGGTTGAAACTGCCAATATTGGCAATGGATAAGCATTCTTTCAATAACACGCAAAAAGACCGGCGGCTCCAAAGGGGGGCCGCCGATCCTTCTTTTTAACGTTGTTTTTGTTCAATTAAATTTTGCAGGTCCAGTTGTGGGTATCTTCTGCCTGACCCCACTGAATGGCGGTGAGGGTATCATACAGCTTCTGGGTAAGCGCTCCGATGCCGCCGTCCGCAATCTGATACCGGGCCTGGCCCATGCGCAGTTCGCCAATGGGAGAAACCACCGCAGCAGTGCCGCAGCCCCAGGCTTCCTTGAGGGTACCATCCTTTATCGCTGCAGAAAGCTCTTCCACCGACAGCAGCCGCTCTTCCACCTTCACGCCCATCTCATTCAGCAGTTCAATGCAGCTCTTGCGGGTGATGCCGGGCAATACGGAGCCGGTGAGCTGAGGGGTGACCACCGTATCATTGATCAGGAACATCACGTTCATGGCGCCCACTTCTTCAATATACCGGCGCTCCACGCCATCCAGCCACAGCACCTGGCTGTAGCCCTCGGCGGCTGCCCGGTCGCCTGCACGCATGGAAGCGGCATAATTGCCGCCGCACTTGGCATAGCCGGTGCCGCCGCGGACGGCCCGCACATCCCGGGTTTCGATCATGATTTTTACAGGATTCAGGCCTTCCTTATAGTAAGCGCCCACAGGGGATGCGATGATGACAAACTTGGCGTTATGGATGGTATGAACACCCAGGGTTTCGTCATTGCCAAAGAGGAAGGGGCGAAGATACAGGCTGGTGCCGGGGGCGGAGGGCACCCAATCCTTTTCCACATTCACAAATGCCTTCAGCGCCTGCAGGGATTCCTCCACAGGGATCTGGGGCAGGGAAAGCCGCTCAGCAGAGCTGTTGAGCCGCTTCATATTCTCTTCCGGCCGGAACAGCTGCACTTCCCCATCGGGACGGCGATAGGCCTTCATGCCTTCAAAAATTTCCGCACCGTAATGGAATACGGTGGAGGCAGGATGGAGGGTCAGGGGGCCGAAGGGTTCGATACGGGCATTATACCAGCCCTTATCTGCGGCGTAATCCATCACAAACATATGATCGGTGAAATGCTTGCCAAAGCCCAGGCTGTTCTGATCGGGCTTTTCCTTGGGGGTAGCTGTCAGATTGATTTTGATATCCATGATTTTCTCCTTTTCTCTTAAGCCGTCACAATGCTGTCCGCTTTCTGCAGCTTCAGCTTTTCCACGGCGTTTTCCCGCATCTTGTATTTGAGAATCTTGCCTGCCGCATTGGTGGGGAAGGCATCCACAAAATCCACATACCGGGGTGTCTTATGCCGGGCCATGTGATCCCGCACATAAGCCTTTAATTCTTCTTCGGTCATGGATTGTCCTTCTTTCAGGATAATCACGGCCATAATTTCTTCGCCGTACTGCTCATCAGGCACGCCGATGACCTGTACATCCGACACCTTGGGATGGGTGTAGATAAATTCCTCAATTTCCTTGGGATAGATATTTTCGCCGCCCCGAATGATCATATCCTTGAGCCGGCCGGTAATGCGGAAATTGCCCTCCGGCGTACGGCAGGCCAGATCGCCCGTATGCAGCCATCCATCCTTATCGATGGCAGACTGGGTTGCCCTGGGCATTTTATAATAGCCCTTCATGATATTGTAGCCCCGGGCCACAAATTCGCCGGTTTCATTATCGGGCATTTCCTCGCCGGTTTCGGGATTGACGATTTTGCATTCAATTTCGGGCAGTGCACGGCCTACAGTACCCACGCGCACCTCCAGAGGATCGTCGGTGGAGGACATGGTGCAGCCGGGGCTGGCCTCTGTCTGGCCGTAAACGATGGTGATCTCGCTCATATGCATCTTATTTACCACATCCTGCATCACGGAAATGGGGCAGGGCGATCCTGCCATGATGCCGGTGCGCATATGGGAAAAATCCGTCTTTTCAAAGTCCGGATGCTCCAGAAGGGCAATGAACATGGTGGGCACCCCATGGAACGCTGTGATCTTTTCCTGATGGATACAGGCAAGGGCCGGCTTGGGAGAGAAATAAGGCAGCGGATACAGGCTGGCCCCATGGGTCATGGAGGCTGTCATGGCCAGCACCATGCCGAAGCAATGGAACATGGGCACCTGGATCATCATCCGGTCAGCGGTGGAAAGATCCATCCGGTCGCCGATGCATTTGCCGTTATTGACGATGTTATGATGGGTCAGCATAACGCCCTTGGGGAAACCGGTGGTGCCGGAGGTATACTGCATATTGCATACATCGGAGGGCTGCACGCTCTCTGCCCGGCGCAAAAGCGCTTCCCGGGGGGTGCGGTTGGCTCTCGTCATGGCCTCTTCCCAGGTAAGGCAGCCCTTCATGGCAAACCCTACCGTAATGATATTCCGCAGGAAGGGCAGCCGTTTCATATGCAGGGGCTCCCCGGGGGTAGCAGTGGCCAGCTCAGGGCACAGTTCCTGGATGATACCGGCGTAGTCGGCATCCCGCCAGCCCTCCACCAGAATCAGGGTATGGGTATCGCTCTGGCGCAGCAGGTATTCCGCCTCATGGATCTTATAAGCGGTATTCACCGTTACCAGCACAGCGCCAATCTTAGTGGTAGCCCAGAAGGCAATATACCACTGGGGCACATTGGTGGCCCATACGGCCACGTGGGCGCCTTTACGCACGCCCATGGCCATCAGCGCCCGGGCGCATTCATCCACATCCTCCCTGAATTCCTGATAAGTGCGGGTATAATCCAGGGTGGTATAGCGGAAAGCATACTGATCGGGGAATTCCTCCACCATCTTATCCAGAAGCTTGGAGAAAGTATAATCAATCAGCGTTTCCTTTTTCCATACATATTTCCCTGTGCCCCGCTTGTTCATATAGAGCTGATGCCGGGGGCGGCGGGGATCCTTACCAATATTCCGGGCCACGGCGGCATAATGGGAAAGCACCACATCCGCATCCCCCAATGCGCCTTCACCCGGCTGCCAGTCAAAGGAGAAAAATCCGTCAAAGCTGATGGAGCGCAGGGCGGAAAAAACCTCGGCAAGATTCAGTTCACCTTCTCCCAGCAGCTTTTTTTCCATTCCGCCATTCTTTTTTACCCCGTCGCACAGATGCACATGGCGGACATAAGCCCCAAGATCGGTAACAATTTCTTCGGCAGATTTACCAACAGCCGCAGCGCAGGGCACATCCCATACAGCGCCCAGAAAATCCGAGGCGAAGTGATCCAGCAGCATCTTCAGCTTTCCGGTATCAGCATAGATGCCGCAACTGGGCACCAGCAGGGCAACCCCCGCCTTTTCCGCCATGGGCAGCACAGGGGCAATCCGCTGTACCGCTTCATCCACATCCCCTGCAACCGGCAAAAGCACAAAAGGCGAGCGGATATCATGGGCAAGCTGGATGAGGGAATGAACCATTTCCTTATTCCATTCCGCATCAGCAGCAATGGCCGAAATGGAAAGGGCGGCTTCATTCAAGCTCCTTGCAGTATCGCTGAGCCGGGCCGGGGATAAGGGGCCGCCCATACGGATAAACCGGGGCAGGCTGGCAGCGGAAATTTCCAGGCCCTCATAATGCATATCCAGGGCCATCTGTACCGATTGATCCATGGAAAAAGGCCAGCCGCCGGTAGCAAAGCTCAGTTTCATACCATTTTCTCCTCATAGGCAATTTTATTCAGGGCATTGATATAGGCACGGATGGCTGCCCCGATAATATCGGTGGAAATCCCTTTGCCGGCATAGATCTTGCCCCCCTTACGCAGCCGCACCAGCGCCTCGCCCATGGCCTCCCGGTTCTGGGTGACGGAAGCGATCTGGAAATCATCCAGCTCATAATGCTGGCCGATAATCTGTTCGATGGCCAGGAAGGCAGCGTCGATGGGGCCGTCCCCGGCGCACAAGCCGGAAAGCTTCTCCCCTGCCTTCTCCAATACGATGTGAGCGGTGGGGGTAATGGCGGTACCTGCATTAATCAGATAGCTGCGCAGCCGATAGGTGGGGGGCACCTGCTGGGCCACGGAAAGGATCACGGCCTCCAGTTCCGCCCGGTTCAGCGCACGGCCCTTGGCCTCCCGTTCCAGGGATTCCTGCACATGGGCCATATCTTCTTCATTCAGATCATAGCCCAGGGCCTTCACCGCTGCGGAAAGAGCCCCAGCATCGGCGCCGGCAGGCAGCATGCCCTTGCTGGCATCGGGGAAGGTATGGCCGTCAAAGGGGGTGGCCTTGCCGGGCACGGTGGTAAGCAGAGCAGCCAGCTCCGCCGCCGTGCGGTTGACACGGGTGGCATTCAGGCTGCTTTCCAGCTGCAGATCCGCCCCGCGATAGCGCAGGACATGGGCAACGGTGGCGGCATCCAGGCCGCTCTTTTCTTCGCATACCGTTTTAATCTCATTGGCGCCCGCCTGCAGCGCAGCCACAGCACAGGCAGCAGCCAGGCCCAGTTCATTGCCGCAGCGCACACCCAGCACCACATTTTCCCCTATCAGGGCCTTTACCTCTTTCACCCATGCAGCAATCTCTTCCGGCAGGGAAAGCCCGGCAGAATCGCACAGGGTAACCCGCTGCGCCCCGGCATCCACTGCCGTTTTGATGGCCTGCAGGGCAAATTCCTTTTCCGCCCGGGTCATATCCTCACAGGCAAATTCCACATCATCGCACAGCGCCCGGGCCTCCTGTACCCGCTGTCCGATCATTTCGATGACCTTGGGGGGCTTGAGATGGCAGGTATATTCCATCTGGGCACTGGTCACAGGAACCGCCACGATCAGCCGGGGTTTGGCAGCGCCCTTTACAGCATCCCAGGCCCGTTCCACACTTTCCCTGGTAAAGCCGGTCTGGCAGGCCAGCACGCTGCGCTTGACCACGCCGCACAGGCTGCGCATCAGCAGCATATCTGCCTCATCCTGGGAAAGCCGGGGCACTTCCACCGTATCCAATCCCAGATGATCCAGCTTTCGGGCAGCCTCCAGCTTTTGCCTGAAGCCTGCGCCACGGGCAGCAGAGGTATAAAGGGTCTGATCAGAGATGCCGATTTTCCGCATAATATATTCCTCCTGCATAAATGGGAAATTTCTTTACTTCAGGGAAAAAGAAAAAGTCCCCAAAGCGATTACGCTTCAGGGACGATAAAGCATTCTTTACCGCGGTACCACCCTTTTTGCCGCTTGATAATGCGGCCCCTTCAGGCTCTCTGTGAAGCCCTGCGCCATGATAACGGGGCGTGCCGGAGCGCCTTACTGAATCCCATCCGTTCAGGCACCCTGCTCAGGAGCGAGACAGCCCATCCCTTCCATGATTGGCTTGCACCACCCGCCAACTCTCTGCCATGGGGCCGGGATTGCTTAACTCCGTCAAAGCAATTATGGATATAATTTTATTCTATTCCATGAATTTGTCAAGAGCTTTCGCAGTTTTTTGGTTGTATGGAAAATCCGGTTTTCTTTGCACCAGATTATCCTTTGTCCCCATTTCTATCGGGCAGAAAAGCACCATACAGGGATACCATCGCTGCACTCAGCAGCATACCGCCTATAATATCGCTCAGCCAATGCACCCCAGAATAAAGCCGGCCCAGCACGATAAACGCTGTCAGCGCCGCGATACCAAGCGTTAAGCAGCGCTTCAGCATTGTATGACCGATCCGGGCATTGCACTGCATCACAGCCGTTCCCATCACAAAAAGGGTAAGCAGCGTGGTAGACGATGGATAGGATGCCTCCAGATGGCCGTCCAGCAGTACCGGCCGGTAATTCACCACCCATTTCTCAAAAAGCAGATAGGCTGCCAGCAGCGCCAGATAGAATCCTCCCAGCAGCAGAATATCGGCATCCACTTTCCTTATGCTTTTCCTGCCGATCCACTGGCATAAACCCAGAACGCCAAATCCTGCCCCCACGGCCACCGGAATGAGCCCCATCCAATCGGTCAGCACATAGAAGGAAAGATGCACCCCGGTCAGTTCATGGGCCCATTGATTCATCTCAGCCAGCCCAACTGCCGTGCCCCGGGGACCAATGGGCTGCACATCCATAGTGCAAACGGCAAGGGTCCATAGCCCGAATGCGATCAGCAGGCCGGCTGAAATCATCCATTTTATCCATTTCATTTTCTTCATCCTTTCTTTGCTTTTTCAAAATGTTTCCTCCGTGAAAAGCATAAGAAAAGGCAGAAAAAAGGACAAGAATCCCTCCGTCACATCCCTGATACGATGCGTATCAGCACATTTTGAACAGCATGATGCCCTTTATCAGCAGAAAAATGAAAGCAAACGCCGCCGCATAGGGCTGGCGGATCAGGATAAACAGCAAAACCAGGACCGTACCGAAACCGACAGACAGAATATTTCTGTTTCTTCCCCACCAGTTCCATTCTTTCTTTGCAAGAATGATACGCATTATGCCCAGCAGTGCTGCAGCGATCACCCCGGCCAGGCACAAACCCTTGATGCAGGGAAGAGCCAGTGTTAGCTGAAAAAGAGAAACTGCCCGGACGGAATCCTCCATTTTTTCCCCGAAAAAGGGAAGAAACAGCATCAGCAGCATGCCGCCATCCATGAAGCCGATCATCCAATCCAGGGTGCGGCCTTCTTTTTCCCGATGATCCTTTTCAGCGATTGCAAACAATTCATCCCCGGACAGAAGATCATCCAGCGATACAGCAAAAAATCCTGACAGGGCTTTCAGAGAATCCAGATTGGGCATGCCACGGCCCGATTCCCATTTAGAAACAGCTGTGCGGGATACATACAGCCTCCCGGCCAGTTCCTCCTGGGTCATTCCCTTTTGTTTTCTGAGCATTTGTAATTTTTCATTCAATTCCATTGCAAGCGCCCTTTACTTACTTTACTTCTTAATAAAAACAGGCACAGCAGATGCAACCGCCGTGCCTGGATATTTTTTTGATTTACAATCTGCACCCCGGAAATTATTCCACAGAAATCAGATAGTAATAGAGGGGCTGGCCGCCGGAATGCACTTCCACATCGCAGTCGGAATAAATTTCTTCGATCTCGGCGGCCAGGGCATTGGCATCCTCTTCCTTGGTATCGGCGCCATAATACACGGTGATCAGGCCGTCATCCTCGGTAACGATATCCTTCATCAGGGCAAGGGCCACATCCCGGGTATTATCCGATTTTACGGTTACAGCGCCGTTATGCAGGCCGATGATATCCCCTTCGGTAATGTGCATATTTTCGAATTCGCTATCCCGTACGGCATAGGTGATGGTGCCGGTGCGCACCCGCTGGGCCGCTTCCAGCATACGGCTGGCATTCTCTTCCGCAGAAAGATCGGGCTGGAAGGCCACCGCAGCGGCAATCCCCATGGCCACATTCTTGGTGGGGATAACCTGCACATTCTTATCATCGCAGATTTCGGCAGCCTGCTGGGCAGCCAGGATGATATTGCCGTTATTGGGGAAGACAAAAATGGTTTCTGCATTAACGGATTCGATAGCCTTGGCCAGATCCTCAATGGAGGGATTCATGGTCTGGCCGCCTTCTACCACGGCATCCACCTGCAGATCACGCAGGATATGGGAGAAACCTTCGCCAAGGGATACGCTGACCATGCCGTAGGGCTTGGGCGGATCATTCTTGGCCATTTCTTCCTTCTTGCGCAGGTTTTCACGGCGCTGCTCCACCATGTTCTCGATCTTCAGATTCACCAGCTCACCCAGTTCCAGGCCGTACTGCAGGGCCTTGCCGGGATCATTGGTATGCACGTGCACCTTCACCAGTTCCAGATCGCCCACCACCAGCACGCAATCGCCGATGCGGTTGAGGCGGCGGCGGAAAGCATCCACGTCGTTATCATTGACGCCGGCCTTCAGATGCTGGATCAAAAATTCAGTGCAGTAGGCAAAGGTGATCTCTTCCAGGGAATCATGATCATCCACAAATTCCACTTCCGCCCCCGCTTCCACAGAATCAGGAAGGGCATCAATGGTTTCGCCACGGAGCACAGCAGCATAGCCCTGATAGAGCAGCAAGAGGCCCCGGCCGCCGGCATCCACCACGCCCGCCTGCTTGAGCACAGGCAGCATTTCCGTGGTGCGCTTGAGGATGCTTTCACCGGTGGTGAGAATCACATTGAAAAGGCCTTCATAATCATCGGGCGCAGCCTGGGCCTGCTTCATGGCATCTTCAGCAATCACACGGGCCACGGTCAGGATGGTGCCCTCCTTGGGCTTCATCACGGCCTTGTAGGCGGTATCTGCGCCGGATTTGAGGGCGCGGGCAAAATCCATGGGAGAGATGGTTTCCAGTCCTTCCAGCGCACGGGCAAAGCCGCGGTACAGCTGGCTGGTGATAACGCCGGAATTGCCACGGGCACCGCGCAGTGCACCCTTGGCCAGGGCCTCGGCGGCCTGATCGGCGCGGGCAAACTCCTTCTGGGTCAGTTCGCGGGTTGCGCTGCCCATGGTCAGGGACATATTGGTGCCGGTATCACCATCAGGCACGGGGAATACATTCAAAGCGTCTACCGCTTCACGGTTTCTTTCCAGTAATGCCGCCCCTGCCAATACCATTTCACGCAGCAGCAGCCCATCAATCGCTTGTACCTGAATCAAGGGTTTTCCCTCCGTTCACAGTGGTAAGATGATTCCGCATGGATTATACACGGATGCCTTCCACCGAAATATTGACGGAGCGCACCTTGACCCCCGTCATGCTTTCCAGCTTGTAGCGGACCACTTCCACAATCCTCTTGCAGACCTCCGCCACAGAGATGCCGTATTCCACCACGATGAACAGATCCACATCCAGTTGATCATCCACCAGGCGAACCTGAACGCCCTTGCTCAGGTTTTCACGACCCAGCCATTCCACCAGGCCGTCCTTGGCCCGTTTGGAAGACATGGCCACAATGCCGTAGCATTCCAGCGCAGCAAAGCCGATCACCTTGAGCAGCACATCCTCAGAAATATAGATCGTGCCAATGTCATTTTTGATTTTGCATTCCATTTTTTACGAACCTCCTTAGTCGGTCCTGGCCCGGAATGCTGGATTGCATTCCTTGGCTCATTTTATAGTATAATGTATTTTGGCTTCCGATGCAAGCCCGGAATTAATTTTCACGGCAAAAAGCCGGATATTTTCGCATTATATTTGCCACTTTTCATAATTCTCATCTCATTTTGACCATTTTTTGCCTCAGTCTTTCCTTTTGCAATGGATCCTCATGCCTTGAAATCAAAGTGCTGGATTCGCAAAAACAGGGATAAGCATTGCTGCCCATCCCTGTAAAATTGATCGTTCACATCAGCAGAGAAAAGAAGGATCAGTATCCTTTACGGTCTATTCTGTTTCAGGCGTTTTTCTTGCTGATCCAACTGGTAAATCATTTATTGTTGAAGAAACTATTGCAATATCACCTGGTTTGTAAAATTCCTTTTTCGTTCATCCGCTGTATTCCGTTATTCACAGCTGGACGATTCATTCCTCAGCCGGAATTTCCTTCTGCCTCATGACGCTGCTTGAAATTCATTCAAATGACACGGTTTCAATGTCTTCACGGTCTATTTTGCCTCACTGCAGGCTGATCCGGGCTTCCGGCAGGAATTTGGGAATAAAGAGGATACAATGCGTTTTTTTGCTGAGAAAATAAGCTCGGCTTCCTTTCATATTTCTTTCCGCTGATTATTTTTCAGAAATCCGTCTTTGATGCAGCAGAATGCGGAAAGAAAATGATATCGGTTTCTAAGATCAGTTTTCATTTCCGGGTTTCACTTGGAAAGATCTGAACTTGATGAGCCATCCTTTCAGCCCATGGGAATCCACTCCTCTTTTCCGGTCGGTTGTCTTTGATTGAAGAAGCCTTATTATCACCGGGGCTTCTATCTTCATGGCGATTTGCCATTTATATTACATGCTTTTTCCCGTTGATCGGCTTGCCGCTGCCAAGGGAAGGTACGCGCGCCGCCCTGATTACTGAAAAGAAACACCAAAATACGCCGGGGAATCCATCCGTGGCGGTTCAGCCAAATCCATGTTGTTCATGGGAATCTCCTCCTCTCATTCAGAGCGGGCGGGCGACAGGGCATGAAATAATTTTTGTTGATTTTTTCCTTCATTCTCTTATCTTCGCTTTTATAATACAACCTTTCTGGCAATTTGTCAACCATTATTTATATCTTTTTCGATTTTTTTATTTTAAATAATTTCTTTCTTTTTCTCGCTTAATCGAATCCAACCTGCTTGTACAGGCGGGCAAAATCGTGTATAATGGAAAGAGTGAATCAATCTCTGCAGCAATAAAGGAGGCATATATTCCCATGAAACTGAATCTTTCCGCCCTGCAACAAAAGCAATGCTGGCTGAATGCCGGTTATTCCCTGCCCTCTTTTGATGTGCATGCCATCGCTGCAAAAACCGTCGCTCAGCCTGCGTGGCTGCATCTGGGCGCCGGCAATCTGTTCCGTGCCTTCCCTGCCGCTGCACTGCAGACGCTGCTGGATCAGGGCATTGCCGACCGGGGCGTCATTGTTGCCGAATGCTTCGATGGAGATATTATCGATCAGTCCTATGCTCCCTTTGATAATCTTTCCCTGCTGTGCGTGCTGAAAGCCGATGGCAGCGTAGATAAGAAAGTAATCGCATCCGTAGCCCAGGCCCTTCGCTGCGACGGCAAGAATCCCGCCCATGATGAACGGCTGATGGAGGTGCTTTCCGCCCCCTCCCTGCAGATGGTATCCTTTACCATTACAGAAAAGGGCTATGCGGTAAAGAATGCCCAGGGCGAGGCCTTGCCCTTCATCCAGGGGGAAATTTTCGCCCCTCCTGCCCAGGCAAAAACCACCATGGGCAAGCTAACTGCCGGCCTCTTTGCCCGGTTCCAAAAAAATGCCGCCCCCATCGCCCTGGTCAGCATGGATAACTGCAGCCACAACGGCGATAAGCTGAAGGACGCCGTGCTTTTCATCGCCAAGGCATGGCTGGAAAGGGGCTTTGTGGAGCAGAGCTTCATTGATTATCTCACCGGCGGCCAGGTTTCCTTCCCCATCAGCATGATCGATAAAATCACCCCCCGGCCCGATGAAAAGGTAGCCCAGATGCTCAAGGACAGTGGCTTTGAGGACGCCGCCCCCATCATCACCGGCCGGAATACCTATACCGCCGCTTACGTAAACGCCGAGGAAACGGAATATCTGGTCATCGAAAATATCTTTCCCGCCGGCCGGCTGCCCCTGGAAAAGGCGGGTATCTATTTCACCGATCGGGAAACGGTGGATAAGGCCGAAAAAATGAAGGTATGCACCTGTCTGAATCCTCTGCATACCGCTCTTGCCATCCTGGGCTGCCTGCTGTCCCACACCAGCATCAGCAAGGAAATGCAGGATGAAGATCTGAACAAGCTGGTGCACCGCATCGCCTATCAGGAGGCCATGCCTGTGGTAGTGGATCCCGGCATCCTCTCCCCCGCCCGGTTTGCCAGCGAAGTGCTGGAAAAGCGCTTCCCCAATCCCTTCATGCCCGATACCCCCCAGCGCATCGCCACCGATACCTCCCAGAAGCTGCCCATCCGTTTCGGCGAAACGCTGAAGGCCTATCAGGCCAGCGAAACGCTGAATATCCATGACCTCAAGTGTATTCCCTTCGTGCTGGCCGCATGGATCCGGTATCTGATGGCCATCGATGATAACGGCAATGCCTTCGCCCCCAGCCCCGATCCGCTGCTTGCCGAAATGCAGGGTATCCTTTCTTTCCTGAAAATGGGGGAAAAGGTGACCGAATCTCAGCTGATCCCCGTTCTTTCCCGAAAGGATATCTTCGCTCTGGATCTGAACGAAGCGGGCCTGGCCCCCATCGTGACCGGCTACCTCAATGAAATGCTTGCCGGCCCGGGCGCCATCCGCAAAACGCTGCAGAAGCTGCTGGCAGAATAAAATACAAAATATATGGGCTGCCGTTTTCCAGGCAGCCCGTTTTTTTATCCGTTGCTTTCATTCAGCTCCGCCCGGAGGATTTCTTCCGTTTTTGCATCCAGCATCACAGAATAGATGGGATCAATCATCACGGAGCCATCATGCATATCCGTTATCACAGCATCAAAGAAAATGGAATAGACGGCCCTTCCCTCCAGATCATGGGTATAAACCGAGGGATACAAGGATGATAGATCGTAGCCCTGATCGACCAGCGCTTTCCTTGCCATCTCCACCGCCCTGTCCGGTGAAATCCAATCCTCCTCCGGCAGGGGCCAATTGCCGCACTGATAGCGCACCTTATCCTCAATCGACCAGAAGATATCATCATTGACACAAACAGGGCAGGGCGTGAACAGCGGAAAAATGCCTGCATCCTTTGCAAGGGGCTCCAGAGGCAGGAATTTTTCCTCCACCAGGGGGCAATCATTCAGGAAATGATAATGCTTGCCGCCGTTCCGGTTGAAAAATACCGATTCCATCTCCTGAAGCCGTTCTTTTCCGCGTCTCTGCCAATCATCCATTTCCAGGGCTTTCTTTGCATCTTCTTCCTTCTTTTTCCGTGCATTCTCCGGGGTGAGCACCCCAAGATCCTCCCAGTCCTCTGTTACCGCCCCTTCCCGGGTCAAAAGCACTGTGTAGGCTGTGCTCCAGGTGCCCTCCCGGGGGATATAGAAATCCACCTGCCAGCGGGGAATATCATACACATCCGTAATGAAGAAGGAAACCCCTGCTTTATACTGCGCCATCTCCGTTTCTGTCACATTCCAGGCCTCCATCACGGCATTTTTCGCCCTTTCTACTGCCGTTTCCCGGGAAATATCCCCTTTCTCCGGCACCAGATCGATCCAGGAAAAATCCCCGTACAATCCCTTTTCCCGCTCCATCTGATGGAACCAGGCCCGCTGCTCCAGCGTCCATTCAATGGGCATGCCCCATTCCCTTTCCGCCATGGTGTAATAATAAAGATATTCATCCTCACCGTAATGCCGGGCGATGATCTCATCCGCCAGCTTTTCCTTTTCTGCATCGGGTACCTGATCGCTTTCCAGGCGCTTTATTTCCTCATCGGAAACCGCCATGCCATCCTCTTGCATATCGGCAATGAGGCGCAGCTTTGCCGGAAGCTTCCAATCATAAATAAATACATCATTTTTCGCAATCAGATCCATGGCGGTTTCGATATGCTTCCATTCAATGGTCAGGGCGATGGCCGTGGCCATGGCCAGGATCAGCAGAAGGGCGATGGCAATGACGCCCCATCCGATTTTCTTTTTCACTTTTTGTTCCTCCTGATATTTCAGCTGCACCAGCGTCTTTTCCACGCAGGCAACAAAAGCATCATCCGCCCGGCCGAAGGCGCGGGATACATCCATCATTTCATTTTTCATTCCCGATTCGCCTCCTCCCACTGGGTTTTGAGTATATGCCGGGCTTTGTGAATCCGGGAACTGACCGTGCCCTGGGGCACCCGCAAAACGGATGCGGCCTGGGCGATGGTCATACCCTCCATAAAAATCAATACGGCCGTTATTCTCAGCTTTTCCGGAAGGGAAAGCATCAGATCATGCAGGGTGGAATCGGCGTCCGGGGGCGGCAGCGCCCCTGCCGGTATATATTCTGACGGCGCCATGCGCTTGTTTTTCCGCTGGATATTATGGCATTCATTGATCAGAATACGCAGCAGCCATCCCTTCAGCGCCCCGTCATCCTTTAAGGATTTTCTCTTTTCCCATGCCTTTTTCAGCGCTTCCTGCACTGCATCTTCCCGGTCTGCATGGCTGCGCAGCTGGGCATAGCAGACCCTGTACATGGCTTGGATCTGATCCACAATTGCCCTTTCAAATGCCTGATCTGTCATAATACATCTCCCTGCCGGTTTTGATCGATCAATATTAAGACGCTGATATGCGGAAAATTCTTCACTTTTTGGATAATTTCTTTTTCCTTTCCTTTTTCAGCATTGACAACCAGGAAAAGGGGCATTATTATGAAAAAAGCGCCATCAGGCGCAGAGAGGATGATACAATCCATGTATGAAGGAAAGCTGGTAAGGCTTCGGGCCTTCGATAACGGGGATCTGATGTACTGTCTTTCCTATAGCAATGATTATGAAGTGATGCGAGGGGCCAGCGGCGCAATTCTCTATCCCTCCACGGTGGAGGATGAAGCCCGCACCATGGGAAGCAGCACCAGCTTCACCCAGGGGGAATACCAATTCGCCATCGAAACCCTGGCAGAGCGCCGTTTCATCGGCAAATGCGGCTTTGTAAAGATCAACTGGAAAAACCGGGTGGGGGAACTGGCCATCCTCATCGGCGAAAAAGGAATGCATGGAAAAGGATACGGCACCGACGCCATCCGCACCTTATGCAAATTCGGTTTTGAGGAACTGAATCTGCATAAGATCAAGGCCACTGTATTCGCTTTCAATGAAAAAGCACTGCGCTGCTATGAAAAATGCGGCTTTATCCGGGAAGGATTGTTAAAAGAAGAAATGTTCCGGGAAGGCAAGTATCACGATGTGGTGATCATGGGCCTGATCGGGCACACGGAGGAATAAACCATGGAATACACAGAAGTAACCATTTCCACCAGCACCTATGGCTCTGAAATCATTTCGGATCTGCTGATGCGTCTGGGCGCCGCCGGCACCCAGATTCTGGACCGGGCAGATCTGCCCGATCCCGATAAGCCCACCGCCAATTGGGAATTGATGGATCAGTCCGTTATCGACGCCATGCCAGAAGACGTGCAGGTAAAGGCCTGGTTTGATGAAGAAACCCTCAATCAGATCCTCGGCTCTCTAAAGGAGCAGCTATCCCTGCTGAAAAACCCCGGCATGGGGGATCTTTCCCTTGCCCTGCAGGGGGTAAAGGAAGAAGACTGGGCAGAAAACTGGAAGCAGTATTACAAGCCCTTCCGCCTGGGGGATCACATGGTGGTCAAGCCCACCTGGGAGCCCTGGGATACCCAGGAAGGGGATCTGATCATCGAAATCGATCCCGGCATGGCCTTTGGCACCGGCACCCATGAAACCACCGCCATGTGCGTTGGCCTGATCGAAAAATATTATCAGGGCGGCACACTGCTGGATGTAGGCACCGGCAGCGGTATCCTGGCCATCGCTGCGGCGAGGCTGGGGGCCAAGGGCATTGTGGCCGTGGATATCGATCCCGACGCGGTGCGGGTAGCCAAAGAAAATGTAGCGCATAACGGCCTGGAAAACGCCATCGACGTGCGGGAAGGGGATCTGCTTCAGGGCCTTTCCCAGCGATTTGATTTTGCGGTGGCCAATATTCTGGCCCCCGTCATCTGCATGCTGGCCGCACCGCTTAAAAATCACCTGATGTCCGGGGGCAAATTCATCTGCTCCGGCATCATCGCAGAGGCAGAGGGCGATGTAAATACTGCCCTGCTCTCCGCCGGTTATGTGATCGATGAAATCCAGCATAAAGGCGATTGGGTGGCCTTTGCCTGCCATGTTTAAGCAATCCGCCTATCGCAGGGCGCTGCTTTATGCCTTCCTGGCTGCCGCCCTGTATGCGCTGAATGCCCCTCTTTCCAAGCTGATCATGGGCGAGGATGCAGTGGCCCCTTCCATGATGGCCGGCTTGCTCTATCTGGGGGCAGGGATTGGAATGACCACCGTATAGGGCATTCAGAAGGGGATGAAAATCAAGCGGACGGAAGCGCCGCTTACTCCTTCCGATCTGCCCTACACCATTGCCATGATCCTGCTGGATATCGCCGCCCCCATTCTGTTGATGCTGGGCATCAAGGGAAGCAGCGCCGCCAGCGCATCTCTGCTCAATAATTTTGAGATCGTGGCCACCAGTTTGATCGCCCTGCTTCTGTTTCGGGAAAAGATCACCAAAAAGCTGTGGCTGGCCATCGGGCTGGTTACCGCTTCCTCCATTCTGCTGTCCATCGAACGGGGGGAATCCTTTTCCCTGTCAGCCGGATCGCTGATGGTGCTGGGGGCCTGTATCTGCTGGGGCTTTGAAAATAACTGCACCCGGCGGCTGTCGGAAAAAAATCCCCTGGAGATCGTCATCGTAAAGGGCTTAGGCTCCGGCGCAGGGGCGTTGATCGTGGCCTTTATCGCCGGTGAAAGCCTTCCCGCCCTCTGGCCCATGGTTTTTTCGATGCTGCTGGGCTTTGTGGCCTATGGGCTGAGCATCTTTTTCTATATCTATGCCCAGCGTACCCTGGGCGCCGCCAAAACCAGCGCCTGTTATGCCTTTGCCCCCTTTATCGGGGCGCTGCTTTCCCTGCTGCTGTTTCAAAGAATCCCGGATTATCTTTTCTGGCTGGCCCTGCCCATCATGATCGCCGGGGCCTGGCTGGCAGCAGGTGACGGAAGTGAATAATGAATTTCACAAAAAAGCCATCCTCTCGCAATGAAAGGATGGCTTCCTTTATTTTGTTCTTATTTTCCGAACAGGCCCTTCAGCCCGCCCAGCAGATCACCGGCCTTATCCTTCAGATCATCCAGATCAATCTTGGCCTTCACCGCTTTGATCACGGCTTCCAGCACCTCTTCATCCAGATCCAGCTTCAGGGCGTTTTTGATGGTCTTGGCGGGATCAGCCTTGAATTTTTCCATCAGCTGATCATCACCGGCCAGCTTTTCCACGATCTGCTCAATAATTTTTTCGATATCCATCTTATTCCTCTTCCATGACCACAGCAGCGTCAACGGCATTCTTGCGGACGGATTCCACGCCATTGAGGCAGCTCTTGAGAGCGGTGTAGCCTTCGGAAGCGCAGATATTCTGGCCGTTCTTGGCCTTCAGGCGGAAGCGGTATTCACCGGCATTATCCTGATATACCTCGAATTTGGGATGCTTGAGCACCTGATAGCCTTCTTCGGTCTGGTTTTCCAGATTGGCGATGGGGGCATTGGCAGCCACAGAGGCAATGCCGGCCTTGCAGGTCTGCAGGCTCTTATACTGCTGAGAAGCGGCAATCACTTCGCCGTTGCCGGCCTTGAGGCGGAAGCTGAATTTATCGTTCTTTTCCCGGATAACAAATTTTCCCATAATCAACGCATCCTTTCAGTGAATTTATTTTATTGTACCAATATTCGACCAAAAATTCAATCCTTTTCTTGAATTTCCCCGGTATTTTCCACCCAATCCTTACATACATCCACCCAGCCCCGGGCCTGGGAGGCCCTTTCCAGCTGATCGCAGGTCAATTCCACCGCTGAATGATCATTCCCTGCAGCAGGATAGATGATATCAAATCGTTTCAAGGAAATATCCAGATAAACCGGCACTTCCCCCTTTACCCCGAAGGGACATACACCGCCCACTGGATGGCCGGTCATTTCTTCCACCAGTTCATGGGGCAGCATCCGGGCCTTCTCCCCGAACTGCGCCTTGAATTTTCCATTATTCACCCGGGCATCTCCTGCCGCCACCACAATCACGCAGCCATCCTTTGTGAGAAAAGAAAGGGTTTTTGCGATCATGGCTTCCCGTACCCCCAGGGCCTGGGCCGCCAGGGCAACTGTGGCGCTGGATGAATCGAAAGTGCGCACCTTATCCCCATAGCCATAAGGCACCAGATACTCAATAACTTTTTCAAGGGACATATATTTTCCTCCATATCAGGAATATCTTCTCAATCATATAATGGAATAGCCATATTTTTCAATCCCTGTACAAAAAAGAAGCAAAATATCAGATCAATGCAAGATTTTACATTCCTTTTCCCCGCTTTTCATTGACATTCGTGTTCCTTTGCATTATCATGATTGATGTGAAAATCTGGTTTCAATCGGAGGATAATGCACAATGAAAAGGCAATGGTGGCTGCTGATGCTGCTTACAGCAATGGCGATGGTAATCTGTGCAGGCTGTGCCCAGGCAGAAGGGGCCCAGATCACCGGTATGGTGTGGGCTGAAAGAGAAATTGACGGCATCATGCAGGAGAATGAATATCCTCTTGCCAAGGCCCAGGTTTCTCTGGAGCAGAAAAATGCAGACGGCACAATCCAGGTGCTGGCCATCCAGGAGACCGCAAAGGATGGCATGTTTGCCTTTGCCGTATCCCAGCACGGGGAATACCGGCTGAGCATTGAGCTGCCCAGCGCCTATCATTTCACCATCCACGGTATCGACAGCGCTGCTCTGCCGGCCAAAGATAATATCAGCGTTACTCCTTTCTTCACAATAGAAGACGGGCAGATGAAAGAGCTGCTGATCGGCGGTGCCAAGAGCGTCAGCGGCGTTGTCATCTATGCCTTTGAAGATGTGAACGCCAATGGCGGCCGTATGCAGTCGGAGCCGAAAATCCGCAATGTGTTGGCAGAACTGCTCTATGAATATGACGGCGAAACCTACGTCATTGCCTCCGCCACCACCGATAAAAACGGCGAAGCCAGCATCCGTGATATCTCCGCCGGAAATTACAGGCTGCGGGTTACCCTCCCCGAAAACTATATGATCGGGCCCATGGGCCTGAAGGTAAATGCCTACTACAATTGCGTACAGCCTACGGAAGGCCAGGTGGCCTATACCGATACCTTTACTGTCGCCCCCAAATCCTCCCAGGGGCTGGGCATCGGCGTGGTGCGCACCGGCTCTCTTCAGGGCAATATCTGGTATGATCAGGATGGTAACGGCCGCAGCGATAAAAACGAACCCGGCCTGGGAGGCGCAAAAATCATCCTCCGTTCCGCCGCCCTTCAGCTCACCCGGGAAACCACCACCGATCAGAACGGTAATTATTCCTTCAATCAGCTGCAGCCCGGCGATTATCAATTGACCCTTTCCCTGCCGGAAGGCAAAATTTTTACCCGCCCCGGCGACAGCAAAATCACCGATATCGCCCGGGAAAGCACCGTCAACGTCAATATCCAGGCTGAATCCACTTTCCAGGCCGGCAAGGTGGGCGCAATGGATGCCACCCAACTCAGCATACTTGCCTATCAGGATACTCTGCTGATCAACGGCACCCAGGATGCCCAGGAAGCGCTGCTTCCCGGTGTGGAAATCACCCTCATCCAGGACGGCAAAACCGTTGCCAAAGGCGTAACTTCTTCCGACGCCCCCCTCCTCTTTAACACCCTGCGCAGCGGGGATGTCACCCTGCGCTTCGCCCTGCCCCAGGGCCAGCTTTTCTCCCCCAGCACCACCGATTTGATTCAGGCGTTCCTGCCTGCTGCTCAGGCAGAAACCATCATCACCGTGGGCGCTGAAACACAGGATACTGTCTTCACCGTGGGCGCTGTCCCCGCCGCCAGCGTATCCGGCATGCTCTTTGAAGATCCCTATAACGAGGGCAGGTATCAGGATGGTTACGCCCTTCTTTCCGGATTTACCGTACAGGCAGTGGATGTAGACGGCCAGATTCAGGCCCAGGCCGTTACCGATAATCAAGGCAATTATGCCCTCTATCCCCTGCTGCCCGGCGAATTCACCGTGCATTTCCTGCTCAATGATCCTTATGTGGCCACGCCTTACAATGATGCTTCCCCTGTTAATAACGCCATCATTGCCCAGACCCCTGAATACGGCGAAACCGCATCCTTCCTTCTGGTACCTGGTGAAAGCAAGGAAAGCATCAACGCCGGTATCTTCCGGGCAGGCGTGGTAGACGGCTATGTGCTGCTCAACCGCAATCATGATGATCTGCTCACCAATGAAGGCGGCATGCCCAATGTAACCGTAACACTGCTGGATGAATACGGCGCCCCCTTCTCTGAATTCTCTTACGGCATCACCGATGAGAACGGCTATTACTACATCAAGGGCGTATTGCCCGGCACCTATTCCCTGCTTTATACCATGCCGGATAACGGCGCCTTCACCACCCCTGTCACCGAAAGCCGGGAAATTGAAAGCGCCCCCTTCACCAGCGAAAGCGGTTCGGAAATCCGGATGCAGAATGTGGGCGGTGTGATCACCTCCACCCTGTCCGGAACGGTGCTCCATCAGGGCGCTGCTCCTGTTCCTGCCCATGTGACCATGACCTCCCAATCCTTCGGGGTCACCTATGAAACGGATACCTGGGAGGATGGCCAGTATATCCTCACCGGCCTGCGGCCTGATACCTACAATCTGGAGATTAATCTTACCGATCCTGCCGGCTTTGTATTCAATGACGGTGAGGGCTCCCCTGTAGATGCCACTCCCGCCTCCCATGCCAGTGCTGCCCTGTCCATTGAAATGGGCCAGGATATCCTGGGCGCCAATATTTATGCTTCTCTGCCCGCTTCTGTTCACGGCCTGATCTATTATGACGGTGATATGAACGGCAAAATGGATGAAGGGGATTACGGCGCCGAGGAAAGGTATTTCAGCCTCTGGCGCGGGGATAAGATGATTGCCGAGCTGATGACGGAGCCCGACGGCACCTTCACCATGGAGCAATTGGTTCCCGGTGAATACACCCTGCAGATGCATCTGGAAAACAATGAAATCCTGGTGGGGCAAGCTGCCCCTGCATCTTCCCTGTGGACGATTCCCCTCACCATTGAGGACGGGGCCTATATGCAGCCCATTTCCCTGCCCATGCTGCGCTATGCCTCCGTTTCCGGCCAGTTCTGGAGCCTGGACGGCACCATGAACGGTATTGAAGGCATCGCCATTTCCCTGCTGGATGAACAGGGAACCGTTGTGGGAACCACTGCCAGCGATGAAGAAGGCAATTTCACCTTCGGCGGTTTGCTTTCCGGCACTTATTCCCTGAGCGCAGAGCTGCCCGATGGCTATCTTTTTGCCAGAGAGCAGGATCTTGCCGACAAGGCCAGCATGATTTACAGCCAGGTGGACGGCGCCATCCAGATGCTGCCCATCGATGTCCCCATGGGGGATGATCTTTCCGGGCTGGATATCGGCGTGGGCGCCATGGGCGGCATCGGCGATTATGCCTGGCTGGATGCAAACGGAAATGGTATGCAGGATATCGGCGAATCTCCCATGCCCGGCATCCAGATTGAATTGTATCAGCACGGCCAGCTGATCGCCAGCACCCAGACCAATGAATACGGCTTCTATAGCCTTTCCGGCCTCTATCCCGGTGCCTATGAAATGAAGGTAACCATGCACAAGGAACTGAAGGCCACCAAGCATCAGGAGCAGTTCCCCCTGGTGGCCAGCATTCTGCCGGAAGAAAAGGATACCACCCTCACCGTGGAAGATATCCTGGTGCCCAGCGGCAGCCGCACCCTGCATTACGATCTTGGCTTCCAGTTGCGCAAAAAGAATGTATATCCCGAAGCCATGGATCTGATCCCTGTCAAGGATTGGCGCCCCTATACGGAACGCTGACGAATTCTTTCCCTGTCAAATCCAATCGAAATTCCCGCGGAATCATCTTTTTCTCCCATAAATACCAAAGAAAAGGTGAAATGCTGATGATACCAGCCAGGATGATGGCTTATGAGGAATAACGATCTGAACAATCAAAAGGCGCGTCGCTGGGGTGCGGCGCGCCTGATTCTTATGTTTATAATGGGTTTGATGGGCGGGATATTGCTGTGCCTTGCGGCTGTATCCGGTCTGGATCAGATCCGGCCCTCCATCCCGCTTCCAAAATCCATGCAATCCACGCCCCTGCCCGTATCTTCCCCTATGGGAAAGCTGGATCTCAACCTGGCTACCCGGACGGAGCTGGAAACGCTGCCCGGCGTAGGGCCGGTGCTGGCAGAAGCCATTCTGAATTTCAGAAAGGAAAACGGCCGCTTTCACTTCATTGAAGAACTGATGGATGTACCGGGGATCGGAGAAAAGAAGTTTCTGAATATCCGGGATCTGGTATTCTGTTCACCTGCCGAAGGCCCGTAATTTTTCATTCAGCTTGGCGTAAATCCACCGGATCATCCAGGGTTCTGTACATTTTTCCAGGGCGTCATCCAATGAAAACCACTGCACCCCCGCATTCTCATCCGCTTTCATGCGGATTTTTTCTTTTTCATCCGCTTCCAGAAGATAGGTCACATTAAGATGCAAATGGGATGGCACATACTGGCCTCTCTTTTCATGGCCGTCCACGGTAAGGATTTCCAGGGAGAAGATATCATCGGAAAGGGGCCGGGCATGCACCCCCGTTTCCTCATTGGCCTCTCGCAGGGCCACAGAGAGCAGATCCGCCTCCCCATCCGCATGGCCTCCCGTCCAGGCCCAGGAATCATAAATCCGGTGGTAGGCCATCAGCACTTTATCCCGGCCGGCATTGGTAACCCAGGCAGAGGCCGTAAAATGCAGAATCAGATTTTTCCTATCCAGAATATCCGGCATATCCAGGCAGGAAAGCATCACCTGCCGGTCCCTATCCTCCTGCTCATTCCAGGGGATATACCTTTCCAAAGCCACCCGTAATTCTTTCATCATCTGTCACCACAAAAGATGGGCGTCCAGGAACGCCTTGATGCAGCGGATCAGCTCCCCGCTCCAGAAGCTGCCCTCGTGAGGCGCGCCTTCCACCCGGATCATACAAGGCTCCTGGCCGATGGCCTGCATGGCGTCATACATCAGCTGGCACTGTTCAAAGGGCACCAGTTCATCCTTATCCCCATGGGCCAGCAGCATGGGAGGATACTGCTTATCCTTTTCAATAATGCAGCAAGGGCTCATATCATGCATGACCTGCCAGGGATCGGCGTCCCCAGTCATCTGCTTTACCATATCCGCCCTCAGATTGGGGGTAATCCCCATCTTCTCCAGCCAGGAAGGGCCAAAGCACTGCACCATGCACTGAACGGAATCGCTGTATTCACTGTATTCTTCCGTCTTATACCGTGGATCATCCCCCGTCAGCGCCACCAGCATGGCGGTATTTCCGCCGGAAGAAGTGCCGTAGATACCGATACGTTCAGGATCGACGCCATACTTTTCCGCATTCGCCCGCAGGAAACGGATGGCGCACTTCACATCCTGCAAAAAAGCAGGGAAGGGATGGCCGTCCAGGCGGCTGCGATGAGTTACCGTCAATACTACATAGCCCGCCCTTGCCAGCTCCGCCAACTGGGGAATTTCATAATTGAGATCGGGGCAGGTCCATCCGCTGCCCTGCACAAATACGATGGCCGGGCGATTTTTGATCGCATCATTCCAGGGGGTGAACAGCACTGCCTTCAGAGGTGTACCAGTGGCAGTGGAATAAATCACATCCAGATGGGTGCGTGCCATGCCCTGCAGGGTGGGATTATGGGGCAGCGAAATAATGGGCATATTTTTTCCTCCTGTTTATTTCATTTTCTGATATTTTCATTATATCAGCCTCCCCTCATTTCTGCAAGAAAAACAAAAAGACAGGCCTGCATCCATCGCTGCATGCAGGCCTGCCCATAAGAAGGGGAGAGAGAGGGTAAGCATTGCTGCCTACAATCTGAGTATATCGGCAGGATGTGTACAAAATTTGAACGAAACGTGAATTATACTAAAAAAGATCGAAAAAGGCCGCTTCATCCCTCTCCCCCTTCAGCCTTCCCCTTGCCTGGGCAGTTTTGGGAATCAGAATGTGCACATCGGTAAAATGCTCATTCTCATTCATCTTCATCCGCGCTTCCATGCCCGTTTCCTTCATCTGGGCAATCACGCTTTTGATGGCATTGAGATACAGCCTGTGATCCCTGACCACATTGATCACTTTTCTGGAGGGCGGCGGAACGGGCAATCGTTTCTGTGCCCGCTGCACCAGATTTTCCGTTTCCTTTACTGTCAGATGCTGCTGGGCAGCTTGGCGGGCAATACGCTGCCGCCCGCCGGCATCCGGCAGGGAAAGCAGCGCCCTGGCATGCCTTTCACTGAGCCCCTGTTCAAATATGAAATGCCGCAATTCTTCATCCAGCTTCAACAATCGCAGCTTATTGGCCACCGCCGATGCGCTCTTTCCCAGCCGCCTTGCCAGGACATCCTGATTCATGCCCTGCTGAAGCAGGCGCTGATATGCCTCTGCTTCCTCAAAATAATGCAGATTCTCCCTTTGGATGTTTTCGATCACCGCCAGTATTTCGCTTTCCCCTTCCGGGGCGGGGAGAATGAATGCATCCATATGGGTGAAGCCCAGCATCCGGCAGGCCCGGTATCTGCGCTCCCCCATCACAATTTCATAGCCCTTTTCTACCGCACGAACGCTGATGGGCTGCAATAAGCCGTACTGCCGGATGGAGGAGGCCAGTTCCATCAGGGCATAATCATTGAATTCTTTTCTGGGCTGCCGGGGATTGGGGAATATTTCATCCAGCGGCAGCCAGCAGGCCTGGCGGCCATGGCATTCCTGCCCATCATGTACAACGCTCACAACCATCCTCCTTCGCATCCATCCAATCAATCGAGCGCGGCTTTCATCCTGGCGCACCCTCCCCCTGGCTGCCGGGATGATCGCCGCGCTCTTGCTTTTTACTTTCTATATAAAAATCAATCCTCCTGCCATTTTTCAGGCAGGAGGAGGAAGAACCGTTCCACATAAATTTTCAGAAACCGCAAAATCCGCTGTCATTTTTTCGCCGCTTTCAGCGGACGCTTGGCAGGAATGCCGTTTTTCCGGGGATATTGGGGAAGGGTTTTTTCTGTTTTATCAATTCGCGCCAGCACATGCCGGGTATCCATACCGGGAAATGCCATTTCCAGCAGTTCCCCTAGGGCGCCCCCCAGGGCCTGGGCCGCAGCGGCCCCATCCTCCCTTTCCTCCAGCACCGCAGGGCCTTTCCAGCACAGGGCGCAGCCCCCTTCCTTCACAAAGGGAAGCAGGTATTCGCACAGGATATTGAGAGGCGCCACCGCCCTGGCTGCCGCCCGGTCGTATTGCTCCCGATGGCTCTCATCCCTGCCCAGCACTTCTGCCCGGTCATTGATCACAGTGACATTTTCAAGGGCCAGTGCCTGGCACACGGCAGATAAAAACTGGCAGCGCTTGCCCTGGGCCTCCAGCAGCGTCACCTGCATATCCGGCCGGGCAATGGCCAGAGGCAGCCCGGGAAAGCCTGCGCCGGTACCCACATCAATCAGCCTTGCCCCCTCCGGGAACAGGCCTTCCTTCGTCAGCGGCAGCAGGGAATCCAGGAAATGCCGGGCGGCCATATCCTTTTCCGATACGCTGGTCAGATCCATCCGGGTATTCCAATCCAGCAGCATGCCATGATATTGATTCAGCTTTTCAATAATCTGATCTTCCAATTGCAGCCCGGCTGTCAGCAGCATATCCTTCATCCGATTCATTTCCTTCCTTCTTTCAGGGCCAGAATGCTGAGCATCACATGCTCCAGCGCCCCGGCGTCCATCAGCTGCCCGCTCTTTACCTGATATTCTGTATCCAGGCACAGCCGGGCCATCCTATTCAGCTGGCCCAGGGTATATCCCCTGGCCAGATCCAGCGTTTTACGCACCGCAAAGGGCGGAATACCGATCTTTCCGGCGATCTCCCCAGGCTGGGCACCCACACCGGATAAGGCCTTGGCATCCCTGAGCTGCCGGCATTGCCGGCCCAGCAAAGAAAGCAGCATCAGCCTTTCTTCCCCATCCCTGAGCAGGGCGCTGAGCATGGCCATTGCCCGGGCCCCTTTCCCGGAAAGCAGGGCATCCGCCATATCATATACTTTATATTCTGTGGATTTGATGCAGATAGCGTCAATATCCGCTTCGGTGATTTCTTCTTTTTCCCCTGCATAGGCAATCAGCTTACCGATCTCATTATTCAGCAGCGTCAGATCCCTGCCGGCGGAAAACCACAGCCGCTGGCATGCGGAAAGACTGATCTTTTTTCCCTCCCTGCCAAGGGATTTGGCGATCCACTGGGCCAGTTCCTGATCCTCCAGAGGATCAAAGGAAACGATCACGGCTTTTTTCTTCAAAAGCTGATAAAATTTCTTTCTTCCGTCTGCCTTTCCCCGGGCATAAAATACCAGGCATGCCGTCTCCGGCAGCTGGGGCAGATAGCTTTCCAATTGCTTAACGGCGTTATCCTCATCATATTCCTTGGCCTTGCCGTTTTGCAGCATGGCGCATTCCCGAATTTCAATAAAACGCCTGTCACTGAGGAAAGGCAGCGTTTCCGCCGCAGCAATCAGTGCATCGGGGGCGGGATCGATGAGCCTGGTATCATTCATGGCGGCAAAATCCCCCCCGGCCACCTTCTCCCGGATGGCCTGCAGGGCAGCCCGCTTGGTGAATTCCTCTTCCCCTTCGAAAAGATAGCACCGGGCAATATCGCCTTTTTTCAGCGCCGTAAAAAACTCAGTATGCTTCATGGTTCAACCCCTTTGGAAAGATAGGGCGTAAGGATAGCCTGCCCATCCCGGATGCGGATGTGAATTGCGCCCCAATCCCCCGTATTGTAAACCGAAACGGCTGCATTTTCAAGCCGGGAAAGGGTATCGTGATGGGGCATGGATTTGCTGCCGGGTCTGGCAGTAATGATGGCTGCCGAAGGGGATACCAGGGAAAGAAATTCCGCCCCGGTGCTTCCCTTACTTCCGTGATGGGATACTTTCAGCAAATCCGCATCCCGGGCGGCATAGCCTTCAAATTCCCCCGCAATATCGCTGGCAGAGAATAATTTCACCCCGTCCAGATCACAGATCAGGGTAAGGGGATAGCGATTGGCATCCTGCGCAGTGCGGATAGCGCCGGAAATGGGCCAGGTGGCCTCAATCCTTACCCGCCCGGTTGCCATCTGATCCCCGGCTGCCCAGAAACGGATGGGGATATTCCTTTTCTCCAGGCTTTCTCTGAAGGCGGCAGCCTCCCATCCGACGGCCTGATCAAAGGCGGCTTCCGGCAGAATCACTTCCCCGATTTTCATCTCTGCCTCCAGCAGTTCATTCATCCCCAGAAAATGATCGGTGTGCAGATGGGTGATGATCACACGATCGGCCTGCCTGCCGGTTGCTTTCAGATAGGATACCACATCGCCCCCGTAATCGCCGGTATCGATCAGAATGGTTTCCCTGCCGTCCAGAATCAGGGCGGCATCCCCCTGGCCCATTTCCAGTTGCAGATACTGCACATCCCGGCAGATGGTACCCTGCCATGTGCCAATGGAAACCATCAGCGCCGTCACAGCAAGAATAACACGCTTCTTACAGGGCAGTACCACATACCGGGTGCAAAGCACAATGGAAAAGACCAGGGAAATAATTACATACCAGGGAAGGGAGGGCATATCCAAAGACGCAAAGGGCAGATTCCCCACCCATTGAATGGCCCTGGAAATCCAGCCGGCTGCCCAGTTGACGGGTACGGCCAGCCCTTGCCCCAGAGGAAGATAAATACACCCAATCAGCAGCACCAGGGCATAAGCCGGCAGAAGCAGCCCGAAGATCCAGCATACAACAGGATTGATTACCAGGCCCACCAATGAAAAACGGTGAAAAATCTGGATTGTTGGCAGGATGGATCCGGTAGTGGCAGAAATGGTAATGCCGGCCCCCTTCCGAAGGAAACGAAAATGCAGGCAGGAAAGAAGCTTTTCCAATACGGGCCCCAGCATTGCGATGCCCAATACTGCCCCGAAGGATAGCTGAAAGCTGGCAGAAAACAAATCCAGCGGCCTGAACAATAAAATCAGCAGAAACGCCGCCGATAAAGTGGTCAGCCGATCCAATGACCTCCGGGCCACCCTGCGCATTCCAGCCAGCACCAGCAAAACAGAGGCCCGCACCACCGGCGCAGAAAAATTCAGCAGCGCACAATACAGCAAAAGAAACAGAGAAAGCACCCATAATCTACCCCTGGGAGACAGCCACTTTCGCAGCAGCATCTGCAGCGCACCGGCCAGCAAACCCACATGCAGCCCGGATACCGCAAGGATATGAGCTACCCCGGCAGAAGAAAAGCTATCCTGCACATCCTGGGGCAAATGCTCCCTGTTGCCCAGCAAAAGGGCCCCCGGCAAGGCGCTGCCCTCGCCGAAAACATCCTGTACCTTAGCGGAAAGAAATCCCCGTATCCGGTAAAGAAGGGAGGAAAGGCCCCGGCTGGATACGGCGATGATTTCTGCATCCCGGGCCCCGGATACCCCGGCGGCAGCCCCCTTTTGCAAAAGGAACATCCGGAAATCAAAGCCGTACGGATTGGTCTGCCCGCGAGGATGATAAAGAGAAGCATGAAAGCGCACTTTTTCCCCGTCTCCTGGCAGAAAAGGTTGATCTTCCTCGTAATAATATGTCCAATATACCTTGGGCAGCGTATAGCTTGCCCCATCAGCTGTGAAAGTGACGCTTTCCAGATACCCGGCAGCCGTGCCATCCTCCCGGAGAATCACATCCTCGACCACAATTCCTTCCACCTGATAATTTCCTTGCGGCGGCAGAACGGGATGGGATGCAATGCCGGAAAGCAGCATACCAAGAAACAGAAAGGACATCATGCCCCCGAGAATCCATCTGCGGCCGATCCTGTGCAGAAGACAGGCCATTATCAGGGAAAGAATTATCCCTGCACCAAACAGCCAGGGCACATAGAAAAACCGCACCCCTGCCCATATCCCCGCACCGAAAGCCAACGCAGCGGCCACCAGCGGGCGCTGATGATGGAAGGGGCGGATGCTCACAGTTCAATCACCAGCCCGTGATGCACTGCCTGTGCACCAGGATAGATGACAGCGGCCTCCTGCTGCAATGTTTCCGGGGCATGGCTGTGGGAAAGATGGGTAAGATACAGCTTTTTTGCCCCGGCAGCCCTGGCGAGCCGGGCCGCCCCGGCGGCACTCATATGAGGCAGTTGATCATGCCATTCCGCCTCCGTAAAGGCGGCATCCGCCAGCAGCACATCGGCATCCCTGGCAAATTCAGCAAGGCCGGGGCAATCATTGGTATCCCCGGTGAAAACCAGCGTTTTTTCCCCGTCCGTGATCCGAAGGGCGCGACAGGGCACCGGATGGCGAACCGGCAGATTGCTGATCTCCAATTCACCGATGGTCAGTTTTTCCGGGTAGGGGCGCACATCAAAGGCCGGGGGCGCAAGCAGCGCACGCATGGGGGACTGATCCTCCGCCGGTACATAAACGGGCAGCGTCACCCCAACCTTTTCCAGATAATAGCGCATTACCGTAAGATCGCAGGCATGATCATAATGCAGATGGGAAAGCACCACCGCAGAAAGATCCTTAGGATCGCATATGCCCACCAGCCGGGACATCACGCCGGAGCCGCAATCCATCAGAATCAGCGTATCATCCTTTTCCACCAGATATCCGGAAGATGCGCCCCCCGGCCAGGGCCAGCCGCCGCAGCAGCCCAGAATATGCAGCTTCATCGTCATGCTCCTTTATTCAATTTCAAATTTCTTGCTCACCCGGTCCCGCCAGGCAAGATCCAGATAAATATCCTCATTGACCGCGATGCCCTCACGGCAGAGCCTGTCCATCGCGGTGCATAATGCCAGCTCCGGGGTGTTGTTTTCTCCGCTGAGATGCCCCAGCAATACCTGCCGCACCCCGGTTTCATAAAGCTGCACCAGGGCGTCGGCGCTGGCCTCATTGGAAAGGTGGCCGTGGTTGCTTAAAATCCGTTGCTTCAGATATAAAGAATAATGGGGATTTTGCATCAGCAGATCGGGATCATGATTGCTTTCCAGCAGCAGCACATCTACCCCGGATAGGGTTTTCAGCACTTTTTTCTGCATGTAGCCCATATCGGTGGCGGTGGCGATGCTGCGCCCGCCGTGATATACCCGGTATCCCACAGGATCGGCGGCATCATGGGGAATGGAAAAGGATTGCACCGCCAGATCCCCGATATAGAAATCCGAATCCGTTTCAAAAATCCGCCGGTTCCTGGGGGCCATCTCCCCCACCGACCGGGCCATGGCATTCCAGGTGCGTTCATTGGCGTAAACCGGAATATGATATTTCCGGCTCAAAATCCCCACGCCCTTCACATGATCGCTATGCTCATGGGTAACCACAATGCCGGCAAGGGTTTCGGGCAGAATGCCGATTTCCTTCAGTGCATTTTCAATGCTTCGCCCCGGCATACCGGCGTCAATCAGGATGCGGGTATCCCCCGCCCCCACAAAAATGGCATTCCCGCTGGATCCGCTGAACAGCGGGCAAAAAGTAAAACGCATGATAATTCCTTTCTGAGTATCCGATGCAGGCGTCTCCTGCATTATATTTTTTGTTTTGATCTCCTGTACACCACCGCAGCGGTGCAAAGGCATACGCTCTCTGCCCCTGCCTCCCTCAGTGCCCGGGCGCAGAAATGGGCGGTATTGCCACTGGTACGCACGTCATCCAGCAATAGGATTCTTAGTTTTCCCGCATCCTCCCTGCAGGAAAAAGCGCCGGCCACATTAAACTGCCTCTCTTCCGGGCTCAGGCGGCTCTGGGGCCTTTGATACCGATCCCGCTGCAGCAGCTGGCGGACGGGAATATTCAGCCGCAGGGACAGGGCCTGTGCCAGAAGCAGCGCCTGATTGACGCCCCGGAACCGAAAACGCCTTGGGTGCAGCGGCACCGGCACAATACAATCAAAATCCCGGCTCTGCACCGCATCCGCCATATATTCCGCCAGGATGGGCAGCGCCTCATCACAGGCATTGAATTTGAAGGCATGAATCAGGGAACGCACCTCCCCTGCATATCGCCAGGGAGCATATACCCGATCGATATAATTCATCACCCGGGAGGAGCAAAAGCCACATTTTTCGCCCTGCTTCACCGGGGAAAGGCAGCGATTGCAGGCCTGGGGCGGAATGCGCAGGCCGGAAATGGCGGCACGGCATTTTGCGCACAGGCAATCCTCTTTTGCGGCCCGCCTCGGATCCCCGCAGCACAGGCAATTGGCGCCCCGGGGAAACAGCAATGAAAGAAATTCTTCTTTCAGGGCAGCAACCCCAGCCTTCATCCTTCCCCTGCCCATACTTTCGCCCCTTTCTTTCCTATTCTAACATATTTTTGATCTGATTGCATCCTTTTTTATGATATTGTAAATTCTCCTGCCCTGCTTTGACGGAGGCATGGATAAAATGCTATAATCATGGCATCCCTTTTCAGGAGGCGTTTTCTATGCCCACCCTTGTCCATCGTTCCATCCGGCATTGCCTTGCCATGATCGCCCCGTTCCGGCCCTCGATACTTTCTGGCAGAGAAGGGCAAAGGCAATTATACGATTGGTTCCGCGCTCTGTACCAGGGCATGCTGGAAAATCCGGAGGATTACCTGGTTTTCTCCGGGCCCTATGAAGCCTATCTGGCAAAAAACAAGCAGCGGCTGGATGCCATGCGCAATGAAAAAAATCACTTTTCCGATGCCCGGGAAAGCACATTGCGCAATACCTTTCAGCAGGCCATTCAGTTTTATGCGCTTTTTCTGTATGAAGCAGGCTGCGCCGCGCTGCAGGAGGAATGCACCCCCTTCCAGCTTTCCCTGCTTCCTGATTCATATCGTCAGATCCTGCGAAAAATGGAGAAATTACATGGTCCACAGCATCATCCAGCACGATATGAAAAGCTGAAAAGCCTCGGTGTGCAAATAGAAGAAAGGGATAACAGGGTACATATCCGCCTGGCGGATCATCCCCAGGCCATGGAGGGCCTTTCCGTCCTTTGTCAGGCGGCAGAAAGCAAGTATAAAAAAATGAATTACCTGCGGCTGGATTTTTCCAATGCAGGCGGCATTCCTTCCACCCGGGACGCCCTGGATTCCCTGCCCCCGGAATACCGCCATGCCATCCATTTCATGCAGGAAAAAGCAGCCGCTCTGAATTTGATTACAAAAGAAAAAATCCGTCCTATGCGGGGAATTACCTCCGATTTTGAATGGAAGATCGAATATGCCTGCAAGGGGAAAAATATCTGGGGATTCTATGGGGATGATCAAAGCCTCAAAATTTGCCTGTACTTTAATTCCCCGGATAAAATCAGCCGCACGGCCGATATGCTGGAAAAAGAATGCCCGCATCTGCTTTCCTGGTATCAGGATCAGTTTGCCCTCAGGGAATGCAAATGCCGCTATAACCGGGCAGTGCATCTTTGCAATATCAAAAAGCGCATCTGCGGCCTTTCCAACCGGATGGAAATACTGAATCCCGGGGAACAGGATCTGGAAAACGCAGGGCAGATCCTGAGTCTGCTGCACAGCCCCGGTTTTTCCAATAATTTCTGACAAAATATCCTTACAAAAGCCATAGAATTGTACCATTTTCCCGAAAAACTCCGGATGCCTTGACACGATTGTATTTAAATTGTATTATGGATACTGTATACAATTCTTGTCCGAGGGGGAAGACTTTATGTCCTTTCAGCATTTCGAAACCACCATGGAAAGCCGTCCCATCCGGGATATCGCCTATGAACAATTGAAGCACGCCATCATCACAGGTGAAATTCCTGCCGGATCCCGAATCGTGGAAACGGTCTATGCGGAGCAATTGCACATCAGCCGCACTCCCCTTCGCGAGGCACTGCGCAAGCTGGAAAGAGACGGCCTGGTGGAATATGTGCTGCACCGGGGCGTGGTAGTGCGCGCTTTCACCATCCATGATATTGATGAAATTTTCACCATCCGCAATGCCATGATGATGCTGCTGCTGCCCTCCATCGTGCAGAATGTGACGGATGAAGCGCTGGATACCCTGCGGGGCATCTTAAAGGAAATGGATGTGGCCCAGGAAAAGGCGGATGCCGACGCCCTGGCCGTACAGAACCGTGCCTTCCACCGCACCATTGAGCATCTTTCCGATAAAATCCGCATTCTCCGGGTGATCGAAAGCCAGGAAGAATATATCACCCGCTTTGCCTCCCTTACCATTGCCTCCATCGTGCGCCGCTCCAATGCCCATCAGGAGCATCATCAGATGGTGGATCTGCTTGAAAAAAGGGATCTGGAAGGGCTCAAAACCCTGATGCACCATCACCTGGAGGAAAGCAAGGAAACCTGCCTGCAGGCCGTTGCCGAAAGAAGATTTTGATTTCTCTGTAGAATGAAGGAGGATTTGACCATGAACTGGACCTGGGATCTGACCGTACTTTATCAGGATTTTAACGACCCTCAGATTGAAAAGGATTTTGCTGCCCTGCAAAACTTATGCGAAAGCACCAAGGGCCTGATGACCGAAGATCATCTTTCTTCTTTGGAAAATATGGTGGATGCCTTTGAAGAAATCATGCGCCTGGCCAACAGCCTCAGCTCCTTCGCCAGCTTCACCCTGGCCACCGATGCCCAGAATGAACAGGCCCAGCAGCTGATGGATAAGCTGATGGTTTATTCCGTGCAGCTTTCCCTGCTCTTTTCTCTGTTTACCCGCTATATCGGCGGCGTGGATGACCTGGAAGCGCTGATTGCAAAGAGCGAAAAGCTGCAGAAGGTGGATTTCTTCCTGCGCCGTGAAAAGGAAGAAGCCAAGCATCTGATGGATCCTGCCATCGAAGAATGGATGCTGAAGATGTCCCTCACCGGCGGCGACGCTTTCTCCACCCTCCGGGATAAGCTGGATGCCACCCTGGCCGTGGATTACCGGGGCGAACAGATTCCCCTCTCTGCCGTCCGGGGCAAAGCCTATGATCCCGACGCCCAGGTACGCAAAGACGCCTACGAGGCCGAAATCGCCTCCTATGCCAAGATCGAAATCCCCATGGCCGCCTGCCTCAACGCCATCAAGGGCGAAGCGCTGACCATGATCGAAGCCAAGCATTTTGATTCCGTGCTGGACCGCACCCTGAGCCAGTCCAACATGGATCGGGAAACCCTGGATGCCATGTTCACCGCCATCCGGGAATCCCTGCCCGCCTTCCGCAAGTATCTGCGCAAGAAGGGCGAAATCCTGGGCCATAAGAACGGCCTGCCCTTCTATGATCTGTTTGCCCCCATTGCCTATCCCGGCTATACCCCCAAGACCTATACCATTGAAGAAGCCCGGGAAAAGCTGGTCTATGAAATGGGCAAATTCTCCCCCGAGCTGGGCGCCTTTATTGCCCATGCTTTTGATAACCGCTGGATCGACGTCTTCCCCAAGGATGGCAAGGGCGGCGGCGCCTTCTGTGCTCCCCTGCACCATCTGGATATGAGCCGGGTGTTGACCAATTTCACCGAATCCTTCTCCGATGTATCCACCCTGGCCCATGAGCTGGGCCATGCCTGGCATAACCGCTGCATGGCCGGGCTGCCCGTATGCATGATCGATACCCCCATGCCTCTGGCGGAAACCGCTTCCATCTTCAATGAAACGCTGCTTGCCAATGCCTGCATGGAGCAGGCCGACAAGGATGAAAAATTCACCCTGCTGGAAGGCAATCTGATGGAAACCACCCAGACCATCGTGGATATCTACAGCCGCTTCCTCTTTGAATCCGCCGTGATCGAAAAGCGGAAGGAACGCACCCTGTCCGTGGCTGAGCTGAAGGATCTGATGCTCTCCGCCCAGGAGCAGAGCTACGGTGACGGCCTGGATCCCGATATCCGCCATCCCTATATGTGGGCCTGCAAGAGCCATTATTATTCCGCCGGCCTTTCCTTCTATAACTTCCCCTACGCCTTTGGCCAGCTCTTCGGTACCGGCGTATACGCCCAGTACAAGGCGGAAGGCCCCTCCTTCGTGCCCAAGTATAATCAGCTGCTCCGCTCCTGCGGCAGCGGTATGATCGCCGATGTGGCCAAGAGCGTGGGCATTGATGTGCACAGCGTAGATTTCTGGCGTGCATCCCTGAACGTGTATGTAAAGCAGATTGATGAATTCATCGCTCTGGCGGATGAAATGATGAAGTAATCCGGTAAGGAGGCATTCCATGCAGGCTTTGAAAGCGCAGATACTGGAAATCCTGAATGAAGATTGCCGCACCCCTCTGGAGCGGATCGCAGTCATGCTGGGCTGCGATCTGCCCCGGGTGGCCCAGGCCCTGGAGGAATTGGAGCAGGATCGGGTGATTCTGCACTACTCCCCCATCATTAACTGGGATCGCACCGATAAAGAACGGGTAGAGGCCATGATTGAGGTGAAGGTGACCCCCCAGCGGGATATGGGCTTTGATGCCATCGCCGGCCGGATCTACCGGTTTGAAGAGGTAAAAAGCGTGTATCTGATGAGCGGCAGCTATGATCTGTTGGTGCTGGTGGAAGCCAGAACCTTAAAGGAGCTGGCACTATTCGTCAGTGAAAAGCTGAGCCCCCTGGATTCCGTCACCGGCACCTCCACCAGCTTTGTGCTCAAGCGTTACAAGCAGGATGGGGTTATCTTCGTAGGTGAAAGCACCGATAAACGAATGGCGGTGGCACCGTGAGCAGCCGCTTTGTATCCTCCCGTATCGCCCAGGTGCCTCCCAGCGGCATCCGCCGTTTTTTCGATGTAGCCGGCACCATGAAAGACGCCATCTCCCTGGGCGTGGGTGAACCGGATTTCATCACCCCCTATCATATCCGCAGCGCCGCCATTGACAGCCTGCTGGACGGGGAAACCCAGTATACCCCCAATCTGGGGCTGCTTTCCCTGCGCAAAGAAATTGCCGGATATCTTACTGATCGTTTTTCCGTATCCTATGATCCGGAAAAGGAAATCCTGGTGACAGTCGGCGCCAGTGAAGCCATCGATCTGGCCCTCAGGGTATGCCTGCGGCCGGGGGATGAAGTAATTCTGCCCGATCCCGGGTATGTGAGCTATGCCCCCTGCGTCACCTTTGCCGGCGGCGTGGCGGTGCCCGTTACCACCCGGGCGGAGGATGAATTCCGGCTTACTGCCGCCTCCCTCTCCGCAGCCATTACCGAAAAAACCCGGGCGCTCATCTTTCCCTATCCCAATAATCCCACCGGCGCCGTGATGACCCGGGAAGAGATGGAAAAGATCGCCGCCGTGGCAGCACAGCATGATCTGCTGGTCATCAGCGATGAAATTTATGCCGAACTGACCTACGAAGGAGAAAAAATCGCCTTTTCTTCCCTGCCCGGCATGCGGGAGCGCACCATCCTGATCAACGGCTTTTCCAAGGCCTTTGCCATGACCGGCTGGCGGCTGGGCTTTGCCTGCGCCCCCCGTGAAATTCTCTATGAAATGAATAAAATCCATCAGTACGCAATCATGTGCGCCCCTCGTCAGGGGCAGGTGGCGGCTTGCCAGGCCCTGAAAAAAGGCCGGGAGAACAGCTATGAAGATGTGGAGGGCATGCGCCGCAGCTACGACCGTCGCAGGCGGGTGATGGTGGATGCCCTGCGGAATATGGGCCTTGATTGCTTTGAACCCAAGGGCGCCTTTTATTGCTTCCCCTCCATCAAAAAGACAGGGCTGACCAGCGAAGAATTCTGCACCCGTCTGCTGAAGGAAGAAAAGGTGGTATGCGTTCCCGGAGATGCCTTCGGCCCCTCCGGTGCGGGGCACATCCGCTGCTGTTATGCCACTGATCTTCAAAAGATGCTGGAAGCTTTTTCCCGGATGGAGCGCTTCATCCATTCTCTGTAATCCCCAATCAATCAGGAGGAAACCATGCGTAAATTCTTATCCTTTCTTCTGGTCATCGCCATGATGGCATCCCTGTGCGTGGCGGCTGTATCCGCCGAAGAGGAAGAAGAAATCGATCTTTGGGAACTTTTATATACTCCCGCCCCCACCCTGGATCCCAATGCCACTCCCACCCCGGCGCCTACCCCCGTGCCCACCCCTGCCCCGGTGCTGGAGGCGGATGGCAGCCTGATTCTGACCATCACCGCTGTGGGCGATGTGACCATCGGCCGCAATGTGCAGCACAGCGGCACATCCATTTTTGAAAAAGAATTGAAAAAACAGGATGGAGATATCAATTTCATTTTCCGCAATGTAAAGGATATCTTTGAGGATGATGATCTGACCATCGCCAATTTCGAAGGCGTGCTGGCGGATGATTATTCCATTCCCTCCAACAAGCGGGAAAACAGCTATCTTTTCCTGGCCCCGCCCAGCTATGTGGAAGCGCTGACCAATAACAGCGTGGAGGCCGTCACCATGGAAAATAACCATGTGGGCGATTTCGGCCAGGGCGGTATTGATTCCACCATCTCCGTGATGGAAGAGGCCGGCATCGTATGGAGCAACAAGGGAAATATGGGTGTATTCGAAACCCAGGGCGTAAAGATCGCCATGCTCGCCTATCAGACCCTCAATCAGCCCATCTCCTCTGCCGAACTGAAGCTGGTGGTGGATGATGATATCAAAAAGGCCAAGGAAACCTGCGATCTGGTGATCGTTTCCTTCCATTGGGGCAATGAACTGGATTATTCTCCCCGGGATAATCAGGTAATGCTGGGCCGGGCGGCCATTGATTCCGGCGCTGATCTGGTGCTGGGCCATCACAGCCACCGCATCAATCCCATTGAGCAGTATAACGGCAAATATATTGTCTATTCCCTGGCCAATTGCTCCTTCGCCGGCAATAACAAGCCCAGTGATATGTTCACCTTCATTTTCCAGACCCGTTTCCGCATCAAGAACGGGGAAATTATCGACAATCCCTTCCGGATCATCCCTGCCCGCATCTCCTCCCGGAAGGATTATAACGATTTTGCCATCACCCCGCTGGATGATCAATCCAATATCACCACCGTACTCAATACGCTGCAGAAGAGCAGCAAAAACCTGGATTATGCGGTATCCTCCTATCCTCTGGAGTGGGAATGATCTTCCCCCTTCCGCCCAATCGCACGATTCCACGGTCTACAAAGGATGATGCATTTTGCGCGCAAAAATCATGCTGCTCCCCGGCAGTGAAAAAGGGGAAATACTCTGTTCCCTGGCGGAAGAAATCCTGATCGAGGTATCCGCCGCCTTTAATCACAGCTTTTCCCTGCTCCGGGAAAAAATCGGCGAGGCATCCATCGCCGCCTATCAGGAAGCACTGACCGATGAAACGGTGGAGGCCTGTCAGCAATGCCAGGCCATTTTGCTTTGCGACGGGGAATGTGAAGGGGCGAGGGATCTGTATGACGCCCTCAATCTGCCCCTCCGCATCCGTTCCTTCTGTATCCCTGAGGCCCTGTGCGGCCGGCATGAGGCCCCCGTTTCCCTGTGGGTGGCCCCGGTGCTTTCCATTGACCCAGCCACACTGGGCAGCGCCGTAAAATCCGCATTCCGCTTTGCCCAGGAAAAAGAAATCCGCATTGCGCATGTGGCCCCCACCGGCGCAGCCAAAGCGGAATGGGACGGCAATATTCAGGTGAACGAGCTTTCCAACCCTGCCATATCCACCGCCTCCCTTTCCGGCCCGGAGGCCGTTTCTGCCATCATTACCGCCCCCAATCGTCTGGGGCTGATTCTGTGTCCTCCCTATGCCGGCAGCATGCTGGAGGCTGCCGCATCCGCCCTCTGCCCTTATCCCTTCATGGTGCATGAGGCTGCATTTAATGATGCCATCGGCGTATACAGCCCCATCCTGCCCAAAGAGGAAGCGGAGGCTGCCCTTCCCTATGCCTGTGCCCTGGCAGTGGCCAATCTGCTGCGCACTTCCCTGGGCCTGATGCGGGAGGCAGCCTGCGTGGAGGCAGCTGTCAATAATGTAATTTCCGCCCATCCCGGTCCGGACGGCACCGACGCCCTCTCCCTGGTGACGCTGATCTGTGAACAGATTGCCATCGCCGGGGAGCTGATGGGAAAGGCGGGCATCCGCTGATGAATTGGCTGAAACCCGATTATCAGAACTGCAGCCTGAATGTAATTTCTTCCATTGCGGGTTATTTGGGTTTATACCTGTCCCATCCCACTCTGCCGCTGCTGGATGACATCCTGAAAGAAAAGCAATATCAGAATATCATCGTGATGCTGTTTGACGGGCTGGGCATGGATGTGATGGAAAAGGCGCTGCCGGAGGATGCCTTCCTCCGCCGCCATACCCATCATTCTCTTTCCGCTGTATTTCCTTCCACCACCACCAATGCCACCTCCTCCATCGAATGCGGTGCCTCCCCAAGGGAGCATGGATGGCTGGGCTGGACGCTGTATTTTCCCCAGCTTCAAAAGCCGGTGGATCTGTTCACCAATCAATCGGAAGGAAAAATCGCCGCAGAATATCATGTGGCCAATCGCTTTATCCCGCGGCAGATGATTTTTCCCCGGATCACGGAGGCGGGAAAAGCCGTTGCCAGCTGCGTATCCAAATTCGGGGAAACCCGCATCGGCACGCTGAGCGGCCTGTTTGATATGACCCTGGGGCAGGCCCGGGATGAAAAGCGGCGCTATATCTACACTTATTGGGATGAACCGGATCACACCATGCATGATAAGGGCTGCCATCATCCCAAAATCCTTGAAAAGGTGCGGGATATCAATGACCGCATGGAAGCATTTTTCCATCAGCTGCCGGAAAATACCCTGCTGATGCTGACGGCAGATCACGGGCTGACGGATGGCAAATATCTGCATCTTTCCGATCATCCGGATTTGCGGAACATGCTGCTGCATTCCCCCACCATCGAAAGCAGAGCGGCTTCCCTGCATGTAAAGCCGGAATACAGGGTGGCTTTCCCCGCCGCATTCCGGGCAGCCTTTGGGGATCATTTCCTGCTGATGGATGGGGAAACCTTCATCCGGGAATATCTGGGAGATGGAGAAATCCACCCCTCGGTCTATGATTCCGTGGGGGATTATATGGCCCTTTCTGTGGATGAATATTGCCTTTCTATGGAACCGGATCCACATCCATTGAAAGGAGTACACGGCGGTCTCACCCCTGAGGAGATGCTGGTGCCGCTGATGATTGCAAAAAAATGAATCCTCCGCCTGATCTTCTTCATGCGGAGGATTCTTTTTATGCAGTTGCGATTTTCTTTCTTTCCGGATGGCGAAGCTCCACCCTGGCGCACAGCACCGTCATATCATCCGGAGGCATGCCATCCTTCTGAATGAGAGCGGCCTGCAGCAGGGCATCGGCAATATGCTGGGGAGTATCCTCCAATCCCCTCTGCAAAACAGAAAGGATTTCTTCCTCGGCAGCAAAGGCATCCGTTACCCCATCGCTCATCATCAGCAGCACATCCCCTTCCCCCAGCATGAAATGATGCTCCATGGGAATGACGTGCTCAATGATGCCCAGCGGCAGCGCCTCTCCTTCGATCCACTGCATTTTTCTGCCCATGAACAGCACCGAAGCACAAGCGCCCAGCTTATTCATGGCCGCTTCCCCTGTCCATAGATCGATCAGACATAGATCCACCGTGGCAAACTGCTCCCCGCCGGTGGCAGACAGCATGGCCCCATTCACTGCCGTCATGGCCTGGCTGCGGCTGTATCCTGCCTCCATGCACAAAGACAGCAGCTCCAGTGTTTTTTTGCTTTCCTCACGGGCCCCTGCGCCATGCCCCATGCCATCGCTGAGGGCCAGCAACATCTTGCCGCCGGGCAGGGGCCGTGCAAGCACTGCATCCCCGTTATCCAGGGGCTGCAGGGAACGCTGCTTTCTTTCCTGGGGTGCAGCGCAGGCAGTGGCCATGCCGGTATAGACAATGAGCGGTGCTTCCTCCTCCATCAGGATCCTGCCCTCTTTCTGCTCCACAATGGAAAGCCGGGCATTGAGCCGGGCGCCGATATGGCGCACCAATTGCTCGCTCATCATGCTGCGCAGGGAGAGGGATTCATATTTGAGGCATACATGCATCCGCCCATCCACTTTTTTGATAAAGGATGCTTTTCCGGGAAAGCGCAGGGATTGCAGCACCTCCTCCACCTGCATATGCCAATAGATTTCCTCTTCATCCCGCTGCATTCCCTCCAGGCTGATCTGCTGGGCAGCCTGTGAGAGGGCAGCCAGATGGGTTTGCAGCATATCCCGTTCATATTCCGCACAGATAGCCCGCTGGGTGCGTTTCCGGTGGCCCTCATCCATTTTTTCCAGCAGGGGCGGAATTTTTGATATCCGGGGGCATGCTGTGAAATACTGATTGATAATTTTTAGATAATTTTCCGGATCCTCACCCCGCTGGGCAAGGGCCAGCATGCCTTCCTTGGTTGCCGCATATTTTTCATGCCAGCAGATGGGCAATTGATCACAATCCTGGCAAAGGGATTCTGCCAGGGCCTCCCCCTCCTCCCTGGGATCGGGCCGATCCACCTTGGGATGGGGCAGTGCATCTGCCATTTGGTCGATGGCCCGCACCCACCGCTGCATTTTCAGCCGGGTATAGGCGTTTTCCCGGGGCTGGCTCCATCGGATGCGCCGCAGCAGCGCCCCGGCACGCCGCACCGGCTTTTCCGGCAGCAGCAGAAAGATCAGCCCGGCCGCCGCGCCGGCAAGGGCCATCAGGGGCTGAAAAACAAGCATGGATAAAAATCCGGCCGCCGATATGCCAAGGTAGAAGCCCAGCATGGACAGTATTCTTTTCTTTCCCTGGAATAGCCCTGCAATCAATGCGCCGAAGGTAAGGTTGACCAGCATCTGCGCCCCCTGCCCGCCAAGCAGCAGCGCCAGGCCGCAGCCCATTCCGCCGCATAATCCTACCGCGCCCCCCGCAAGCCACGCCAGCAGCAGCACCGCGAAGCAGGAAATCAGATAGCCCAGATTCATGCCGAATACCACAAGATGCCCCGCCCCGGAAATCATCAGCAGCAGCGGCAGCAGCATGCACAAAAGATCATCCTCGCTCCATTCCTGCTTTTTTGCCTTCAGCAGCCTGGCAGCCCTGTGCAGTGCCGGCAGAGAAACCAGTCCCAGCAAAGCCCCCGCAATCAGCAGGATCACCGTCCGTGCTTCCTGAGCGGCAAAAAGCCCCGGCGCCGTCCGGAGGATGAGCAGCGGACCAGTGAGAAGCATCAGCATTCCTTTTCCCCGCTTTTTGATCATCATCATCGGCCAGCAAAGCAGGCAGGCAATAAACTGCCATTGATCCAGCGGCATATTCCAGCCCACCCGGAATAAAAATCCAGCCATCAGACCCAATACCGCCCCTTTCGGCTTTATCCCTGCATAGAGCAGAGCCGCCAGGCAGCAAAGGGCATAGGGCGACGGAACAGAAAAGCAATAGGCCATGCTCAGCAGAAAAAATCCACCCGCCATGGGCAAACGTATCCAAAGTGCCTTCGCCAGCCGCTTTATCAGCGGAATCATCTTTCGAATGCATTGCCCCAAGGCAGGCTGCCTGCGACGGGCAGCAGGCTGCACAGTATACATTCCTCATCATCCTCTCCCCTGTGGATACATTCATTATAGGGAAGGGATGGCATTTCCATGTCGATCGAAAGTGCAAAAAATGTAAAAAAGAAAGCCATGCATTGCATGACTTTCTTTATCAAAAAACAGTATCCAGCGATCAGCGCAGAACAACGCTGGTCTGGGCAGAGATGGTCAGCTTTGTCCCCTCCAGCCAGGCCTGGCCCATACCGGCAACGGCCGTAATCTGCCGGAAAGGAAGATCCGTTGCCTGCAATAGATCCACCGTCAGATCCTTTTCCGTGGTATTATGCACAACAGCTACGGTGCCGCCGTTCCAGGAAGCGGTAAAGCCGCCCACCTTGGTGCCCTTGAACGGCAGGGCATGATATTCGCCCCGGGCGATTTCCGGATTGGCCTTTCTGATCATGATCAGCTGCTTATAGTGATTGAGCAGGCTGGCGCTCATCCCATCCAGATCCTGAACAGTATAGGTGCTTTGCTTTTTATAGGTACTGCCCTCAGGATTCTGTACCGTATCCCCGTCGCCCCACAGCATGGCCAGGCGCCGGTTGGCATCGGTATTGGCGCCGCCCCGGGAACCCAGAATGCCGATTTCTTCCCCATAATAAATGAAGGGAGAGCCGGGAGAAAGCAGATACAAGCTGGCGGCCACATGGGCACGGCCGCTGGCCATGGTCAGGTATCCGGCAGCCCTATCCATATCATGATTGGCAATGAACATCATATTCATGGCCCCATCGCTCTTTTCACGGATGTGATTCTGATATTTTTCTATGTAAGCGGTAAACCGGTTCACATCCCCTTCCTTGGCCGTTTCGGCAATGATGCCGGCAGTCTGGCTGGCGGTGAAATGAAAGCAATTGGTGACCGGCAGATACTGATCAATGATGCCGTCCCCATCCCAAACCTCTGCCACGGTATATACATCCGGCTTCACTTTGCGCATTTCGCCGATATACCAATCCCAGAAATCCACGCTGCGCTTATGATCGCCGTAATAAATATATTTGGCGGCATCGAAGCGGAAGCCGTCCACCCCCAGATCCAGATAATACATGGCCACATCCAACACCAGCTTGCGCACGGCCTCATTATCAAAATTCAGTTCCGGCATGGAATCGGAAAAATTAGCCTCGTACAGCAGTTCCCTCCCCGGTACCCGGGCAAAATGCCGGCCCGCCGGAATTGCCTGGCCGGCATCCAGCCAGGTATAGTAATCGTAATAGATATTCCGGGGATTCTGCATCAGATGGGCATTACTGAAATTGATGAACCAGCGGCACTGGGTGCTGGTATGATTGATGGGCAGATCCAATATGATCTTCACATCCCGCTCATGGCACAGGGCGATCAGTTCCTTCAGATCTTCCATGGTGCCGAACTGAGGATCGATTTCATAATAATCGGCCACATCATATTTGTGATAAGAAGGGGAAGTAAATATCGGGGTGAGCCACAGACCCTCCACCCCAAGGCTCAATCCATTCTCAGGATCGCCATCATTGAGATAATCCATGCGGTTGATAATGCCCCTCAGATCGCCGATGCCATCCCCGTTGGAATCGGAAAAGGAGCCAACAAAAATTTCGTAAAACACCCGGTTGTTATCATTTACCTGCCAATTTTCGGAAAAAGGAACATCATTGATGATGGCCTCGCCGTTTTCAGCCGTGGGATACACCTTGATATAAAAATCCTCTGCCATGCAAGCGCCGCACAGCAGCAATACCGCCGCCAGCGCACATACAAAACGCTTCATTGCATTGCCCTCCATCTTCTGTGATAGCAATACTATCGCATGAATCGGATTGCTTGTCAAGTGCAGCAAAACATGATATAATCCCTTGAACGAAAGGAAGGATTCCATAGATGAAACGCCTTTACACACCCGAGGAAGCCCAGCGCTGGAAGCAGCGCACCTTGCACAGGCTGATTCTTGCCATCGCCGTATTTGTGACGGCAATCACCACATGCATCATCCTGTGCGGGCAGGTGAATACCGCCAATGCCCAGACGCTGCTTCTGATCATCATCGCCCTGTCTACCCTGTCCGGCTGGGCCAGCATGCTGCTTTTCTATTTTTCATACGCCCCTGCCAAGGCCCAGTCCATCCATATGCAGGGCATTCTGGCCGGAGAAGCGGAGTGCGCCGAAGGGATACTGACCCTGCATAAGGACAGCTTCCGCATTCCCAAGAGCATCATCGTCCGCAAGGCCACCCTGCAGACGGCAGAAGGCCCCCTTTCCCTCAGTGTCAGCGCTGCCCTTGCCCGCCAGTTGCCTGCCGGTGTGCCCCTGCGGGTGGAAACGGTGCGCCGTTTCATCACCGCTTATGAGGTGATCGCATGAAAAAACTGAAAGCATTTTTCGATCTGTTTCCCATGATGCTGCTGTGGCTGGTGCTGAGTATCATCCTGTGGGGATTTGTATTCAATCATCTGACGGATGCCCCGCCGGAAAACAAGATCGTTATCTTTATTGATGCAGCCCTGACCGATGAAACCCGCCTGGCCGTGCAGCTGGAGGAAGAAACGGTGTCCCCCGTCAAAATGGTGCAGGTGCGCCCCTTCAGCTATGCCATGATGGGCGGCGATTCCATTGAGAATGCCGATCTGTATATCGTAGGCGCCTCCCAGGCGGAAACCTACAGGGATTGGTTTGGCCCCCTGCCCCAAGGGCTGCAAAATGCCGGCGAAGTGATGGAAATGAACGGCATACCCATGGGGGTTAAGGTCTATGACGCCGCAACCAGGACGGGCGCCGCCGCAGCCTTCATCCTGTATGAGGATCCATCCAAACCGGCGGAGGATTATTATCTTTTCTGCGGCGTCGGTTCCCTGCATGTGCCAGCCCATGAAAACGCCTTAGATGATCAGGCCGTTTCCTGCGCCCTGCAGCTGATGAAGCTGCCCTGATCTTTGCTTTACGCCCATTCTGCTGTTTCAGAATGGGCTGTATTTATTACAGGAAATATTAATGAATTTTAATATATCTCCTTTCGAAAACATATTGACAAAACGGTAAAAGAATAATAGAATGAAGACATCCGGGGTAAGTGTGCTTATGCAATCGTTTGCAAAGGTGATTTTTGCCTGCGCATCCATGCTTTGACCGCTTCACCCTAATTAACGAAAGGATGGATTCCCTCATGAAGAAGTTCCTCGTTCTCCTCCTGGCTGCCATGATGGTGTTCTCCATGTTCACCACTGCCAGCGCTTCCAGCCTGGCCGGTACCTATGACATCACCGTATGGGTTGCCAACGAAATCGTTGATCTGACCAAGGCTCAGATCGAAGAATTCAACAACACCAACGAAATGGGCATTAAGTTCAATGCCACCATCGAAGCTGTATCCGAAGCGGATGCCGCTACCCAGATGATCACCGACGTTGCTGCCGGCGGCGATATCTTCTGCTTCGCGCAGGATCAGTTCGCTCGTCTGGTGCAGGCCGGCGCCCTGGCCAAGCTGGGTGCCCGCGCTGGCGAAACCGTTGGCGCTGCCAACTCTGCCGGCGTTGTTGCCGCTGCTACCGCTGGCGACACCCTGTATGCCTATCCCCTGACCGCTGATAACGGCTATTTCATGTACTATGACAAGACCGTTATTCCCGAAGAACACATCGATTCTCTGGAAGCCATCATCGCTGACTGCGAAGCCGCCCAGAAGTATTTCGCTTTCGAAATGCAGACTTCTGCCTGGTATCTGGCCTCCTTCTTCTTCGCCACCGGTTGCGTTTCCGAATGGACCATGGACGAAGCCGGCAAGGAATTCGTTTCCGTGCGGGATACCTTCAACAGCCCCGAAGGCCTGATCGCCGTCAAGGGTATGAAGAAGCTGGTTGATTCTCCCTTCCATCTGTCCTCCTCTCAGGCTTCTGAATTCTCCTCCGGCGCTGCTGTTGTTGTAACCGGCACCTGGAGCTACACCGCCGTTCAGGAAATCCTGGGCGAAAACATGGGCGTTGCCGATCTGCCTTCCTTCGAAGTGGATGGCCAGTCCTACCACATCGGTTCCTTCAATGGCTGCAAGCTGATGGGCGTGAAGCCCCAGGTTGACGCCGTGAAGGCCGCCGCTCTGCATCAGCTGGCTCAGTATCTGACCGGCGAAAAGTGCCAGCTCGAACGCTTCGAAAAGCATGCTTGGGGCCCCTCCAACCTGAATGCCCAGGCTTCCGACGCCGTACAGGCCAACCCCGGTCTGGTTGCCCTGAATGCTCAGGCTCCCTACTCTCTGCCTCAGGGCCAGATCCACGGCTCCTGGTGGGATATCGCCAAGGTTATCGGCGATGACGTCAAGGCTGCCAAGGACGAAGCCGGCCTGCAGGCTGCTCTGGACAACTACTACAACAAGATCGCTGCCCTGTTCACCATGACCGCCGAAGAAAAGAACGCCTGGGGCGTAATCGGCTCCATCAATGGCGACGTATGGACCATCGACCTGCCCATGACCAACACCGACGGCGTGTGGGTAACCGATGAAGCCTATGCCATGGAAGCTGGCGTTGAATTCAAGGTTCGTCAGGGCAAGGCCTGGGACAATGCCTTCCCCGCTGACAACTTCAAGGTTGAAGCTGCTGGCACCTACAAGGTTCAGTTCACCGAAGCCACCGGCGCTGTGGAACTGATTGCCCAGTAATATAAACCGCCATTGCACGATTGAATAAATCCTGCCAATGGTAACCCGGACGGCCGGAGCCAATCCATTTGGTTCCGGCCGTTTCCATAAAGGAGCGAACAGCAGGCATGAAGAAATACACCGATCTTGAATTTCTGAAATTATCAAAAGGGAAAAAATTTCTCTACAAGATCACCCGCTTCTTCTGTTCCATTCCTCAGAAAATTCTGGGGATTTTTGTGGCGTTGTGGAATCTGATCAAAAAGATTGCCTTCGCCGTCAAGGATGAAGCAGCAGATATTTTTTCCACTTTTGTTCACGGCGACTGGAAAACAAAGGTATCTTTCCTGGTTATGGGCTTTGGCAACCTGGCCCGGGGTCAGATTCTCCGCGGGCTGCTCTTCTTATTGTTTGAAGGGGTATTCATTGCCTATATGGTTCTGGCCGGCGGCTACTGGATGAGCATGCTGCCCAGCCTGGGCAAGGTAGGCCCCGAGGAAAAATATGATTTCATCCTGGATACCTATTACACCGTCTATAACGATAACAGCTTCAAAATTCTGCTCTACGGCGTGCTGACCATCTTCTTCATCATCGCCTTCATCTATACCTGGCGGGTCAATATCCGGCAGAACAAGATGGCAGAAAAGATTCTGGCCAGCGGTAAGAAGCTCAAATCCGGCAAGGATGATATGCGTTCCCTGGTGGATGATCAGTTCCACAAGACGCTGATGTCCCTGCCCCTCACCGGCATTCTGATCTTCACCGTCATGCCCATCGTGTTCATGATTCTGGTGGCCTTCACCAATTATGACGGCGCCCATGACGGCTATTACAGCAATCTGTTCGGCTGGGTGGGCATGGATAACTTCAACACCATGCTCAACTGGAATGTGAACAGCGGCGGCAGCGTGCAATCCTATGCCGCCACCTTCGGCGAAGTGCTGGCCTGGACGCTGATGTGGGCCTTCTTTGCCACCTTCACCAACTATTTCCTGGGCATGTTCGTAGCCATGGCCATCAACAAAAAGGGCATCAACCTGAAAAAGCTGTGGCGTACCGTATTGGTTATGACCATCGCTATCCCCCAGTTCATTTCCCTGCTGTATGTATCCAAGATGTTTGCCAAGAACGGCATCATCAATGGTTTCCTGATGAATATGGGCTGGATAGAGCAGGCCCTGCCCTTCTGGGAAGATCCCACCTGGGCCCGGATTACGGTTATCATCACCAATATCTGGATTGGTATCCCCTATCTGATGCTGATCACCACCGGTATTCTGATGAATATCCCCTCCGACCTGTATGAATCCGCCCGTATCGACGGCGCCAATCCCTGGCAGCAGTATACCAAGATCACCCTGCCCTACATGCTGTTCGTCACCGGTCCCTACCTGCTGACCAGCTTCACAGGCAATATGAATAATTTCAACGTGATCTATCTGCTCACCGGCGGCGCGCCCACCAATCCGGCGGCATCCTCTGCAGCCGGTACCGTAGGCTATACAGACCTGCTGATCACATGGCTGTTCAAGATCACCCAGGGCGCTGAAAGCCAGTATTACCTGGCCTCCGTAGTCGGTATTCTGGTATTCGTGGTGGTCGCATTGATTTCCCTGGTGGTTTACAATGTGCTGCCCTCCATTAAGAACGAGGAGGATTTCCAGTGATGAGTGAAAATAATGTCACCGCTCCCGTCAAGCGTCATATGGGCCTGAAAACCTCCCGCGCCCTGAGCAATACCGCCATTTACGCCCTGCTGATCTGCATCAGCGTCATCTGGCTGATTCCTTTCGTCTGCATTCTGCTGCAGTCCTTCCGTGTGGAGCTGAAGGGCCCCGTGGGCTATGTCCTTCCCAAGCAGTGGGGCTTTGATAACTACATCGCCCTGTTCAAGACGGATTTCCCCCGCTGGTATGTGAATACCTTCGTATCTGCCCTGATAACGGCCGTATTGCAGACCATCATCGTGCTGTGCATGAGCTATACCCTGTCCCGTTTCCGTTTCAAGATGAGAAAGCCCCTGATGCGGTTCATGCTGATTCTGGGCATGTTCCCCGGCATGCTCACCATGATCATCCTCTACCGTGTGCTCAGCGATCTGGGCCTGACCCAGGAAAATGCTGTGCCTGGCCTGATCCTGGTGTATATTGCCTCCTCCGGTATGGGTTATTATGTATCCAAGGGTTTCTTTGATACCATTCCCAAATCGCTGGATGAGGCCGCCCGTGTGGACGGCGCCACCCGCTTCCAGGTGCTCAAAAAGATCATCCTGCCCCTTTCCAAGCCCATCGTCATCTATACCATCCTGACTGCCTTCATGGGCCCCTGGGGCGACTACGTATTTGCCCAGTATATCTCCTTCGGTACCTCTTCTGGCATGAATGTGGCCGTAGGTATGTATCGCTGGCTGAATCATGATCAAATTTCGTCCTCCTACACCATGTTCTGCGCAGGCGGCGTACTGGTTGCCATTCCGGTTACGGCGCTGTTCCTGTGCCTGCAGAAATATTATGTTGAGGGCGTGACCGGCGGCGCCGTAAAGGGCTAAGCCCGGTGCTGTCACACTGAAGGAATTTGAAAAGGAGACATAGAGTATGGCAAGCGTAAAGCTGACTGACGTCAAGAAAATATACGATAACAAAGTGACGGCCGTGCACGATTTCAATCTGGAAATCGCCGATAAGGAATTTGTGGTATTCGTCGGCCCCTCCGGCTGCGGCAAATCCACCACCCTGCGCATGATCGCCGGCCTGGAAGATATCTCCGACGGTACTGTGGAAATTGACGGCGTTGTGGTCAATGATCTGCAGCCCAAGGACCGCGATATCGCCATGGTCTTCCAGAACTACGCCCTCTATCCCCACATGACGGTGTATGATAACATCGCCTTCTCCCTGCGGCTCAAGAAAATGCCCGAGGATCAGGTCTATGAAAAGGTCACCAATGCCGCGGAAATTCTGGGTATCACCGAATACCTGACCCGCAAGCCCCGCGCCCTGTCCGGCGGCCAGCGCCAGCGCGTAGCCATCGGCCGCGCCATGGTGCGCAATGCCAAGGTGTTCCTGATGGACGAACCCCTCTCCAACCTGGATGCCAAGCTGCGCAATCAGATGCGCGCTGAAATCATCCTGCTGCGCCAGAAGCTGGATACCACCTTCGTCTACGTCACCCATGACCAGACCGAAGCCATGACCCTGGGCGACCGCATCGTCATCATGCGGGATGGCATCATCGAACAGGTAGGCACCCCCACGGAAGTATTCGAAATGCCCCGCAATATCTTCGTGGCTGAATTCATCGGCGCTCCCAAGATGAATCTGATCAATACCAAGCTGGAAGCCTCCGGCGGCAAGTATTATGTGCGTCCCTTTGGCGCCAAGATCGAAGTCACCGGCGAAAAGGGCGAAGAGCTGCTGAATGCCGGCATCGCTCCCCAGGAGATTACCCTGGGCGTACGTCCCGAACATATGGTGCTTTCTGACGCCAACGACGAATCCGCCATCCCCTGCACCCTGGAAGTAAATGAAATGATGGGCAGCGAACTGCATCTGCACGTCTATACCGAAGACGGCACTCGGCTGATCGTCCGCATCCCCACCATCAATCTGACCCTGGAACAGCGCAAGGAACTGGTTTACGGCAAGAAGCTGTATATCACCTTCGAAGGCAAGGTCATGCATTTCTTTGATCAGGAAAAGGGCCTGAATCTGATTTACGGCTAAATCATTCCAAGCAAAAGGCAGCCCGAAAACGGGCTGCTTTTTTATTCGAATAAAATACGGCCGGGCAAACAGACCGGCCGCATGAATGGATTGCTGATTATTCGTCCTTCCATGCCTCCACAGGCTGATTGGCATAGCGCTTTTTGAAAATCCTTCTGCGGAACAGGAAGGTGGTATATGCCAGCCACAGCAGGAAGAAAAGGGCACAGGCGATTACCGCATTCAGCATGGATTGCCCGGCAAAATTGAGGAACAGCAGCAGCGGCGCAATCATCACCATGGCCGGGAAATTGGAAAGGATATACAGGCTGGAAGTAGGCGTTCTCAGGCCGGGATCAATTTCCTTCATCAGGATCATGCCGTTGGAGGCGGTACCGGTCATGGTGCCAAAGCTCATCAGGAAAAACTCATGTTCAAATCCTTTGAAGCATTCTTTGGCAACCAGGCGGATGTAGATATAGGTAATCACTGCGCCCACCACGCTCAGAATCACAATGGGCAGAATATAATCCTTGATATCATTGATCTCAATAGCCGCCACGCCGGCAACGATCATCATATCAAAAGAGAAGCCGGAAATACGATCCATCTGATAATTGTTGATATATTCCCGATGCATCACATTCTTTTTCCGCAATACCTTGACGATGGCCTTGATCAGCATAGCCGCCAGGGAAGCCCACAGGAAATTGAAGCCCCAGGCGATGCTGTTGGTGAATTTGGACAGCACTCCAAGCAAGCACATAAAGCCAAAGGAAAGGGCATAGGCCAGCGCAACAAACCCCACCTGAATGGTGAATTTATCCACCGATTCATTATCCGGGATTTCCTTTCCTTCGGGATCTGCAAAATTCACCTGCTCATCTGCAATACTTCCCTTACGGACATACAGACTGCCCCGTTTTTTGTGAAGATTGATATACAATACCCCAAATACGGAAGCAACCACAAAACCGATGGAGGCAAGGGACAGGCCGAAGCTGCCGTTGCCGGCGAACTGCGCCGCAGGGGTATTGGTGAAATTGATATCCCAGCTCAGGGCATTTCCGGGGCCCTGGCCGTATGCCAGGGGCAGAATCAGGCCGGAAATATAAGAAATCATATTTTCACCATTGCAGGTCAGGAGGAATAAAATCAGCGTGATGCCAAGGCCCACAAAGGCCTGCAGCATATAGCATCCGCCCTGCAGCGCGCCAAATTCCAGCACCTGGGCCTTATTGGTTTTGTGGGCACTTTTTTCCGTTTTCAGGCTCATGGAGGCAAAGCCCACCGCCAGGCAATGATACGTGATCACCTGCATCAAACGCTTATCCACCAACACGAAACCAAACTGCTTGAAAATAATATTGACCGCCAGCAGAATAGCGCCGCCCAGCAAGGCAGAAGGAATCATGCATTTGCGGAATGCAGGCACAACCCGGCGAACGATGTTCCCGATCATCAGAAATAAAAGCAATAAACCGATCTGAACCACGCACGCCCAGACGGGGCCATAATTTGCCAGGGTGAAATCCCAACTGGATGCATAATCTGGCATTTCATCTCAACTCCGTTCCTATCCATATTATAAAAAGTATATCGCAGGACAGTTTTTTTGTCAATCCGCCAGGTTTCTACATATTAAATGTTCATCAATATATCATATTCTTTTCACTGGCATGCTATGAATCAAAGCACAATTCTGATATAATAGCAACAGACAATCTATTCCCACCAGGAGGAATGTACATGAGAAAATTCTGGGGTTTTTATGATAACGGGAACTATAAAGTGGGCTGCAACGGGCAAACCCTGTATTTATATGATGCAGAAGGAAATGAGCTTGCCAAATTCCGGGATATCCCCTATGCCTATGGGGGGGCTTTCAAGCCGCAAACCAATATCTTTGTGCTGCGCAGCACGGAAGGGCGGATTGCCGTCTATGACTGCGATGCCCGGAAACTGCTGTATAAATTCCGGTATTCCAGCGTGGATGGCTGTCAGGATGATTTTTTCTGTTTTTCCAGGGACGGCGAATCCTTACTGAACATTGAAAGATCGCCGAATAGCCTGCGTTCCCGGCTTTCCATCTATGAAACCCAATCCTTTTCCCTGGTAAAGCGGCTCTTTGATCAGGATCCATCCCTGGTGCTGGATCATATTGAATGCAGCGAAAATCCCGGCGCCTATGATGTACTTTTCAGCGAACGGAATGAGAACGGCATCATCCATAAATCCTATATCGGCGTGCTCGCCCATGATCAGCTGATCCAGATCCAGCCCATTCCCCGCAAAGCAGCTGATTTTCTCGCAAGCTACAAATACATTCAGGCACATGGCTTTACGGAAAAAGCCATGAGCTGGTCCGGGCTGCATTATATGGGCTATACCAATGATGAAATCCTGAAATTTAAGGAACGGGATTTCACCATTGCCTCTTTTCCACAGATCGCAGATGAATTCGCAAAATAAAGAAAGGGAGCAGCATCCTTGCCGCTCCCAATTTATATCCTGCCGCCTCCGGCATATTTTCAAGAAAGATGCGGTATCCCCCGGTAACAACGGGATTGACTCACATGCGCAATTTCTGTCAGGAACAAAAATCGGCATTCGCCTTTTCAGATACTGAATTCCCCTTCCTCGTGATTGCTTCCAAGGGAGCAATACATTATACTGAAATTGGGAATCACGGCCGACAGAATTTCTGCGATCATTGATTTTGAAAGGAAGTCACTCATGAATATAGCGCTCGGCAATAAAATCAAGCAGCTTCGGCTGCAAAAAGGAATTACGCAGGATGCATTGGCAAAAATCCTGAATGTTTCTTACCAAACCATCAGCAAATGGGAAAATGATATCTCTATGCCGGATATTCAGCTTCTTCCGGAAATTGCGGTTTACTTTGGCTGCACGATTGATGATCTTTTTGATTTTTCTGAACAGGCGAAATTCGAGCGGATTGAAAACATGCTGGAAATGCAGGAAGCCTTAACCCCCGAAGAATTTTCGCAGATTGATCAATTTCTGAAAGATCAGGCATGTAAGGATTCATGGAAAAATGATGCCTTTCGCCTGCTGGCAGAACTATATAATCACAAGGCGGATGAACTGAGAAAAACTGCAGAACGCTATGCCAAGAAGGCCCTGGAATTAGAACCTGAGCTGAAGCAAAATCACAATAATCTCCAGCGTGCACAGGAGGGAACAATTCCCGATTGGGATTTTTTCAATCATAGCAAGCGAATCGCCTACTATCAGGATTTCGTGAAAAAGAACCCAACCTACGCAAGAGGGTATCTATGGTTAATGGATGAACTGATTGCGGATTACCGTTTGGAGGAAGCCGAATCCGTTTGCGAAACAATGCATTCTATGGATCAGAGCTGCCGCGTTCCATTCTATCAGGGAAGAATTGCCTGGGTGCGCGGTGAGCATCAAAAGGCAGAATCCATCTGGAAGCAAATGCTTCTGGATTACAGCGATGATTGGCTTGCTTACGCCAATATGGCGGATGCCATGGCCTATGCCTGCCGATATGATGAAGCAATTGCCTATTATAGAAAAGCCTTTGAATTGCAGCCGTCCCCCAAATTCACGGATGCCCAGATTACGGCAGCCCATATTTATGAGCTTCAAGGAAATTATGATGCAGCAATAGCAAGCTGTTACGAACAATTGGAAGTCATGAAAAACGAATGGGGGATCACAGAAAGCTGCGAGGTTGATCAGGTACGTAAGGAAATAGAACGGCTTCGAAACCTTTCTGCAAATCAAAAAATTCAATAGCCAAAGGCCCGCATCATCGATGCGGGCTATTCTTTTTATCCTGACGTATCCAGCATGTTCTCAATAAAGATGCCGTATCCCCGTGTGAGATCATCCACAAAGACGTGGGTGACCGCGCCGATGATATGCCCGTTCTGGATGATAGGGCTGCCGCTCTCGAGTGATTGAGGGACAACACCTTAATGCGCGCACAATTTATTTTAGCATTGACTTAAATAAATGCAGGTTCTATAATTAAGTAAATACTAAAACAAAGAAGGAGGCTGTTATGGAACTTGACCGTATGCTAAAAGCATTGGGAGAACCGATGCGTCTAAAAATATTCCAATCTTTATTGAAAAGAAAGCATTGTATCCGTTCCCTTTCCAAGAAGTTTGGCATTTCGGAATCTGCGATCTCTCAGCACATGAAAGTAATGAAAGACGCAGGATTGGTCTATGGTGAGAAATATGGCTATCATACCCACTATCTTCCTTTACAGGATTCTGTGGATTTCCTCACAGAGCAATTTGAGAAGATGCGGGCCGCTTCACTTACCGTAGATCGCGATATGACGGTCTGCCAATGCGAATATCGCAAGGAGGGTGAACAAACATGAATATCTTATGCGATTTATTCCTGACCTTTGCGAAAATCGGATTGTTTACCTTTGGTGGCGGTTATGCCATGATTTCCATGATCGAAAAGAACTGTGTGGAAAGAAAACAATGGATTACCCACGATGAGATGATGAATGTGACGGTCATTGCAGAATCTACGCCCGGCCCCATTGCCATCAACTGTGCAACCTTTACCGGATACAAGAAAGCCGGTTTTATTGGGGCATTGGCAGCAACACTGGGTATGGTTTTTCCATCTTTTGTCATTGTTTATCTGATTTCTATGTTTTTGGACAACTTTCTGGAACTGGTCATAATTGCCAATGCCTTTAAGGGGATCAAAATCGCCGTTGTCATCTTAATTCTGGATGCAGCTATCACCATGATCAAGAAAATGCACAAGAAAAAACTGCCGATAGCGATTATGGCCTGCTCCTGCATTGTGATGCTCTGCATCAATCTCTTCGCATGGGATTTTTCCTCGATCAGTCTGATGCTGATTGCTGCAATTGTGAGCCTGGCGATTTTTGTTCTGAACGGGGCACCCGAACAGAAAGGCGGTGCAAAAAAATGATTCATCTTGACTTGTTTCTCGGATTCTTAAAAGTCGGATGCTTTGCTTTTGGCGGTGCTTATGGTGCTATTCCACTGATCCGTGATATCGTAATGTCCTATGGCTGGCTGAGCGATGAGATGCTGGCCTATATGATTGCTGTCAGCGAAAGTACCCCCGGCCCGATCATGGTCAATCTTGCCACTTACATCGGCAGCAGCCAAGCCGGGTTTCTTGGTGCTGTAATTGCAACACTGGCAGTTGTGCTTCCTTCGTTCCTGATTATCCTGTTGATAACGGCGTTGCTGAAAACTGCATTGAAAAATAAATATGTTCAAGCAATTCTTCGCGGATTGAAACCTTGCGTAATTGGCATCGTATTGGCTACCGGTATTTACATGATGTTGGAAAATTGCTTCGGAACAATCTCTGAAATCAAAGTGAATATGCAGGCAATCGGCATTACTGCACTTTTGGTTGCTTCTATATTTGGGTACAAGTATTTTGCAAAAAAGAAATTATCCCCTATTGGGCTGATCATTCTTTCGGCAATCTTCGGCATTATTATCTTCTGAAAATACATCATAAAGGGCAGGGGCAAACACCCCTGCCTTTATAATTAGCCCGCCGCATCCAGCATGTTCTCAATAAAGATGCCGTATCCCCGTGTGGGATCATCCACAAAAACGTGGGTGACCGCGCCGATGATATGCCCGTTCTGGATGATGGGGCTGCCGCTCATTCCCTGCACGATGCCGCCCGTTCTGGAAAGCAGATCCGGATCGGTCACATGGATCACCATGGATTTGGCGCCGGGGCTGCTCTGCCGGTTCACATGGGTGATTTCCACCTCGTATTCCCGGATACCGTTGCCATCCACAGTGGAAAGAATGGTGGCCGGCCCCGGCTTTATCGTTTCCTGATAGCCCACCGGCAATCCATCCGGATACAGGGGATTGGATACCGGCCTATCCATATCGCCGTAAATCCCCAATTGGGTATTCAGATCAATATCCCCCAGGATCACCTGATCCCGAAGAAAGGATCCCCGCAGTTCCCCCGGCGTTCCCTTCTGCCCCCTTCTCACATCCACAATATCCGCCTTCAGCAGCGATCCCATCCGGATGGGCAGCAGCTTGCCCGTATCCCCATCATTGATGGCATGGCCCAGGGCACCGTAGGATTGATTCTGTGGATTGTAATAGGAAAGGGTACCCACCCCCGCTGTGCTGTCCCTGACCCAGGCGCCGATACGCCATAAACCGGAGGAGGAATCCACCAGCGGGGTCAGATGGGCCGTATGGCTTTTTCCCTCCCGTTGATAGATGATGGATAATGGTGATCCCTTGGCAGAAGCCACAAGGGAAGATAATTGTTCGCTGCTGGTCAGCGCCTGACCGTTAATGGATTCCAGCACATCCCCCGGTTTCAGCCCTGCTGCCTGGGCCGGGCTCTGGCCCGATACATCCGAAACACCCACCACCAGCACACCCTTTGTAGCCAGCGCCACCCCCACCGCCTGACCGCCGGGGATCAGGCGGATTTCCTCCCGCACATCCACTTCAATCTGACGCACCGGGAACAGCCCGAACAGATTGACCGTCACCTTTGCCTGCCCCAGATCCTGGGCAGATAAGGTATTCGCCTCCAGCGACACCAGCCTTTCATCCTGGGAGGATAATACCGCCACTCCCGCATTCAGATATTGGCTTTCCCCCAGTGTCAGCCGGTATCGATCCGGCAGCGCACGCAATGCCTGGGCCGTTGGCGAAAAAAGCATCCACGCCGTCATGGCCAGCAGCATCAGGCCCGCCGTTTTCCTGATCCATCCCCTTCTTTTTTTCATGCCCTTCCCTCGCTTTTCCGTATTCCCTTTCAATGTGCGTGCATCCCGCATTCTTCATACTGGAAATGGGCGTAAGCAATGGAGAATAGCGGAAATGAAATAGAATTCGATGATTCTTTTAATCAAGAATTGTTCGTGATTATGTTTTTATTCGTATGATTTAATCATTTATTCTGTTTATTTCCCATTTTTCACAAATAAAAATACGAACATTAATAAATATTAATAAATTATCATTCAGTTTTTCTATTGCATATACTTCCTTTCCATGGTATAATGCAATTGATTCGCCCCTCAGGGCTGAAAAACCAGGAAAGTGAGCATGCCATTATGAAAAAAGTGGGAATCATCATGGGCAGCGACAGCGATCTGCCCATCATCCGGAAAGCCACCGATATGCTGACACAGCTGGAAATTCCCTTTGAGGTTCATATTTATTCTGCCCACCGCACCCCTGATCAGGCCCGGGATTTTGCCCGGAACGCCCGGGAAAACGGCTTTGGCGTACTGATCGCCGCCGCCGGCATGGCTGCCCATCTGGCCGGGGCCATCGCCGCCAATACCACCTTGCCCGTCATCGGCATTCCCTGCAAATCCGCCGCTTTGGACGGGATGGACGCCCTGCTTTCCACCGTCATGATGCCCAGTGGCATCCCAGTCGCTACCGTGGCCATCAACGGCGGCGCCAATGCCGCCCTGCTGGCCGCCCAGATGATCGCCATTGAGGATCAGGGATTGGCCGAAAAGCTGAATGCCAAAAGGGCCGCCGACGCCCAGGCCGTTCTGAATAAAGACGCCGCCCTTCAGGCTGAATTTCACTAAAACAGATCAAACGGAGGAATTATGGGTGGTTTTTTCGGCGCTGTATTAAAGCGTGATGCAATTTCCGATGTATTCTTCGGTACCGATTATCATTCCCATCTGGCCCCCCGCCGGGGCGGCATGGCCGCATTCGATCCTGCAATCGGCCTGCAGCGGGAAATCCACAATATTGAAAATTCCCCCTTTCGCACCAAATTTGAGGATGTATTCGATGAAATGCAGGGCACCGCTGCCATCGGCTGCATCTCCGATTCCGATCCGCAGCCCCTTCTGATCCGCTCCAATCTGGGCACCTATGCCCTTTGCACCATCGGCGTGATCAATAATGCCAAGGCTTTGATCGATCAGTATCTTTCCTTCTCCGGTGGGCATTTCGGGGCCATGCAGGGGGGCAAGGTCAATTCCACCGAGCTGGTGGCCGCCATGATCAATCAAAAGAGCGATTTTACCGACGGCATTCGCTTTGCCCAGCAGGTGATCCAGGGCACCGCCTCCATCCTGATCCTCAAGCAGGACGGCCACATCATTGCCGCCCGGGATAAGATGGGCCGCCTTCCTGTGCTGATTGGCAAAAGCGAGGATGGCTACTGCGTTTCCTTTGAATCCCACGCCTATCAGAAACTGGGCTATGCCGATGAAAAGGAGCTGGGCCCCGGAGAGATTGTGGAGCTTTCTCCCCATGAAATGATACAGCTTTCCCCCCCTGGAAAGGAAATGCGCATCTGCTCCTTCCTATGGACGTACTACGGCTATTCCACCGCCTCCTACGAAGGCATCAATGTGGAAACCATGCGTTACCGCAACGGCGAAATCATGGCCGAGGCGGATGAAAAAAGCGGCAATAACAAGCAGGTGGATTATGTGGGCGGCGTGCCTGATTCCGGTACCCCTCATGCCATCGGCTATGCCAACCGTAGCCATATTCCCTTCGCCCGTCCTTTTATCAAGTATACCCCCACCTGGCCCCGTTCCTTTACCTCCGCCAATAAGGCCCAGCGAAATCAGGTGGCCAAGATGAAGCAGATCGCCGTCCATGATCTGATCCAGGATAAGAGCCTGCTTTTTGTGGATGATTCCATTGTCCGGGGCACCCAGCTGCAGGAAACGGTGGAATTCCTCTATGATAACGGCGCCAAGGCAGTGCATATGCGCTCTGCCTGCCCACCCATCATGTACGGCTGCAAATACCTCAATTTCTCCCGTTCCACCTCCGATTTGGATCTGATTACCAGGCGCACCATCCTGGAGCTGGAGGGAGAAGAGGGCTTTAACCATCTGGATGAATATGCCGATGCCGGAACAGAGCGGGGCCAGGCCATGCGCAGGGCCATCTGCGAAAAATTCCATTTCGATTCCCTGGAATTCCAGACCATCGAAGGCGTGGTAAAGGCCATCGGCCTGCCCGCATGCAAATTATGCACCTACTGCTGGAACGGAAAAGAATAATTCCATTTTCAGTCAATGCAGACAGGATTTCGCCAGCCTGCCATGAAAGAAAGGAAGATCATCATGCACAGCAATTCCAAATCTGATAGTTACGCCGCTGCAGGCGTGGATATTACCGCCGGCTACAAAGCCGTGGAACTGATGAAAAAGCATATCGCCCGCACCCGGAATGAGGGCTGCCTGGATGATGTAGGCGGTTTCGGCGGCTGCTTTGGATTGCCCGTGGAAGGCATGGAAAAGCCGGTGCTGGTATCCGGTACCGACGGCTGCGGCACGAAAGTAAAGCTGGCCATCCTGATGGATCAGCACGATACCATCGGCATCGATGCCGTGGCCATGTGCGTAAATGATATCATCTGCTGCGGTGCCCGTCCCCTTTTCTTCCTGGATTATATCGCCTGCGGCAAGAATATCCCCGAAAAAATCGCCGAAATCGTATCCGGCGTGGCAGAGGGCTGTGTGCAATCCGGCGCCGCCCTCATCGGCGGCGAAACGGCGGAGCATCCCGGCCTGATGCCGGTGGATGATTATGATCTGGCTGGCTTTGCCGTTGGCATCGTGGATAAGAAAAAGATTATCGACAACACCCGGATGCAGGAAGGGGATATGGTCATCGCCCTGCCCTCCACCGGCATTCATTCCAATGGCTTCAGCCTTTGCCGCAAGGTATTTGATATTGATAACAATCCCCCCTCTCTGTACGAAAAGAGGGAAGAACTGGGGGGCAAAACCATCGCCGAATCCCTCCTCACCCCCACTCGTATTTATGTAAAGAGCATCCTGGCGCTGCTGAAAAAGGTGGATGTAAAGGGCATTTCCCACATTACCGGCGGCGGCTTCTATGAAAATATTCCCCGCTCCATTCCCGATGGCCTGGGCGCAAAAATTGATAAGAGTGCCGTAAAGGTACTGCCCATCTTCGATCTGATTGCAAAGACCGGCAAGATCCCCGAGCGGGATATGTTCAACACCTATAACATGGGCGTTGGCATGAGCGTGGTGGTACCCGCTGAAGAAGTTAGACTCGCCCTTGAAATCCTGAAGGCCCACGGCGATGACGCCTATGTCATCGGTGAAATCGTAAAATCCGATGAAAAGGTGATCCTGGCATGAAAAAGACGCGTATTGCCGTGCTGGTATCCGGTGGCGGCACCAATCTGCAGGCCCTGATCGATGCCCAAATGAGAAATGAGCTGGGGGGCGGCGAAATCGTCGCCGTCATTTCCTCCAAGGAAGGGGCCTTTGCCCTGGAGCGGGCAGCAAAGGCGAATATCCCCGGGTATGTACTGCCCCGGCAGAATTTCGAATCCAATCAGGCCATGACCGTGGCATTGGTGGAAATGCTGAAGGGCCTTTCCATTGATCTGATCGTGCTGGCCGGCTGCATGGTGATTTTTACCAAGGAACTCACCGAAGCGTATCCCAATGCCATCATGAATGTGCATCCCGCCCTGATTCCCTCCTTCTGCGGAAAAGGATATTATGGGCTGCATGTGCATGAGGCGGCGCTGCAATACGGGGTCAAGCTCTCCGGCGCCACCGTTCATTTTGTCTCAGAAGAATGCGACGGCGGCCCCATCATCGCCCAGAAGGCGGTGCCCGTACGATCTACCGATACCCCGGAAACGCTGCAAAAGCGTATCATGGAGGAGGCAGAATGGATCCTTCTTCCCCATGCCGTATCCCTTTTCTGCGAAGGCCGCCTGTCCGTAGAGGGCCGCACCGTCATCATCAAGGAGGATTAACATCATGAACGTATACGAAGTCAGCACCATGAAGGATCTGCTTTCCAATAATACTTATCCCGGCCGTGGCATCGTGATGGGGGTCAGCGCAGACGGGAAATACGCCGTATCCGCCTATTTCATCATGGGCCGCAGCGTCAACAGCCGCAACCGTATCTTCGCCGGGGAACCCGACGGTATCCGCACCGAGGCCCACGATCCCTCCCTTATGGTGGATCCCCATCTGATCATCTATCATCCCGTCCGGGAATGCGGCTGCGGCCTCATCGTCACCAATGGCGATCAGACCGATACCATCTGGGAATATCTCTCCCGGGGTGAAAGCTGGGAAGCTGCGCTCCGTACCCGTCAGTTTGAGGATGACAGGCCCAACTGGACCCCCCGCATCTCCGGCCTGCAGGCCCATAACGGCAGCTACAAGATGTCCATCCTGAAGGCCGCTGATCAGGAGGGCACCGCCTGCGCCCGTTTCTTCTATGAATATCCCCCCGTCCCCGGCCTGGGCCATTTCCTGCACACCTATGTATGCGACGGCAATCCCGTCATTCCCACTTTCCAGGGGGAACCGGAACGGGTTCAGATTCCCAATGATATCGAAGAATTCACCGATGAACTGTGGATGAATCTGAATGAAGATAACAAAATTTCCCTCTACGTACGCTTCACCGAAATTGAAACCGGCAATTGCGAAGAATGCATCATCAACAAGCACGAATAAGAGAAGAGAGAGGAAATCATCATGAAAGAATTTGAACTGAAATACGGCTGCAATCCCAATCAGAAGCCTTCCAGGATCTATATGCACGACGGCAGCGATCTGCCCATCGAAATCCTGTGCGGCCGCCCCGGATACATCAATTTTCTGGATGCCTTTAATTCCTGGCAGCTGGTAAAGGAACTGAAGGAAGCCCTGGGTCTCCCTGCCGTCACCTCTTTCAAGCACGTCTCCCCCACCTCCGCCGCCGTGGGCCTGCCCCTCTCTGATACGCTTAAGAAGGCCTGCTTTGTGGATGATATTGAAAATCTGGATGCCTCTCCTCTGGCCTGCGCTTATGCCCGTGCCCGGGGCACCGACCGGATGTGCTCCTTCGGGGACTGGGTGGCCCTGTCTGACGTATGCGATGTGACCACCGCCCTCCTTATCAAGCGGGAAGTATCCGACGGCGTCATCGCCCCCGGATATGAGCCCGAAGCTCTGGAAATTCTCAAATCCAAGCGGAAGGGCAATTACAACATCGTGAAAATCGATCCCGATTTCGTGCCCGCCGAGCAGGAACACAAGCAGGTATTCGGCATCACCTTTGAGCAGGGCCGCAATAACTTCAAGATCAATAAGGAACTGCTTTCCAATATCGTGACCGAAAACAAGGATATGCCCGAATCTGCCGTCCGGGATCTGATCGTTTCCCTGATCACCCTCAAGTACACCCAGTCCAACTCCGTGTGCTACGCGGTGGACGGCCAGGCCATCGGCGTAGGCGCCGGCCAGCAGAGCCGCATCCATTGCACCCGGCTGGCCGGTACCAAGGCGGATACCTGGTGGCTGCGCCAGCATGAAAAAGTACTGGCCCTTCCTTTCAAGCCCACCCTCGGCCGACCCGACCGGGATAATGTGATCGACGGCTATATCAACAAAAATGAAGAAGATGTGTGCGCCGACGGCAACTGGCAGAAATATTTCACTGAGCAGCCCGAACCCCTCACCCAAGAAGAAGCCAAGGCTTACCTGGCCACCAAGGATAACGTGGCCCTGGGCTCTGACGCTTTCTTCCCCTTCGATGATAATATCGAACGGGCCAAGCGCAGTGGCGTCAAATATATCGCAGAACCCGGCGGCTCCATCCGGGATGATATCGTAATCGCATGCGCCGACAAATACGGCATGGCCATGGCCTTCACCGGCATGCGCCTGTTCCATCACTAATTAATTATATTTTGCGGGAGGGCACTTTTGAGCCAAAAGTGTCCTCCCGCACCCTCCCGAAAAGCACTTCGGGATGTTTTTATGTTTCAATATCCTTGTTTTTTCCCCGAAATGCTGTAAAATAATACTGGGTATGTTTGGATTTATCCCATCATTGACCGTGTTGGAGGATATATCATGAAGATTCTGGTCGTAGGTTCCGGCGGCCGCGAGCACGCCATCATCAAAGCCCTGAAAAAAAGCCCGGAAGCGGAAAAAATTTATTGCCTTCCCGGTAACGGCGGTATCGCCCGGGATGCGGAATGCGTAAATATCGGCGCCAAGGATATTGACGGCATTGTAAGATTCGCCGTGGAAAATAAAATTGATTTTGCCGTAGTGGCCCCGGATGATCCTTTGGCCCTTGGCTGTGTGGACGCCCTTGAAAATGCCGGCGTTCCCGCTTTCGGTCCCAATGCCGCTGCCGCCCAGATCGAAGCCAGCAAGGTATTTTCCAAAAACCTGATGGAAAAATACGGTATTCCTACCGCCTCCTGCAAGATTTTTACCCATCAGGCGGATGCGCTTTCCTATCTGGAATCTTCTCCTCTTCCCATTGTCATCAAGGCGGACGGCCTGGCTCTGGGCAAGGGCGTCATCATCGCAAAGACAAAGGAAGAAGCACAGGCTGCCATCGTCGATATGATGGAAAACAAGGTGTTCGGCGAAAGCGGCAGCCGGGTGGTCATTGAAGAATTTTTGGAAGGGCCGGAAGTATCTGTACTGGCCTTTACAGATGGCAAGTGCCTCAAGCCCATGATTTCCTCCATGGATCACAAGCGTGCCCTGGATGGCGATCAGGGGCTGAATACCGGCGGCATGGGCACCATCGCCCCCAATCCCTTTTATACCGACGATGTGGCCAAGCGCTGCATGGATGAAATTTTCCTACCCACCATCCGGGCCATGGAAAAAGAAGGCTGCCCCTTCAAGGGATGCCTGTATTTCGGATTGATGATCACCAAGGACGGCCCCAAGGTGATCGAATACAACTGCCGCTTCGGCGATCCGGAGACCCAGGTGGTGCTGCCCCTCCTGGAAAGCGATCTGCTTTCCATCTTCCAGGCCTGCAGGAACGGCACCCTGGAGGATTGCGAAGTAAAATTCTCCAATCAAGCCGCCTGCTGCGTGGTGATGGCCTCCCAGGGCTATCCCCAGAAATATGAAACCGGCTATCCCATCACCCTCACCCCTGATACTAAGGATACGATCACCTATGTGGCTGGAGCAAAAATCAGCGATCAGGGCCAATTGGTTACCGGCGGTGGCCGGGTGCTGGGTGTGACCGCAGTGGGCGAATGCCTCTCCTGTGCCGTGAAAAAAGCCTATGAAGCCGTTGAAAAAACCAGCTTTGCCAATGCCTATTATCGCAAGGATATCGGCCGCAAAGCACTGAACAAGGAGGCCTGAACCATGGTTTTTCGTGTATATGTAGAAAAAAAGCAGGGCCTGGATCATGAGGCGCAAAGCCTGAAAAATGATCTGACCGGCCTGCTTGGCATTGAAAATCTGGAAAATGTGCGCATTCTCAATCGTTATGATGTGGAAGGCGTGGATGAGGGCCTGTTTGAAAGCCTGAAAAATACCGTATTTGCCGAGCCCCAATTGGATACTGTAACAGAAGAAATGCCCTGCCCCTGCGACGCCAGGGTATTCGCCGTAGAATATCTGCCCGGCCAGTTTGATCAGCGGGCGGACAGCGCCTCCCAGTGCATTCAGCTGATTTCCCAGGGGGAGCGGCCGCTGGTGCATTCCGCCAAGGTATATTACCTTTATGGCGCTCTAACGGATGAACAGATCGAAAAAATCCAGAAATACGTCATCAATCCGGTGGAAAGCCGTCTGGCTTCCCTGGATCCCTTTGAAACGCTGAAAATCGATTATGAAATGCCCCCTATGGTGGAAACCCTGCATGATTTCCCCGCTCTGGATCAGGCGGGGCTGCAGAATTTTGTGAAAAAGTACGGCCTGGCCATGGATGATGACGATCTGAAATTCTGCCAGGATTATTTCAAGAGCGAAGGCCGCGCCCCCACCCTCACTGAAATCCGCATGCTGGATACCTATTGGTCCGATCATTGCCGGCATACCACCTTCCTCACTGAACTTACGGAAGTATCCTTTGATGATCCCGCTGCGGAAAAAACCTATCAGAAGTATCTGGAAGTGCGCAACGAGCTGAAGATCAAAAAGCCCGTAACCCTGATGGACATGGCCACCATCGGCGCCAAATACCTGAAAAAGCAGGGGCTGCTGCAAAAGCTGGATGAATCGGAAGAAATCAATGCCTGCACTGTAAAAATCCAGGTGCAGACGGAGGACGGCCCCGAAAACTGGCTGCTGCTCTTCAAAAATGAAACCCACAATCATCCCACCGAAATCGAGCCCTTCGGCGGTGCCGCCACCTGCATCGGCGGCGCCATCCGGGATCCGCTTTCCGGCCGCAGCTATGTATACGCCGCCATGCGGGTTACCGGCGCAGCCGATCCCACGGTGCCCCTTTCCGAAACGCTGCCTGGAAAGCTGCCCCAGCGCAAAATTGTTACCACCGCTGCAGCGGGCTATTCCTCCTATGGCAATCAGATCGGCCTGGCCACCGGCGAAGTGCATGAGATTTACCATCCCGGTTATGCCGCCAAGCGCATGGAAATCGGTGCGGTGATTGCCGCTGCCCCTGAGGAAAACGTGCGAAGGGAATGCCCTGCCCCCGGGGATATCATTATCCTGCTGGGCGGCCGTACCGGCCGGGACGGCTGCGGCGGCGCCACCGGCTCCTCCAAAGCCCATACGCTGGAATCCATTGATCAATGCGGCGCAGAGGTGCAGAAGGGCAATGCCCCCGAAGAGCGCAAGCTGCAGCGCCTGTTCCGCAATCCCCGTGCTTCCCAGATGATCAAACGCTGCAATGATTTTGGCGCCGGCGGCGTTTCCGTTGCCATCGGTGAGCTGGCGGATGGCATTGCCATTGATCTTGATAAGGTGCCCAAGAAATATGAGGGCCTGGATGGCACGGAACTGGCCATTTCCGAATCTCAGGAGCGGATGGCCGTAGTGGTGGATCCCAAGGATGCGGAGCGGTTTATCGCGCTGGCTGCCAAGGAAAATCTGGAGGCCACCATCGTCGCTTCCGTTCAGGAAGAGCCCCGGCTCACCATGAAATGGCGGGGCGAAACCATCGTTAATATCAGCCGTGAATTCTTAAATTCCAACGGTGCCCCCAAGGAAGCCTCAGCCCATGTGGCATCCCCCGTTCAGCCCGATCTTGAGCTGCCCGCTGATTTCAAGGATGGCATGCTGGCCCTCTCCGATGATCTGAATATCTGCTCCCAGCGTGGTCTTTCCGAACGTTTTGATTCCACCATCGGTGCCGGCACTGTGCTGATGCCCTTTGGCGGCGAAAGGCAGCTGACCCCCCTGCAGGCCATGGTGCATAAGATCTCTCGTGAATACGGCGAAACCAGCACCTGCTCTCTGATGGCCTGGGGCTATGACCCCTATCTCACTGAGCAGAGCCCGTACCGGGGCGCATATCTGGCAGTGGTGGAATCCATTGCCAAATTGATCGCCGCCGGCGCAGATCTTTCCGATACCTATCTTACCTTCCAGGAGTATTTTGAAAAGCCCCAGGGCCAGAAGGAACGGTGGGGCAAGCCCCTGGCCGCCTTGCTGGGCGCCCTGCAGGCCCAGTGGGATCTGGGCTGCGCCTCTATCGGCGGAAAGGATTCCATGTCCGGCACCTTTGAGCAGCTGGATGTCCCCCCCACGCTGGTCTCCTTTGCAGTGACCACCGCCGGTATCAAGACCATCCGCTCTCCCGAATTCAAGGACGCCGGCCATAAGTGTGTGCTGCTGACCCCTGAATATGATGAAAACGGTCTGCCCACCCCCGAATCCCTGAAGGGGCTGTTCGGCCGGGTGCATGCCCTGCTGTTCACCGGCAAGGCCATTTCCGCCTGGACGCTGGAGCGGGGCGGTATCGCTGAAGGCATTCTGAAGATGTGCCTGGGCAACAGCATCGGCTTCTCCTTTGATGATCACATCAGTCTGAAGACTATCTTCGAAAAGAAATACGGCGCCTTCATTCTGGAATTGGCCGGCGATGAAGATGTAGGCATTCCCCTGGGCTTTACCGATAAGCGGCAGGGCATCGCCTGGTGCGGTGAAGCCATCAGCCTGGAAAATCTGGAAAAAGCATATGAAGGCAAGCTGGAAAAGGTTTATCCCGCTGCCGTTTCCTCCTGCCAGGATATTCCTGTGATCTCCGCCGAAAAGAAGGAAATCATCCGTCCCAAGGTTTCCATCGCTACTCCTCGGGTGCTGATCCCTGTTTTCCCTGGCACCAATTGCGAATATGATTCCATCCGGGCGGTGGAGCGTGCCGGGCTCAAGGGCGAAATTCTGGTGCTGAATAATCTGTCCTCCCAGGGCGTGGCCGATTCCGTGGATCGGTTCGCTGATGCCCTGAAAAATGCCCAGATCGTATTCATTCCCGGCGGCTTCTCCGGCGGCGATGAACCTGACGGATCCGGCAAATTCATCACTGCCTTCTTCCGCAACGGTGCCATCCGGGATGGCATTGCCGATCTGATGGAAAACCGTGACGGTCTGATGCTGGGTATCTGCAATGGCTTCCAGGCGCTGATCAAATTGGGGCTGGTGCCCTATGGAAAGATCACCCAGCCCTCCGCCGCTGCCCCCACCCTCACCTATAACGTGATTGGACGGCATCAATCCCGGCTGGTGCGCACCCGCATTGCATCCAACAATTCCCCCTGGCTGATGGAAACAAATGTGGGCGATGTATACACCGTGCCCATCAGCCATGGCGAAGGCCGGTTCCTGTGCAATGACGAAGTGCTGAAGAACCTGATTGCAAACGGCCAGATTGCCACCCAGTATGTGGATCTTTCCGGCAATCCCACCGATGATATTCTGTTCAATCCCAATGGTTCCGTGGCTGCCATCGAGGGTATTCTTTCTCCCGACGGCCGGATTCTGGGCAAGATGGGCCATTCCGAGCGCATCGGCGACGGCCTGTATCAGAATGTACCCGGCACCTACGAAATGGGCCTGTTCACCAGCGCCAGAAAGTACTTTGGATAATAATATGCGGGAGGATACTTTGGAGCCCAAAGCACCCTCCCTTCCGCAACCTCAATCGGCGCGCTGGTTCGCTGCCGCTCCCATCGCTTGTTTCGGTTGATTCGTTCAGCTCCCTGCGGCCTCAAGGCCGCTCCCTCCACTGGAGGGCCGGTCGCTTCTCTCACCCTCCCGAAAACCAATAGGGATTATTTCATCGTTCATCCAACAAACGCATTTCTCCCAGTCTGGCTGGGAGAATTTTTGTTTTGACAATATGCCTTATTCTACAAATGATACAGGCAAAGGGCTTACGCTGTGTTCCCCCAGCATCTTTTCCATCCAGATCATATCATACCACCGGCCAAATTTATACCCGCACTGATGGAAGCGGCCAACCAGATGGTATCCCAGCTTTTCATGGAAGCGCATGCTGGCGTTGGTCAGAAATTCATCCTCATTTTCGGTATATGCAATGCAGGCGCAGGCATTGAGAATATGCATTTTCTTCAATTCCTCCTCCAGCGCCTGATACAGCGCCCTCCCCACACCTTTGCCGTGACAATCCGATTTCACATAGAGGGTGGTTTCCACCGCCCAGTCATAGGCCGCCCGGGATTTAAAAGGCCCCGCATAGGCATACCCCAGAATTTTTCCTGCCCCTTCCGCCACCAGGAAGGGATATTTTTTCATTGTTTCTCCAATGCGCCGATGCATTTCTTCAATATCCGGTGCATCGTATTCAAATGTAATGGCCGTGTTCTTTACATAAGGGGCATAGATTGCCTGGATTTGCGCTGCATCCCCGGGGCACGCTTTCCGAATGAGCATGTATCTTTTCCTCCATCAAAATGGCTGCCGCCAATACCGGCAGCAGCCAAGAATCAGAATCATCTTATTGTACGTACAGATCATCCCGCAGGCGATAGATGGTGCAGCCCCGGTTTTTGGTGCAGATTGCCTCCACAAACCATTCGGCGGTCTTCACCGCATCATACTGGATATAGCCCCAGCGGACGCCATCGATTCTTTCGCCCTTCATGTTGCTGTCCGTCCAATGCACTTCATCGGTAACAGGATCATAATCGGTCATGAACAGCATGCTGTGGGGGCCGTTCCCATAGTAATAATAGCCCACCATCTGGAAAAAATCCCCCCGCTTCACACTGTGGAGCACCTTCCGGCAGTTTTCCATATTCTCTGCCTTGGAAAGATCAGGATCATATTTGAACTGGGCCGCAATTTCAAAGGGAGCGCCGTCAGAAGGCCCTTCCGGCCGCCATTCAATGCCGTAATCGTAAGGGGCGCTATCCTTCTTGGATTTGTTTTTGGGCATATACAGTTCCAGTTCCGGATATTCCGCCATGCGGTAAGCGCCGGAAAAGGTATCAAAGAGGCGCATCACGAAATTTTTGCATACGCCCACATGCCAATCCTCCTGAGCAGGGGCGAAGCGATAGCGGCTGTCCTTGCTGTTGGCCAGGGCCTCAGCAAATATATCCTTGAGCAGTTGATCCTTGGGGGAAATGATGCCCACCGATTTAGAAATCTGAGTACCATCACTCAAATGAGCGATGATCACCAGCTCAGCCCCGGTGGTAAAGTATCGGTCTTCAGGCTCGGGCCCATTGGGATCCTGGGAAAATACCCACTGCAGCTGGCTCTTTTCACCTGCTGCATTTTCCTCAGCAGTGGACATATACAATTCACCGCCATTGGGGAAGCGAAGAATTGCCCGCATTTCCACGGCCCCTTCGCAGCTGGCTTCCACGGTGAGCTTTCCGCCCTTTTCCCAGGTCTGCCCCTCCACAGGGCTGGCAATCAGGATTTTGGGTAGCCTTGGGATGGGCGCATGCATAATTTCTTCTTCCTCGGCCCAGCCAAAAGACGGCAGCATCAGCGCCGCCAGCATCAAACAAAGCCATTTATACTGCATTTTTCCTCCTCAGCGGTGGATCAGCAAAGCGCCGGGCAGGATGCGCACATCCGCATGCTTTGCCGGAATAATCTCACCGTCAACATCAATTCGCATATTGGGAACTGAAAATGTGATGCTGCGGGCACGCTGGAATCTGGTTTCCGGGAAGGAAAGAATCTTTCCCCGCATCAGGCCGATCAGCCGCTTGGGCAGATCCCTTTTCCTGATATCGCCCACCACAATCACATCAAATAATCCATCATCCACCTTTGCATCCGGGGCGATGGTGATGCCGCCGCCAAAGCGGCTGCCGTTGGCCACCACCACAATGAAAGCCTTCTGTGTAATTTCTTCCCCCTGATCAATAGCATAGGTCAGATCAACGGAGCGAAACCGGAACAGCGTCTGCAGCACCCCATAAAAATAGGGCAGCATCCCCCGGGCGAAGCGCTTGACCCGCTGGGTATAATCCAGCACCATCACATCAAAGCCCGTTCCGATTTCATTGAGAAACATCCGGTCATTGAGCATGCCCACATCCGTCCTGACAGCAGGATGAGAAAGAATATGCTCCAGTGCCTGGGCAGGCTTGGCAGGAATGCCGATGGCCTTTACGAAATCATTCCCTGTTCCCGCTGGAATAATGCCAAGGGGCATCTCCGTTCCCAGCAAGCCCTGGGCCACTTCAAAGGATGTGCCGTCACCCCCGATGGAGAGCACCAATTCGGCCCCTTCATGCCCCGCTTCTCTGGCCAGTTCCGTGGCATGGCCGGGATGGGTGGTATATGCCATCCAGCAGGGAATATTCTTTTCTTTCAATATCATTTCAATCTGGCTTCCCACTTTTCTGCCCCTTCCGTGGCCGGAAGTGGGATTGCAGATGGCATATATCATGCTTGCAACCTTCCTTGCATAGAAATTCCCATGTTTACTCTATCGCATTTTCCCCTGCTTGTAAAGAGGAAAAAAGTAAAAATTCCCCGCTTGCTGTCATTAAGCAGGCTGAAGGGATTTACGCAAAAAAATCTTTGTGATATAATATAAATTGAGGTGGATTATACCTTTATTTTACCGCAACCGAACACGGGAGGAACATGCCATTATGGATACCCGCCTTTTAATACAGATTGAGCAGGTGCTTTCCCGGCTGCACGCCCCCATTTCCCTGCTGGATACGGAGGGCAACAGCCTGATTCCCAATGAAGATATCCGCTTTTCCCTGCCGGCCCTTCCCCATCAGGGCGGGCCTGTGATGCAGGATGGCCGGCTGTATCAGGTGTGCACTGCGGTGCCGGATTGGGTGATGATGACCACCATCAGCGATGCCGAGAGCACCAAGGATGCTTTCCTGCTCTGCGACGCCATGATTTCCGCCACCATTGCGGCCAGCGAGGCCGGCAATGACCTGAATAATACCTATCAGCGCATTCTGCAGAATGAGCTTTCTCTGGCGGAACTGGATGCCATGGCAGATGAGCACCGCATTCCCATCTCCAATTCCCGGTGCGTGCTGCTGATGCATATGGTGCAGGTGCAGCAGCGCAATGCCTATGAAATTCTGGATGAAATTCTGCCCCGCTCTCATGCAGATGTGCTGGTGGCCATGGATAAGCATACCGCCGCCTTCATCAAGGATGTGAGCAGCATGGATGATGAAGATGAGCTTCGCCAGTTTGCCTGCGCCGTTCAGGAAACGCTGCTGGGCGAAATTGCCCTGCCCATTACCATCGGCATCGGTGAGATCGCCCGGGGCGTGGGCGAATTGCACGAATCCTATCGTCAGGCCCGCCGGGCCATCGAAATCGGCCGGGTATATGCGCCGGAGCGCACCATCCATGTCTACCGTTCCATGATGCTGGAGCGGTTCCTTTCCGATCTCTCCCCCGAAGTGGCGGAGCATTATCACGGCTTGCTGTTCAATCGCTCCACTGCCCGGCTCTTCAGCGAAGAAATGCTCTATACCATTGAAATGTTCTTCAAAAAGGATCTGAATCTTTCCGATACCGCAAGGCAATTGTATATCCACCGCAATACGCTGGTATACCGGCTGGATAAGGTGCAGCGGCAGCTGGGCTTGGATCTGAGAAAATTCGAGGATGCGGTCACCTTCAAAATGCTGCTTGAAATGCGCAAATGTGGGAATAATAAAGCAAAAGGCAAAAAGAGCCACTGATCTGTCCGGAGGGATCATGTATGAAAAAAAGGCTGATCATCGTAATGAGTGTTCTGGCGCTATGCCTCTCCCTTGTATTTATCTCCTCCGGCCAAGCCTCCATTTTTGATTTCGGCCGGAAGCAGGATACCGTAACCATCCCCCGTTCCCAGTATGAACGGCTGCAGCGCTATGCCCAGATGGATGAAATTTTGCAGTATATCGAAACCTGGTATTATGAAGAGCCGGATGTGGATGCCCTGATCGAAAATGCCACCCGCGGCCTGCTCTACGGCCTGGAGGATCCCTATTCCTATTATTACAGCGCCCAGGAATGGAGCGATTATTGGGCAGATGATGAAGGGGAATACGGCGGTATCGGCATTCAGATTCTGGGCAATTACCTGGATTATTCCGTTACCGTCACCCAGGTTTTCCGGGATACCCCGGCCCAGAATGCCGGCATCCGTAAAGGGGACCTGCTGGTGCGGGTGGAGGATATTGAGGTCAATGCCTATACCATGCAGGATGCGGTCAACGTCATGCGTGGCACAGTGGATGAGATCGTGGAAATCGAGGTGCTCCGGGGGACGGAATATATCACCTTCCAGGTGCCCAGGGCCATCATCCATGTAAATCGTGTGGAATATACCCTGCTTGAGGATCAGGTAGGATATATCAAGCTGTATGAATTTGCCGGAGAAAGCCAGAAGGAATTCGCAGCCGCCCTCACCGAGCTGCGTGCCCAGGGGGCTGAATCGCTGGTGGTGGATCTGCGGGATAACGGCGGCGGCTGGGTGGATGCGGCCATTGATATCGCCGATCTTTTCCTGGATAAGGAACTGCTGGTTTACAGCATGGATCGCTACGGCACCCGGGATGAAAAGGGCTATTATACCCAGGATGGCAAGGATGATATTCCCCTTGTGATTCTGGTGAATGAAAACAGCGCCTCCTCCTCCGAAATTCTTTCCGGCGGCCTGCAGGCGCTGGGCCGGGCAAAGATCGTGGGGGTTCAGTCCTTTGGTAAGGGCATCATCCAGACTGTGATTCCCCTTAACAGCAATACCGAAGGCTTCCAATTCACCTTTGCCCAGTATTATCTGCCCAATGATCAGGCGGTGCATAAGATCGGCATTGCCCCCGATGTCATTGCAGAAATGCCCGAAGAATTAAAGAGCGTCTATTATGATCTGGGGGATATGACCGATCCTCAGCTGCAGAAAGCCTGGGAAGAAGCCAAGGACATGAAAAAATAACAGCACAAAAGCGTATCCTTTCTGTTTCCAGGTTAAGCATAACAGGCTTACGCAATTCAAGCAGCTATGACTTGAAGAAAATCCTTCAAGTACATAGCTGCTTTTTGCTGATAAAAAACGCAAAGTTCCCTTCAGAAACCGCCCTGTCATCATGAAGGAAGCCACTGATATTCATTCATTCTTTCCGCTATTGACAATCAGGCAAGCATATCGGAAAATATTTTCAATTATCAAAACCATTTGCACCTTTCAAACGTTAGATAAGTGAACAGCCGCTCAGGTGGCTCGTTCCGACTGCCATGCAGGCCTGCTGACAGACACTCAACCAAAGGGGACAGATACTGTGGATGCTTTGACGTTTCAAGAGGAGGTCAGGCGGATAGAGAAGCTGATGTACCGGGTCAGTATGTCATACCTTGGAAATACCGAGGATGCCGCTGACGCCGTACAGGATACGCTTGAAAAAGCCTGGGAAAAGCGAAATACCCTCTCCCATCCGGAGCAGTTCAGGCCCTGGACCATGAGGATACTCGCCAACCGGTGCAAGGATGTACTGCGCAAACGCAGAAGGAAGAGCTTCTATCCGCTGGAAGAGCATACGGCAACCGTTGAAATACCGCCGCCGCAGCCACCGGTCATGGAAGCCATTGGCAAGCTCAAACCCGAATGGCGGATCGTGATGATTCTGCACTATGTGGACGGTTGGACGATGCAGAAAATTGCCGCCAGCCTGGGGATTCCTCTTGGCACCGTGAAAACGCGCATGCGAAGCGCCCGAAAGCGTCTTAAGCAGACACTCCTCGTGGAATGGGAGGAAAAAGAATGAAACAGGAAACCTTTCGCCGCGAACTGAGCGATCTGACCCCTGATATGCCGGAAGTATTCCGCCAGCGTGTGGAAGCCTTCCTGCAGGAGAAAGTCGATCAGGAGGTCAATATGAAAGAATCTACGAAACGCGCCCTGTATATGGGCGGCCGCTTCAGCAGCCGCGCGCTGATCTTCGCACTGGTTGCGATGCTGATGCTGGGCTCTGTTGCTTTTGCTGCTACCCGGTGGGGCATTTTCGATACGCTGTCTTGGCTCGGCACACAGCCCCCCACTGCAGACAGCGTGATGCAGGGCAAGCTCCACACCGAAACGGTAAACGGGGTTGAAATCACCATTGAGGAAGCCGGTTACGATGGCAGAACCTTGTTCCTTCAATACAGCTATCGTTTCCCCGGCATGACGAAGCAGCTGGGTGAAGTGATGGGCGAAAAGGGCATCCGCATGCTGACGGAAGAAGATCTGGCGCTGTTTGACCAGCATAACGTCGGCTGGTGGATTGATGCTTTCTGGGTCAATGGACAGTGCATGGATATGGCCGGCGGCTCCGGCAGCGACGATCGCCCCGGCGAGAATCCCGGCGAAATGATCCGCACCGAATACTGGCGTCTGGATAACATGGATGTAAAACTGACTGGTGAAGTTGAAATCGCGCTGCCAATCGGTGACAGGCAGCCGCTGAGCGAATACTCTTTGCTGGATCATCCCGAGAAATACGATGCAGATAAAAACCTCATCAAGCCGGATCAGGGGCTTGTTACCTTCACCTTTGATGCGAAAGATACGCTCAGCCGTGTGGTAAGGACGAATCCCAACATTGCAACGGTTACGCCTGATGTAACGGTGCGGGTTTCCGAGGCTGCGTATACTCCTCTGATGACCTATATCAATCTGACAATGGAGCCCAACCCCGATAGCATTGCCGCCTACAAGGATGAGCACGGCGAGGGCTGGCTTGATGAAGAGGGCAATCTGCTATGGGCATATACGGGCATGGATGTATACGGCGCCTGGATTTCCAGCCTGCAGCTGGTAGATGGTGAGGGCAAAGTGATTTTCCTGGACAATGGCGGCTGCAACAGCAGCGGTGAAACCTGGGCGGAGTTCATCTATCCCTACATGGATCCGGCGAATCTTCCGGAGCAGCTGTGGCTGGCCCCTGTGAATGGCGGCGTTGCCGATATGACCTGCGCTATCCGAGTCAAGTGATCAGAGGGGAAGCTGTGCAAACGGCTTCCCCTTTTCAGGAGGGATTATGAATAGAATACTCTGTATGTGCATGATACTGCTATCACTATACATACCAGCTCTCGCAGAAGATTGGCTGTCAATTCAGGAATTGAGTGAACAAGTACCCAAACGGTGGATGCAGACCTATGAAACCAAGTGGCGGAGCATCGATATTGATGCACAGATTTGCGTTCCGCAGGTGGATTTGATGCCGGTTGTATTCATAGAAGGCGGCGCAGTGGCACCCACGGTGTCTGCAGCGGAAATCGGTTGGGATCGGATCCGCTTTGATGGCTCCTATCGGATTGGTATCAGCCGGGCCGCGCCATCCTATCCCAGCCAGTACAATGGAATGAAACTGGGAACGCCCTTCGCAGAAGGAAACTGGTATGGTGGCTTTTCACCCGATAACAAATATGTTCCGTTAGATGATATCTCCTTTGGAGAAATTGTCATGCGTACGGAAGATGCGATCCGTGCCCTTGGCTACAATCCCGATCATTTCCAGATGAACGATCCAGTGCGCATATGGGCGCACCATGTCTGTCCATATGGTAAAAAGAACGATATATTGCCAGGGTATATCTTCATTGAATTTCTGCCCAAGGTGAATGGCATTCCTGTTTTATCCCATGTGCAGGAAAGCGTTCGGGGGGATACCGGCACCAAATTGGGCGACAGCGAATTCTGGCTGAATGTTCCTTCCGGCGTCACATATCACGGATATCTGGGCGATCTTTCCAATATCAGGCTTTGTCCCTTGAGGGTATGCCAGACACTTGCCGAGGATATTCCATTGCTTTCATTTGACGCCATCATGGCGGCCATTGAAGGGGAGATCCATGCAGGGCACATCCGCAAAATCTACGAAATTGAGCTGGGATACGTGCTCTACAATGAGCCGGACAGATTCCGCACCGCCAAGCCGGGCAAAGATCGTGCCGCAGAAGGACATACTGCCCGTTACTATGCCCGCCCCATGTGGCAGGTCACTTGCCTTTACAAGGATACCGCTACAGAAAAGCTGCGGGGAACACCCGGCGATTCCGATGATGAACGCAATACCCTGGATTATTACCGGCTCCTGATTGATGCACAAACCGGCATGGTTATCAGGAAAAGCAATGCACAGGATCGGTGCGAATACAAGGGATTCATATCGTGGGATGATCTGGCCAAATGATGAGCATTTCCCCATGGCAAATCAGTACAGAAAATGCCGCTGGCACAGTAAAAATGTGCCGGCGGCATTTTGCAACGTTTTTCTGAACTTTCAATCAGATTTCATGTTGCGGTTATGCTGCTTGCAAAGGGAATTGAACTTTTCCTCAGTAAGCAGCATGTATAGAAAGATTTATTAGCATGAAAAAAACTATTCTTCTGCCTCCACCAGGGCCTCCTCCGCTTCTTCCCATGCGGCATAAGCAGCAGCCAACTGATCCTTCAGCCGCTGATATTCCTTGGCGGCAGCGGCTGCCTTTTCCGGTACGGCATAGATTTCCGGGGTGGCCATCAGCGCCTCATGGGCGGCTACGGCCTCCTCCTCGTCCGCCACCGCCTTTTCGGCAAGACGAACGGCCTCCTTCATGGCCTTGAGCTGCTCCCGGGCCAATCTTGCCTTCCTCTTTTCTTTTCCGGCCTCGGTGCGGGTCATCTCCGCAAAGCGCGGATCCTCCCCTTCCCTGGCCTGTTCCCATTGCAGCCGGGCCTGATAATCATCATAGTTGCCGGCATATTCCTTTACCCCGTCAGGCCCCAGCACAGCCACCCGATTGGCAAAGCGGTTGATAAAATAACGGTCATGGGATACGGCCAGAATGGTGCCCTCAAAATTCTCCAGGGCATCCTCCAGCACTTCTCTGCTGTCCATATCCAGATGGTTGGTGGGTTCGTCCAGCAGCAGCAGATTATCCTTGTGCAGCATCAGCTTGGTCAGGGCCACCCTTCCCTTTTCACCGCCGGACAGGGTATGGATGGGCATAAACACATCCTCGCCGGTAAACAGGAATAATCCCAGTGCGCCCCGCACATCCGCCTGTTCCATCCTGGGGAAAGCATCCCACACTTCATCCAGGACGGTCTTTTCAGGGTGCAGGCTCTGCTGCTTCTGATCATAATATCCGGGATCCACATTGGCGCCCCAGCGGACGGATCCTTCATCCGGATCAATTTCCCCCACCAGGCAGCGAAGCAGCGTGGATTTACCAATTCCGTTAGGCCCAAGAAGCGCCACCCGATCCCCTGCCCGTAGATTGAGATGGACATGGCGGAATAATTGCCTGTCCCCGAAGGCCTTGGCCAGATCCCGGATGCCGAGCACCTCTTCGCCTGTCCTGCGCTTAGCCTCAAACCGGAAGCGCACCTGCTTTTCATCCTCCGGCCGATCCAGCCGTTCCACCTTTTCCAGCCGTTTTTCCCGGCTCTCTGCAGCTTTGATGGATTTTTCCCGGTTAAAGGATTTATACCGGGCGATGATCGCCTCTTCCCGGGCGATATATTTCTGCTGCTGTTCCCAGGCACGCATGCGGATTTCAAAGCGCTGGGTGCGCTCGGGCAGGAATTTGGAATAATTGCCCTCATACTGCTCTGCAACGCCCAGAATGAGCTCTGTAATATGGGTGCATACCCGATCCAGGAAATACCGGTCATGGGATACCACGATCAGAGCGCCCCGATATTCGGAAAGATACTTTTCCAGCCAGTCCAGCGCCTGCAAATCCAGATGGTTGGTAGGCTCGTCCAATAGCAGCACATCCGGCTTCTGCAGCAGCAGCTTGGCCAGGCACAGTCGGGTCAGTTCCCCGCCGGAAAGCAGATGAGCAGGCTGATCATATTGCTCCTTTTTGAAGCCAAGGCCGCTGAGTACCCCCTGGATCAGGGATTTCCAGGCATAGCCGTCTGCCTGCTCAAAAGCATCATTCAGCCGGGCATAAGCATCCCCCAGCCTTACCAGTTCCACTTCATCAGTTATCTGGGCCATCCTTTCTTCCATGGCCCGCAGCTTCCCTTCCATGGCAAATACCGGATCATACACCGCTTTCAATTCCTCAAAAACGGTGGCCCCTTCTTTTGCCGTATACTGCTGCTCCATATACCCGATTTTCAGGCCCTTCATCAGGGAAATATTGCCCCCGTCGGCATATTCCTTCCCTGCCAGGATTTTCAGCAGTGTGGATTTCCCGCAGCCATTCACGCCGACCAGGCCCATCCGCTGATGATCCTGGAGGGTGATATTTACATCCTTGAGCACCACATTGCCCCCGAATGCCTTCTGCAGATTCTGGATGGTTAAAATAATCATGCTTTCTCCCACGTTTCCAAATCATCTATTGCCGTGCGAATTTCTTCCCTTGTCATGCCGCCGGGGATCAGGGTAGTTTCGGGCAGATGCAGCATCTGCTGCAGCATTTCCTTCCCCTGCCGGATCGGTGCCTTCTTATCCAGGGCAATTTCCACAGCCATAAAAACGGCGTCTTCGCAATCTGTCAGATGCTCCCCCGCAAGAAAAAAACGGGCGCAATTCAGATAATCCTCCGGCGTCATTTCATCGTCGCAATCATCCATCAGTTCCCTCAGCCGTCTTCCCCGCTCTTCGCATAACGTTTCCTCTTCATGAAGGGAAGAAAGAATCCGGAGAATATGCATTTTCATTTGCATTTCGGCATCCGCATCCATGGCGGTAGAAGAAAGCTTCAGATACAGCAGCTCACTGAGCACAAAAAGCGCCCGTGGCGGCAGCAATTCCGCAAGCGTATCCCTGGATAAATCCGCTGCCGCATCCAAAGGAAGGCCGCACTGATCCCGGCAGGCGGCATCCAATTCCATCTGCCGCAAAAGATCCGTGCCCAGCATCTTCAGTCTGCGAAGAAGATCGCCCATCATTTCGATCATGCGCAGCACATAATCCCGCTGAAACGCCATGTCCTTCCTCCTCAGGAAATACGCCTTTACGCAAAGAAAGGGCTGACCTGATTACGTCAGCCCTGCAATGTTTCCAATCAGCCTTTGGCAGTTATCAGATGGCCAGCAACACAACAGCCAGAACCACAAATACAGTGGCAGAAACCTTGGTAGCCAGGGCCAGCTTGCCTTCCAGAGTGGAAGCCTTATTCTTGCCGAAGAAAGTTTCGCTGCTGCCGCCGGCAAGGGCGCTCATGCCATCAGATTCGCTGGACTGGAGCAGAACAGTGATGATCATGATAATGGCAGCAATCACCATGAGAACATTCAGAACAATTGTCATAAGAAACCAAACCTCCTTGAAATCAACGCAGATGATATTTTATCATAGTTCTTCATAAAATACAAGCATACAGAAAGAGATTTTAGGCGAAAAAACAAAATTTTTCTTCAAAACAGCAGATTAATTTTCAGCGGTGAGCGCTTCATCCTGCTTAATGCCCGTCTTATTATGCAGCCACCTGCCGGAAAGCACAAACCAGCCTGCCAGCACCACGCCGCAGAGGGAAGCGGCAGGCCCAGCAAGGCCGATGCCGGTCAGCCCCCAGCCCAGAACGGAGCCGCACACCAGCGCCACCGGAATCCGGAGGAACAGGGAAGAAACGGAGCCGGTGATCAGGGTGAAGGTGGTGTGCCCGGCGCCCATGATCAGGCCGTTGAAGCAGAACAGGATGGGCACCATCAGATAATCAAAGCTGAAAGCCCGCATATATTCCACACCGCTTTTGATGGTATCGGGGTTCTGATCGAAAATGGAGATGATCTGGCCGGGGAACAGCTGCACCAGCGCAAATACTGCCGTGCCAAGTCCCATGGCAATGGCCATACCCACCCACAGGGATTTCTTTGCCCGGTCGAATTGCCCGGCGCCGATATTCTGGGCAGCAAAGGCGCTGACGGAGGAGGACATGGCAACCGCCGGCAAGATGGCAAAGGAATTGAATTTGCCTGCCACCCCTACCGCAGCAGAGGCCACCGTGCCGCCAACGAAATTGACCAGTGCAGTCATCACCAGGAAGGAAATATTGACAATGATGCTTTGCACAGAGGAAGGAATGCCGATCCTGATCATCATCTTCATCTTTTCTTTTTCGATCCGGAAAGAAGACGGCCTGAAATCGAAAATAAACCGGGATCTGGAAAGATAGAAAGCAGAAATCAGGAAGGATACAGCCTGGGCAATCACGGTGGCCCAGGCAGCGCCGGCAGCGCCCATTCCCATATTCCTTACAAACACAATATCCAGCACAATATTGATCACGCAGGCAATGCCCACAAAGATCAGCGGCCGCACCGAATCCCCCAGGCCCCGCTGGATGGAACTGATGGCATTATAGCCGAAAATAAACAGCGTGCCTGTCAGGCAGATAATCAGATAGCTCTGGGCGTGGGGAAAGGCTTCCTTGGTGGTCTGCAAAAGATGCAGAAGCGGCCCGGAAAGGCGATCATCAGGAGGGTCAGCGCTGCCCCTGCAATCGCCAGCATGGTAAACATGGTGCCCACGGTCCTGGAGGCATCCTTGGGCTTTTTTGCCCCCACATACTGGCCCACCATGACCGTGCCCGCAACAGTCAGCCCACTGATCATCATGGCCACCAGATGGGTGATCTGGCTGCCCACATTTACGCCAGACAAAATGGCCGTGCGCATAACCGGATCAGGATCAGAATAATTGCCCACCACCAGCATATCCACCGCACCATAGAGCGCCTGAAGAATATTGGAAAGCAAAAAGGGCAGGGAAAATGAAATCAGCCCTTTGCCGATGGGGCCTTTTGTAAAATCCTTTTGTAATCTTCTCATGGTATTTTCCTTTCTGGTGCGCATTTGACACCAATATATAATTTTACATCAAAACCCATAAAAATGCAAGTTATCCCGCATGAATCCACAATGAATTTCCGACAAAAACAGTCTGGTTTATCAAGTATTTCGCGTTAGTTTTATCTAACATGTCAATATGCTGTGCATTTTGTTCTGATATTTCCATCTGCGTATTTTTATGCAAAATCTGATTGAAAATTCATCAAAAATTTCTCTCTTTTTTTGCAAAATATACGTGCAATTATATTGAAAATATGTTATGATATAATCTGGTATAAACGAGTTTGCCAGAAGGCGAATGATTAAAGGAGGTTTTATACTGCCATGCCGGACATGAAAGAAAAATTTGATCAGCTTCAGCAGGTTATCGCCGAACTGAAGGATCAGCCCGGTGCCCTGATGCCCGTGATGCAGAAGGCCCAAGGGATCTTCGGCTGCCTGCCCATGGATGTACAGAAAGTGATTGCTGAAGGCCTCGGCGTCACCCTGAGCGAAGTTTACGGCGTTGCCACTTTCTACGCCCAGTTCACCCTGGAACCCAGCGGCAAGTATATCATCAGCGTTTGCCTGGGCACTGCCTGCTATGTAAAGGGCGCCCAGAAGGTGCTGGATAAGCTGAGCGAAGTGCTGGAAGTGCCCTTCGGCAAGACCACTGCCGACGGCCTGTTTACCCTGAACCCCACCCGCTGCCTGGGTGCCTGCGGTCTGGCCCCCGTTATGACCATCAATGATGACGTATACGGCCGCCTCACCCCCGATGATATCCCCGGCATCATTGCCAAGTATCGGGAAAAGGAACAGGCATAAGCTATGCGCGATTTATCCCTGCACATTCTGGATCTGGCGCAAAACAGCGTAAGGGCTGAAGCCACGGTAGTATCCCTGTCGGTGCTGGCAGGGGAAGACGGCATGCTCACTATCCTGATTGAGGATGACGGCTGCGGCATGAGCGAAGAATTGCTCGCCCGGGTGCAAAGCCCCTTTTCCACCACCCGCACCACCAGAAAGGTGGGCCTGGGGATTCCCATGATGGCGGAAAACTGCCGTCTGGCCGGGGGCGATCTTTCCATCCGAAGCACCCTTGGTAAGGGAACCTGCCTGACCGCCACCATGAATACCGCCTCCATCGATTGCCTGCCTCTGGGCGATCTGGCGGGCACGGTGACGGCGCTGGTATCCGCCAATCCCGATAAGCCGGATTTCACCCTGTGCTGCCGCTCCCCGAAAGGGGAAATGCAGTTCGATACCCGGGAAATCCGCCTGGCACTGCAGGGCGTACCCCTGAATGAACCTGAAATCATTGCATGGATGTTAGAATCCCTGCAGGAAGAAATTCAACCAATCTTTGGAGGTGTCATTTTATGAAATCTCTGGCTGAACTGGAAGCCATCCGTCAAAAGACCCTCAGCCGCATCAACCTGCGCAAGGAAGATGAAAGTGAAGCCGTTCGTGTTGTGGTCGGCATGGCCACCTGCGGCATCGCTGCCGGCGCCCGCCCCGTCATGCTGGGCTTCATGGATGAAATCAGCAAGCGCGGCCTGAATCACGTAACCGTATCCCAGACCGGCTGCATCGGTATGTGCCGTCTGGAGCCCATGGTGGATGTATATCTGCCCGGCCAGGAAAAGGTTACCTATGTGCATGTGACCCCCGAAAAGGTGAGCCGCATTGTAGCTGAACATATCGTCAACGGCCGCCCCGTGGAAGAATACACCATCGGCGCCACCGAAGATAAATAAGCAAAACCGCTGATTTAGGAGGAATTGCCCATGGATATCTATCGCGCACATGTGCTCTGCTGCGGCGGTACCGGCTGTACTTCGTCCGGTTCTTCCCAGATTATCGAGCGCTTTGAAGAAAAGATTAAGGAAGCCGGCCTGGAAAAGGAAGTTAAGGTTATCCGCACCGGCTGCTTCGGCCTTTGCGAAGCCGGCCCCGTTGTTATCGTTTACCCCGAAGGCACCTTCTATTCCCGCATCAAGGTAGAAGATGTTGACGAAATCGTCACCGAACATCTGCTCAAGGGCCGCAAGGTGCAGCATCTGGTATATTCTGATCATGCCACCCATGAACAGAATGCCAACAAGGGCCTGGCCGATATCAATTTCTACAAGCATCAGCATCGTCTCGCCCTGCGCAACTGCGGCGTGATCGATCCCGAAAATATCGATGAATACCTGGCTTTCGATGGCTACAAGGCCCTGGAAAAGGCCCTGACCACCATGACCCGGGAAGAAGTAATCGATGAAATCCTCAAGTCCGGCCTGCGCGGCCGCGGCGGCGGCGGCTTCCCCACCGGCCTGAAGTGGAAGTTCACTTACAACTCCCAGGCTGATCAGAAGTACGTTGCCTGCAACGCCGACGAAGGCGACCCCGGTGCTTTCATGGATCGCTCCATCCTGGAAGGCGACCCCCATGCCGTCATCGAAGCTATGGCCATCGCCGGCTATGCCATCGGCGCTTCCGAAGGCTATGTATACGTCCGTGCTGAATATCCCATCGCCGTCAAGCGCCTGCAGATCGCCATCGATCAGGCCAAGGAATATGGCTTGCTGGGCGAAAACATCTTCGGCACCGGCTTCAATTTCAATATGTTCATCCGTCTGGGCGCCGGCGCCTTCGTCTGCGGCGAAGAAACCGCTCTGATGCGCTCCATCGAAGGTAAGCGCGGTGAGCCCACTCCCCGTCCCCCCTTCCCCGCTGTAAAGGGCCTCTTTGCCAAGCCCACCATGCTCAACAACGTGGAAACCTACGCCAACGTGCCCCAGATTATCCTCAACGGCGCCGATTGGTTTGCTTCCATGGGTACCGAAAAGAGCAAGGGCACCAAGGTATTCGCCCTGGGCGGCAAGATCAATAATACCGGCCTGGTGGAAGTCGAAATGGGCACTCCCCTCCGCTCCATCATTTATGATATCGGCGGCGGCATTCCCAACGGCAAGAAGTTCAAGGCTGTTCAGACCGGCGGCCCCTCCGGCGGCTGTCTGCCCGTGGAACTGCTGGATACCCCCGTTGACTACGATAACCTGATCGCTGCTGGTTCCATGATGGGCTCCGGCGGTATGATCGTTATGGACGAAGACAACTGCATGGTTGACATCGCCCGCTTCTTCCTGGATTTTACCGTAGATGAAAGCTGCGGCAAGTGCGCCCCCTGCCGTATCGGCACCCGGCGTATGCTGGAAATCCTGGAACGCATCGTGGAAGGCAAGGGCGAAGAAGGGGATATCGAAAAGCTGGAAAACCTGGCCAACACCATCAAGGCTACCGCTCTGTGCGGCCTGGGCCAGACTGCTCCCAACCCCGTTCTTTCCACCCTCAAATTCTTCCGTCATGAATATGAAGCCCATATCCGTGATAAGAAGTGCCCCGCCCATCACTGCCAGAAGCTGCTGCAGTATGTGATCACCGATAAGTGCCGCGGCTGCACCGCCTGCGCCCGCATCTGCCCCGCCGGCGCCATCTCCGGCAATGTGAAGGAAATGCATCACATCGATACTGCCAAGTGCCTCAAGTGCGGCGCCTGCATTGAAAAGTGCCGCTTTGGCGCGATCATCAAAGTCTGATTCGTGCAAGGAGGAAAAATCAATATGGAAAACTTCATCACCCTTACGATTGACGGCGTAAAGGTTGAGGTGCCCGCCGGCACGACCGTTTTGGAGGCCGCCAAAAAGGCTGGTATCAATATCCCCACGCTGTGCTATCTGAAAGATGTCAATGCCATCGGCGCTTGCCGTATGTGCGTGGTTGAAGCCGGCGGCCGTGCCCTGCAGGCTGCCTGCGTGCTCCCCGCCACCGAAGGCATGAATGTAAAGACCAATACCCCCGCCATCCGTGAACACCGCAAGACCCTGCTGGAGCTGGTGCTTTCCAACCACGATAAGAAGTGCCTCACCTGCACCCGCAGCCAGAACTGCGAACTGCAGAAGCTGTGCCGGGATCTGGGTGTGGAAAATGGCGATCGCTTCGCTGGCGCTCAGAACGAATATGCCATCGATAACGCCTCCCCCTCCATCGTTCGCGACAATAATAAGTGCATCCTGTGCCGCCGCTGCGTAGCCACCTGCGCCAAGGTGCAGAATGTGGGCGTAATCGGCGCCACCGGCCGCGGCTTTACCACCGCCATTGACTCTCCCTGGAATCTGAAGCTGAATGATATGGCCTGCATCAACTGCGGCCAGTGCATCACCGCCTGCCCCGTAGGCGCCCTCTATGAAAAGGACGAAACCAAGCAGGTATGGGATCTGATCGCCAACCCCGCCAAGCACGTGGTTGTGCAGCCCGCTCCCGCCGTTCGCGCCGCCCTGGGCGAAGAATTCGGCATGCCCATCGGCACCTGCGTCACCGGCAAGATGGTTGCTGCCATGCGCCGCCTGGGCTTTGATAAGATCTTCGATACCGATTTCGCTGCTGACCTGACCATCATGGAAGAAGGCACCGAACTGATCGGCCGTATCCAGAACGGCGGCGTGCTGCCCATGATCACCAGCTGCTCCCCCGGCTGGATCAAGTTCTGCGAAACCTATTATCCCGAATTCATCCCCAACCTGTCCAGCTGCAAGTCTCCCCATGAGATGATGGGCGCCGTAGTCAAGAGCTACTATGCCCAGAAGGCCGGCATCGATCCCAAGGATATCGCTGTTGTTTCCGTCATGCCCTGCACCGCCAAGAAGTTCGAAGCGGATCGTGAAGAACTGGCCGGCACCGGTTATCCGGATGTGGACGCCGTCATCACCACCCGCGAACTGGCTCACATGATCAAGGAAGCCGGCATCGATTTCGTCAATCTGCCCGATGAAGACTTCGACGATCTGCTGGGCGAATCCACCGGCGCCGGCGTCATCTTCGGCGCTACCGGCGGCGTTATGGAAGCCGCCCTGCGTACCGCCTATGAAGTGATCACCGGCGAAGAACTGACCGATGTGGACTTCACCGCTGTACGCGGCATCGAAGGCGTGAAGGAAGCCACCATCAAGGTTGGCGATCTGGATGTAGCTGTGGCCGTTGCTCACGGCACCGGCAATGCCTCTAAGCTGCTGGATATGGTCAAGTCCGGCGAAAAGAATTACACCTTCATCGAAGTGATGGGCTGCCCCGGCGGCTGCGTCACCGGCGGTGGTCAGCCCATCGTATCTGCTCAGGATAAGATGACCTGCGATCCCAAGGTGCTGCGTGCCAAGGCCCTCTATGGCGAAGATGCTGGCAAGGCCAAGCGGAAGAGCCATGAAAACGAAGAAGTGAAGAAGCTGTATGATGAATTCCTGGGCAAGCCCAATAGCCATAAGGCCCATGAGCTGCTCCACACCCACTATGTAAAGCGGGAAAAGTACAGCAAGTAATCCAATAGCAAATCAGGCGGAGGGATGATCCCTCCGCCTTTTTCTTTGCTGATTTTCCCTGAATATCTTTATCCCGGATACCAATCCGGCAAAAAGCCCCTGCCTTCTTTTGGACTGTTCCCAGGACAGAGGACAGAGAAAAGAAACACCCTGTTGTAGATAAACAAAGTTTACATGGCCTTGCACCGAGTTTCAACTGGTGTGAGGCCATTTTTAAGAGAAATGCGCTCGAAATTGTAGAAATCGACGTACTCCTTAACAAGTTGTTCAACTTCGGAACGGGTAGTGAAGTGAGCACGGTACAAGCATTCGGTTTTCAAGGTACCGAAGA
>JAFQOD010000078.1 GCA_017395685.1 Clostridia bacterium
CGCATCACCTTAATCGACGGCAATCATCATGAAATCCACACCCACCCCCTGGATTTCATCGTGGCCACCCCCATGGCGGTAATGGATGGCCTGCGCCGGGGCGGCACCCGATTGCTGGAGCCCCTGCTGGAAGCCCATTTCACCATTCCGGAGGATTGCGCCGGCCGGGTGATGAGCGATATCATCCGCATGCGGGGGCAGATGGAATCCTCCCAGCGATCGGGAGATATGATGCGCATCCGGGCGTTTCTGCCCGCCGCCACCTCCCTTTCCTATTCCGATACGCTTTTGCAATTGACCGGCGGTCGGGGCGGCATGCACACCCGGCTCATCGGCTATCAGGATGCGCCGGAGGATACCGTGGCCGTTATGCCAAGGCGGGGCGTAAATCCCCTGGATACGGCCAAATATATTCTGGCGGCCCGCAGCGCCCTGGAGGGCGAAATTTTCGATTGATATTATTTTAGAAAGCCGGTGGATTTTCATGAAAGAAATGGCTGTCTCCTCCCAGGAAACCTATCTGGCCCTGGCCCGGAAAGAAAAAAATCCCGTCAAAAAGCAGGTGCTTCTTGCCCAGGCGGAGCGCATTGCCCCGGATGATCTTGCCGTACAGAAGGAATTGCTGATGCTGGGGGATTTATACAGGCGGGATGGAAAAAATCCCGATCCCCGGCTGATCAAATGCTATCTTTTCCATATTTTTGAGCATCCCGAATGCCATGATGAGCAGGAACAGGAGCATATAGCCCGGGAGATTTTCGATCATCCCCGGCTGCAGCGCTGTCTTGCCCTTTCCCCCGCGCCCCAGGAATTCATGAAGGAATATCTTCATGATCTTTCCGACGCCTACATTGAAATGTTCATCCGCAATGAGCGGGCCCATGTGCCCTCGCTCTTTGGCTTTGTGCCGCCCCGGCGGCTGGTAAAATTTCTGTCCCTGCCGGCGGCGGATGTGATCCGGAATATTTTCCTTTGTCCCTTCCTTGCGAAAAATGAGCAATCCCTGCTTGCCGGGGCCTTTTACCGGGCATTCTATCAATATGTAAACGGCCATACCGAAAATCTGGATGAAGCATTGGGCGAAGAAATCCGCGCCCTGATTCAATGAGCGCCGGGAAAAGGGCCTGCCTTTGGTTTGGCCTGCTGGTGATTTTTTCCCTGCTTTTGCAATTGCTCGGTTTTCTTTTCGGGCAAATTCCCGGGGAAGCAGGCGCGCTTTTCTATCTTTTGCATCTGTATCTTGTTTTACCCCTGGGGGCGATCATTTTCCCCTTTCTGGCGGGAAAAAGGGGGGTGCATCCCCTGGCCGCCTTTTTTCCGGTAGGGGGCTGCCTGCTTTTGCTTCCGGTGTATCACAGCCCCGGCGTCGGGCTGCTTTGTCTGCTCCTTTCCCTGGTGGCTTCCGTTGCCGCCCAGGAATGGGAAAAGCAGAAAAATCACAAGAAAGGATCCCATCATGGCACAACAAAACGAAAAAAATAGCCTCCTGATGCGCATCAAGCGGCTATTCAGCGGGCTTACCAGTCTGATCTTGGCCCTGATTCTGGTGGCGGTCATTTATGTGGCGGCGGTGCTTTTGCATGCACCGGAGGGCCATGAGCAAAACGCCTGGGTGGTAGAGGAAGAGGAAAACGCCGTCACGCCCCTGCAGGCCGCCTCCTCATCGGATGTGCAATCCCTTGCCCGGCTCTTTGGCGCGCCCCTGCCCGCCTATTCCGGCCAGGC
>JAFQOD010000079.1 GCA_017395685.1 Clostridia bacterium
CGTCGATTTCTACAATTTCGAGCGCATTTCTCTTAAAAATGGCCTCACACCAGTTGAAATTCGGTGCAAGGCCATGTAAACTTTGTTTATCTACAACAGGGTGTTTCTTTTCTCTGTCCTCTGTCCTGGGAACAGTCCAGAATTCAAGAGGGGTTTTCGTTTATTTATCTTTCTTGGTTTTGAAAAGGTAGTCATCCACTTTATTTTTAATATCTGGGCTGATTTCCTTCTGGATGGGGAAAGAAGCTGCGGAATCCACCCGTTTTGCCAGATACAATGCCTGCTGCAGCGTAATATCCAGGGATTTCGCATCAATGTATGCGCTCTTCAGATGATCCCGGCGATCATGAATGTAATTGGCGCCAGGCGCCCCAAAGCGGCACAGATTAATGGCTGGAATGCCATGATCTGCAAAAGGAATGCAATCACTGGAATAGATATCCAGGCGAACATCACAGGCTATTCCCGCTTCCTTCATCAATGCATCCACATAGCCAACCACTTTCTCTGTGGCCAGTACAGGCGCTGCATTCTGGCCCAGGGTAGCGGCAGCCACATCAATATTAATCATCAGCACATGCTGATCCAGTTCCTCTTCATGGGCAGCAACCCATGCCTTGCTTCCCAGCAATCCCTGCTCTTCAGATCCATACCAATTGAATTTCATCGTGCGATCCGGGCGATGGGCGGCAAAATATTTCAGCAGCTCCATGATGATCACACTGCCGGACATATTATCATACACGCCGGTGGAAAAATACACGCTATCATAATGAGCGCCGAAGGAAATTACCTGATCGGGATATTTCTTGCCTTCAATCACAGCGCAGACATTCTGGCTGATCCCCTCATAGCATTCGCTTTCCAGTTCAATATGCATGTCTGTGGCGCCGCGGCGAACAATTTCTGCTGCATCGGCTGCCCGGATATTGAGGGCAACGGCATCCCCAAAATCATTGGTCAAGGGTTCGCGCAGTTTCCTGATATCGCAGTCCGATTCGCCGATCCTGTCAATGGTGCTGCCGGAATAGGTAATGATGGCCGCTGCCCCGGCCTTCTGCAGCTTTTCATAATCTGCACGGCGCAGACGGCCATTGATCATCACGATTTTCCCCTTGGCATTCTCCATATGTACGGGAAGCAGATTCTCAGCATAGTAAAATTTCCCGTCCAGTCCGCCATCAGGCGTAGAAATAGCCCGTTCATATCCTGTAACTTCATATTCCTTCTGATAAGGCGCGGTAACAACCAGCTTGACCTTATTCACTTTTCCGCAAGCCACAGGGAATTCTTCAATCTTTACAGATACCCCGCTCTTTTCTGCTTCTTCCAGCAGCCTCTGCGCTGCCTTCTTTTCCGCCTCAGAGCAGCTAACCCTTTCAAAAGCCAATTCCTTCAGCAATGAAAATGCCCGATTTGCCGACACCTGCATGTAATTTCCTCCTCCATTTAAACAATAATCAGTTCCAGCAAGAAAACAATCAGGCTGGCTGCCATAGAAACCAGGATCAATCCTTTACCCATGTAAGACAGTGCCACAGCGACGATGAATGCCGCAAGCCCTGACCAGACAGACGCAGTGCCGGATAATATCGCAGGAAAGGTCATAACGGCTAACGTCACATACGGCACATAATACAGAAAGGATTTGATGAATCGGCTGGTAATGGTTCCACGGATCAAGGTGAGCGGCAGGGCACGGATCAGATAAGTAACCGCTGCCATGATAAAGATGTAGATAAAAATATTCCCGCTCATACCGCTTCCTCCTTCATAGGAGCAACCCAGGCAGCAATTCCGGCAATGCTCACCGTCAGGATGATCACCCGGATACCCGAAGGAATATCCCGCAGCAAAGGCGCAAAAGTAAAAATTGTGCTCGCAAGCATAGCAATGATAATAACCGCACTCAGAATTCTGCTCTTCTTTGCAGGAGGAATGATAATTGCGCAGAACATGCCATACAAGGCGACACCCAGGGCACTGAGCACCCGATCGGGCAATATATTTCCTGCAATACCGCCAAGCAGCGTCCCAAGCGTCCATCCAGGGATGGCCATGCTCATCAGACCATAGCTGTAATAGGGCGACAGTGGCTTATCCTGTGCGGCAGATAGGGCGAATACCTCATCCGTATTGCCAAACGCCATAAAAAACCGATGAAAGAAAGGCGTATTTTCACCGATCTTTTGGGATAGACTGCTGCTCATCAAGCAATAACGAAGATTAATAATCAGCTGCGACAGCGCCATTTCCACATATGTTCCCATAGTGGTGATGGTATCCAATGCAGCAAACTGACCGGCTGACGTCAGATTCAGCATTGACATCATCACCGCTTGCGGCCAGGTTAGATTGGCTTTCAGCGCCTGAATCCCAAAGGAGAATGAAACAGCCAAATATCCAAGCCCCACCGGAAGCCCATCCTTTAATCCTTTTTTATACCATTTTCCTTTCTTTTCCATATTTGATCCTCGGTAATTGTGTATATTTAAACATGGGTATTATATGCCTTCCCCCTTTCAATGTCAATCAAACGGATGTATGAATTGGTATTTACTGAAAGGATGCAAAAAAAGAATACAGGAAAAATGCATTAAAAAACCCTCTCCTTCGCAAAGAGAGGGTGGAAAACCATAAAACTTTTGACAGGATCAGATACCCATTTCCTTTTTAACCTCTCCGAAACACTGAACGGCAAAATCGATATCTTCCTTGCTGTGTCCGGCAGAAATCTGGGTGCGGATCCGGTCACGGCCCTTGGGAACAACAGGATAGCAGAAAGCAACCACATAAACGCCTTTTTCCAGCATCCGCCGTGCAAACTCATGGGCCACTTTGGGATCATACAGCATGATCGGCACGATGGGATGCTCCCCGGGCAAAAGATCAAATCCCAGCGCTTCCATCTTTTCCCGGAAATATCGTGCATTCTCATGCACTTTATCCCGGAGCGCCGTTGATTCTTCCAGCAATTCGATAGTACGAATGGTGGCCGCGCAGATGGCCGGCGCCACGGTATTGGAGAATAAATAGGGGCGTGACCGCTGGCGCAGCAAATCCACGATGGGCTGCCGTGCGGCTGTATAACCGCCGGATGCGCCGCCGAGGGCCTTTCCAAAGGTGCCAGTAATAATATCCACACGATCCATTACACCGCAATATTCCGGCGTGCCTTTACCATGTTCTCCCATAAAACCAACCGCATGGCTGTCATCCACCATCACAAGGGCGTCGAATTCATCTGCCAGATCACAGATGGCGGGAAGATTTGCGATGTATCCATCCATGGAAAATACACCGTCGGTGGCAATGAGAATCTTTTTACATCCGGCTGCTCTGGCTTCTTCCAGTTTGACACGTAGATCATCCATATTATTATTCAGATAACGATACCGCTTTGCTTTGCAAAGCCGAACGCCATCAATAATGGATGCATGATTCAGTTCATCGGAGATGATGGCATCTTCCGGCCCAAGCAGCGTTTCAAACAGGCCGCCATTGGCGTCAAAGCAGGAGGAATACAAAATGGCATCATCCATTCCCACAAATCCGGAAATTCTCTTTTCCAATTCTTTGTGAATCTCCTGCGTTCCGCAGATAAAGCGGACGGACGACAGCCCAAAACCCCACTGATCATAGCTTTCCTTGGCAGCCTGAATCAATTCAGGATGGGCGGAAAGCCCCAGATAATTATTGGCGCAGAAATTGACCACGCCCTTTTTAGCAGTAGTATCAATGCGGGAACGCTGGGGCGTGGTGATAATCCGTTCTTCACGCCATGTACCGGCATCCCTGATAGCCTGTAATTCCTGTTCAATGGCATTAAGTGCGCTTTTCATATCTTTCTCCTTTACTTGGTCCAATCCAGAACCACTTTTCCAGAATAGCCGCTGAGCATGGCGTCGAATCCCTTCTGGAAATCGGTATAATGGAAGCGATGAGTGATCACAGGGCTCAGATCCAATCCGCCCTGGATCATATAGGACATCTGATGCCAGTTATCCATTTTCCGGCCGGAAATCCCCCGAAGGGTCAGGCCCTTGGAAATGATTTTGCTCATATCCAATTCCATGGTCGGCGCACCGAGGCCCAGCAAAGAGATCTTTCCGCCATAACGCATGGCACCGATCATCTGATTGAGGGCAGCGGCACTTCCGGACATTTCAAGGCCCACATCAAATCCTTCGCTCATATTCTGTTCCTTCATGACGGAAGGCAGATCATCCCTGGCGATATTGACAGCGGCATCGGCCCCCATCTTCCGGGCCAGATCCAGGCGATATTCATTCATATCAGTAATGACCACCCGGCGGGCACCGGCATACTTACAGATGCCGACAGCGATCACCCCGATGGGCCCCGCACCCGTAATCAACACATCTTCGCCGACCAAGGGGAACATCAGGGCAGTATGCGTTGCATTGCCGTATGCATCAAAAAAGGAAACGATTTCTTCCGGCAGGCTTTCATCAATAATAATCACGTTACGCGCAGGAATGCATACATATTCAGCAAATGCGCCGTCACGATCCACGCCTACGCCCACATGATCCCGGCACAATTGAATATTTCCGGAATGGCAGCTGCGGCAGCGGCCGCAGGTAATATGTCCTTCCCCGCTGACCCGCTGGCCCACATACAGCCCGGTTACGCCTGCGCCCAGTTCGGCAATTTCGCCCACATATTCATGTCCAATCACCTGCGGCGGCTTCACATGGGCCTGGGCCCAGGAATTCCATTTATAGATGTGCACATCCGATCCACAGATAGCAGTCTTGTGAATTTTTATCAATACCTCACCAGGGCCGGGAGTCGGAACGGGCACGCGACGCAGTTCAAGGCCTTCCCCGGCAATGGGCTTCACAATGGCATCCATCATTCGATTCATTTTCATTTCCTCCATCCATCATTGGAACGTATTACTATTTTACGATACTATGATTTGAAAGTCAATTGCTTCATTTATTCCTACTGCTTATCGGAAAAGAAAACAAAATTTTTCCCGAATAGGGATTGACAACCTTATAAGAAAATGATATATTAATTAGGCGCTTCGGCAAGGCCGTCGATCGCATAACGCGGAGGGATGGCCGAGTGGTTGATGGCGCTGGTCTTGAAAACCAGTGATGCTGAAAGGCACCGGGGGTTCGAATCCCTCTCTCTCCGCCATTTTCCTTGTCTTGCGCCCTGTATCATGGCCTGATGCAGCACAATTGAAAGTATGGAGAAGTACCCAAGTGGCCGAAGGGGCTCCCCTGCTAAGGGAGTAGTACGAGTGAATCGTAGCGAGGGTTCAAATCCCTCCTTCTCCGCCAGAAGAACGAAGATTTTCGCCGAAAATCTTCGTTTTTTCTTGCGTTGATTTCTCTTTGCTTTTTCAACTTCTATATGTTTTCTGATTTTTTCTATCCGCTTTATTGCATCTATTATATATTTGCAGTATAATTATTATATATTCTTTCGGGAAAACCCGATATTACTATTTCCTTGGAGGATGCACATGAGCCTGAAACGACATCAGTTCGTATGGAAAACCCTTTATGCCCTCGGCCATCGTTTTATCGAAAAGAGATTCCATTTTTCCCATGATAAAAATATCCTTTCTTCCCCCAGCCTGATTATTGCCAATCATGTCACCAGCTGGGATCCCATTCTGCTGGCCCTTTCCTTTCCCAAAAATCATCTTCATTTTGTGGCAAGTGATCATATTTTCCATTGGGGATTCATCAGCAAAGCCATTAACTGGCTGGTAGAGCCCCTTGCCCGCCGTAAGGGCGCTTCCGGATCTGAAACAGCCATGATCTGTCTGCGAAAATTGAGGTCCGGCGCATCCGTATGTATCTTTGGGGAAGGCGAAGTAACCTGGGACGGGCGCAGCCAACCTATCTTTCCCGGTACCGGTATGCTGGCAAAAGCCGCCGGCGCCAATCTGGTCACTTATCGCTTTGAAGGCGGCTGCCTCACCGCTCCCCGATGGGCAAAAAAGCACAGAAAAGGTAAAATGAACGGCAGCATCGTTAACATTTACACCCCTGAAGCGATGAAGAATATGTCAACCGAAGAAATTGCCGATGCCATCAACCGGGATATTCAGACCGATGCTTTTGCGCAACAGGATAAGAATCCTATCGTCTTCCGTGGCAAAGATCTGGCGGAGCATCTTGAAACCTCCCTGTTCCTTTGTCCTCAGTGCAAAAAAATCGGTACATTGGCCAGCAAGGGCAATACTTTATCCTGTTCTTGCGGAGCAAAGTGGGAATATACGGAATATGCTACTTTCTCCCCCGAAGATCCTTTCCGTAATATCCAGCAATGGGATAAATGGCAGCACGAATGCCTGCAGAAGGGCGATTTCGATCATGATTTTGTGCTGTTTTCTGATGAAAATGTGGCTTTTATTCAGGTTGAAGAAAATTCCCGGAAGAATAAAGGCGTTACGGTTGATATTTCCCTGAACGATCAAGGGCTTTTCAAGTGCGGCAAGGAAGCCATCTTCCTGAATGAAATCAAAGAAATGGCCATTGTTCAGGCCAACAAGCTCTTTTTCTCCACAGCTGATAATTATTATCAGCTAAAAGCAAAGAAAGGTACTGTTAATTTTAGAAAATACCTAGCTGCCTGGAAAATTTTCAATGATGCAAAGCTAAAAAACGGTTTATTCAACGAATAATCCATCAATTTTCAATTGACATCTGCCGGAAACGGCAGATTTTTTTATCACTATTATCCATTTTTAATTCTGAATGCTTGCAGGAAAATAGGAAAGAACAGCGTATTATTTTAAGATGCGCATTTTTCCGTTCAATGCGCTTGGAAGAAGGGAGGCCGCTATGCTTACCGAAGAATTTTTACGTGAACAAGCCGGCAATGAGGAATATGCTCAGGGCCAGGCCATTTTTCATAGAGCCCTTGTAAGAGAAGCCCGTCGCGGAAAAGAAGAAATTATTTATATGGTTTCCGGCGAAGAGAGGCATCTTGTGCGCGTGACCGCAGGTGCGCTTCAATGTGATTGTGGAACGCCTTATTGCCGGCATGCAATTGCTGCCGGTCTTACCGCCATGGAAAGCGGCATATTACAGGAAATGGCCAAGAAGCGTGCCCAGCAGGCTGTTCCCGCTTTATTTGATGCTGTTTCATCCATGCTTCCGGAATCAGACGGCATTTTGCTTTCCCCCATTCTCTTTCTAACCAAGGAGGGCCTGAGAATCGGGCTTCGGATGGGTGAAGAGAGATTATATGTGGTGCGTCATATTCCCAATTTTCTGCAATGCCGCGAAAACGGAACCCCTCTTCTTTTCGGAAAAGGATTTGAATATCGTCCCCAGTGGATGCATTTTGATGAGCATCAGGAAAAATTATTGGATATTCTGGCGGAATACTGTGAAACCCCTGCCATCCGTTCCCTTATTGGCGCTGAAGCCCGGGTAATGCTTTTACAGCCCCGGGCAGCAGCACGTGTCCTGGAGGCACTGCGGAACATTCCTTTTATTCTACAGATTGCCGGCGAACAGCATACCTTGAACCGTATTAAGGAAAAGGCGCTGCCGCTGAATTTCTATCTTTCCGGAACACCGCAGAAATTGCATATGTCGGTAGAGCTGCCCCATCGTCTGATTCCCCTGACAAAGGATTACCGCTTTATCCTTGCAGATGATGAATGCATTCTCACGCCGCCGGAACAAAGGGAGCTGCTCGCCACATTATCCCGGTATTCCATTGCCCGGGAAGCCTCCTTCGCTTTTTCAGCACAGGATACCCCTCGTGTCATGAGTGAATTGCTTCCATTCCTTCTGCATGTGGGCTGTGTTACAATTGATCCTTCACTGGAAAGCAATTTTCTGCATTTACCTCTGGAAGCAAAAGTATATCTTGACAAAGAAGGCCCTGATGTAACCGCAAAGGTTTCTTTCCGATACGGGCAGGTGGAAATCGATCCGTTTGCGCCGGATACCGTGCCGGAAGGGGCGCTGATTCTCAGGGATGCCCCAGGTGAGCGTGCCGTATTGGATGAACTTGCCCAAGATGGCTTCCATATCTGTAAAGGCGATGTTTACCTCAGCGGTTCCGATCGGATTTTTGATTTTGTAACCGAAGGCGCCATCCGTCTTTCCCAATATGCTCAAGTATTCTTTAGCAAGGATTTCAAGCGCATTGCCCCCAGAAAACCGCTGCTGAAAGGTGCCCTGCGAATGAGCAACGGAAAGCTGTCCCTGGAATTGATGGATGGGGATACGCCCATTGAAGAATTGCTGCCCTTGCTGGAAGCACTGCGGAAAAAACGGCGCTATTTCCGTTTCAAGGAAGGAACCTTCCTGGATCTGACCGAAGCCCAGGATTGGCATCCCCTGGCGGAGGCGGTTGCTGAGGCAAGCGAGAATACAGGAAAAGAAGAGCTTGGCGCATGCTGGGGGGCTTATCTGGCCGCCCTGATCAAAGAAAATAAACTGCAAGTTGAATTGGATACCGGCGCAGCCAGAGCAGCCTCCCTTGCCTTCACACCTCCTGCTCCTCCCCTTGATTGCCTACGGCCTTATCAGAAACGCGGCTATGAATGGCTGCTTTCTTTGCACGCCCTGGGCATGGGCGGTATTCTGGCCGATGATATGGGCCTTGGGAAAACGGTACAGATGCTTTCCGCCCTCCTTTCCTGTGTAATCAGCAGCCCGGATAAAAAGCCTTCTCTGATTGTTGCGCCCACGTCCCTTACTTATAATTGGCTCAGCGAATGCAACCGCTTCACGCCTCAATTGTCAGTACTCATGCTGGGGGGCAGCCAGATCGTCCGCAGTGAACAGATCAGGCAGATCACCGGCGATAATCCCCCGGATGTTGTAATCACAAGTTATCCTCTGATCCGAAGGGATATCCATCTGATGACCGAAATCCCCTTCCGTTTTGTTGTTCTGGATGAAGCCCAGCAGATCAAGAATGTACAAAGCGTAGGCGCCCATGCCGTAAAGCAGCTGACCGCCGAAACCCGTATCGCCCTTACCGGCACTCCCATGGAGAATCACGCCGGTGAATTATGGTCCATCTTCGATTTTGTGCTGCCTGGTTATCTGCCCCGTTATACCGATTTCCTTCGGCGCTGGGGCGAAGGGCAGAATGCGGATGATCTCCGGCGTAGAATCCGCCCCTTCCTGATGCGCAGATTGAAAACAGACGTGCTTGGCGAGCTTCCCGAAAAGATGGAAAGCGTGCTTATGGCCGATCTGCCTCCGGAGCAGAGGCGGGTATACGATGCAGCGCTCTTGCAAAAGAGGGAGAGGGTGGGCGAAATCCTGCGGGATCGCGGCCTTACCCGGGGCCGTGCCGAGGTGCTTTCCGCCATTACGGAACTTCGTCAGATCTGCTGCCATCCCGCACTTTGCCTATCCGATTATGCCGGTCTTTCCGGTAAGATGGAGCTTTTGATGGATGTGCTCCCCGGCGCGCTTTCCGCCGGCCGGCGCGCCCTGGTCTTCTCTCAGTTCACTTCCATGCTTCATCTGATTGAAAAGCGGCTTCGGATGGAAGGTATTCCCTATCTATACCTGGATGGGGAAACTCCGGCCCCCAAACGGCTGGAGCTTACCAAGGAATTCAATGAAGGAAAAATAAATGTATTTTTGATTTCTCTGAAGGCTGGGGGCACCGGCCTGAATCTGACAGGGGCAGATCTGGTTATTCATTACGATCCCTGGTGGAATCCCACTGCTGAAGAGCAGGCAACTGGCCGAGCCCACCGCATCGGGCAAACGAAAAATGTGGAGGTGCTGCGGCTCGTGGTGCATAATTCCATCGAAGAGCAGGTACTGCGTATGAGCGACCGGAAGCGCCGCCTCTTCGATAAATTGATTACCCCCGGCGAAGAAATGCCCACCCGTCTTACAGAGAAAGACATACTTTCTTTATTTGACTCAGAAGGAAAATAATTGTATAATAAACTGAACAGGCATTTTATGCCTTTATTACCATCTTCGAAAGCGGGTTTCATGCATGCGGAAGCATCAACAGCTGCCATTAAAGCAATTTGATAAAAAGCAGAAATATATTATCCCCATCGCAGCCCTGATCATGGTCATTTTGCTGATCATGACGGTTATGGGTGCCTTCAACGGCGGCAAGCGCACCATGAGCGCCCATCTCCTCCGCTGCGTTGCCACCCAGAATGTCACCCCCTTCGGCAATTCCATCCTGTATTATGATGGGATGACTTTGGTATGCCTTAACAGCCGGGGTGGTGAACGCTGGAGTTATCCTCTGGGGGAAAATGCCACCTTCTCCTGCAGCGACTCTGTAATCGCTGCCTGGTCCGGCACTCAGCTGCATATCATCAATCAGGACGGCCATTCCACCTATAATGAGAATCTGGCGGATGAGATTCAATTTGCCCGGGTGGGCAGCCGCTATGTGGGCGTTGTGCTGGGCGACAGCATCAGCCCTTCCCTGGTTATCAAGGATATGCAGGGAACCAGCATTGATAACGAAACTGCCGCATATACCGATATGGCCATTCTGGATATCGGCTTTTTCGGAGATGGTGAATACTTCTGGACCACCTCCATGAATGTTTATGGTACCACCCCCACCACCATTCTGCATACCTTCCGGGTAAATATGAGCAATTCCGGCGAAATTTCCTTGGGTGACAATCTTCCCTATGCCATCGTATATGCCGGGAATGAATTGAATATTATTTCCACCCGGCAGCTTCGTCAGTTTGACTATCGGGGTACTCAGGATGCTTCCGGCACCAAACTGGTTTACGGCTGGCAACTGGTGGATGATCAGGTTTCCGGCAATCAGGCCATGCTGCTCTTTGCCCCCATCCGTCAGATCGAAAACGGCATCGCCATCAATCAGTTGCGCCTGCTCAACGGTGATACCGATAAACGCTTCACGCTGCCCTCCACCTGTGTCGGGGCAATGCTCTATAACAAGAAAATTTATGCCTTTTCTTCCGACACTCTCTATCGCGCGGATATCAGCGGCCGTCGCTTCAATGCCATCAGCTTGCCCTCCGATATGAACGGAGCAATCGTCACATCCTATCTGGGTATGCTGAAAAACGGCATCGCATTGGTTGCCTGCGATAATGACGTATATGCCGTCACCTTGCCATGATGAAGCAAATCGGGCTTTACGTTCATATTCCTTTCTGCAAACAAAAATGTGCCTATTGTGATTTTTCTTCCTATGCCGGAAGAGAATGCGATATGGAACGATATATCTGTCATCTGATTGATGAGATTAACGAAAGAGCAAGCAAGGAATATCAGATTGATACTTTGTTTATCGGCGGCGGCACCCCGTCCCTGCTTCCGCCCGATCTGATGGAAAAGCTGCTTTCTGCATTACATTCTTCCTTTTTCTTTTCACCGGATGCGGAATGCACCTGTGAATGTAATCCCGGCACCGTTACAAAGGATTTCCTCACCATCCTGAAACAAAACGGCATCAACCGGCTGTCCTTCGGTGCCCAGGCTTCTCAGTCCGGGTTACTTTCCCTGCTGGGGCGCATTCATACCTGGGCCCAGGTAAAGGAATCGGTTGATATGGCACATCAGGCCGGATTTGAAAATATCAATCTGGATCTGATGCTCGGCTTGCCGGAGCAGACCGTGGAAGACCTTTCCGAAACGCTGGATGCCGCCCTCGCCCTTTCCCCTTTTCATCTTTCCTGCTATGGCCTGATCGTAGAAGAAGGCACAAAAATGTATGCCATGGTCGAAAGTGGAAAGTGGCATTTACCAAACGAAGATACCGAAAGGGAAATGTATGAACTCTGCCGAAAAAGATTAACGGATTACGGCATGATTCAATACGAAATCAGCAATTTCGCCCTTCCAGGCCATGCCTGCAGGCACAATACTGATTGCTGGAGCCGTAAAGAATATCTTGGGTTTGGCTGTGCAGCATGCAGCTTCCTGGATGAAAAGCGCTATCAAAATCCATCTAACCTGGATGATTATTTATCCGGCAAAGCGCCGGAGATCATTCCGATTTCCCGGGAAGATGCCCGTTTTGAAAGCATCATGCTGGGGCTTCGTATGATGAAGGGCGTTTCTCTTTCCCAATTCCAGGCAATGCACGGCGTAGAACTGATGGATATTTATGGGGAGCGCCTGCAAAAATCATTTTCCCTTGGCCTTGTCGTTCTGCAGGATGGTTATCTGCGCCTCACCCGAAAAGGCATGGACGTCCAAAATGCAGTACTGGTAGAATTATTATAATTTCCTTGGAACAAAATTACCCCTTTCTACGTCCTATATTATGTAAGACAGTTACAATCGGAGGGATCGTCATGAAAAAGAGACTGGGTAAATCCATTTTTGCACTGCTGTGCTGCCTGTGCCTGGCATGCTCCTGTATGCCCGCCCTGGCCACTTCTTTCAATGGAAGCTACAGCTATTACAATACGGATTATGCGGTTGTAACCGGCACTTCTTACCTCAATCTCCGTCAAGGCCCCGGCACTGATTCCGCCTGGCTTGGCCGTGCCAATGAAAATGATTGGGTGCGTGTTCAGGGCGAAGTGGGCAATTGGTATTATGTTACCATTGTGGAATCCAATCTTTCCGGCTACATGAGTAAGAATTTCCTTACGCTCGCTGCCGCCGCTCCCTCTGTGCCTTCCGTACCTTCTGCCGGAAACGGCACGATGGGCGTTGTTACCAATCCCAAGCCCACCCAGTTTCTGAATCTGCGTCAATATCCCAGCTACGATGCCCCTGTGCTCGGTATATTTTACAACGGCGCTGTCTGCCAGATTCTGGCCGCTTTTGACGGCTGGTATCAGGTCATTATCAATGGCCAGACCGGTTACTTCCGCCAGGAATTTGTAACTGTAAGCAACAATTCTTCCTCTTCTTCCGGCAGCCAAACAGCCACAATCCACACTCTTAACGGCGGGAAGCTGAATCTGCGTAACGCTCCCACTTATAAGGGATCTTCTATTATCGCCCAGATCCCCAATGGTCGTCAGGTGACAGTATTGCTCAAGGGTAATTATTTCTGGAAGGTGCAGGTGGATGGCAAGACCGGCTATATGGATTGTTCCTTCCTCACCGAAAAAATCGGTTCCGGCACTTCCTCCCCCACCCCCAACTTGCCTGTTACAAAACCTGTAACCAACGGCTATGCCATCGTCAATAATCCCAAGCCTACCCAATTCCTCAATCTGCGTGAGCAAGCCTCCACTTCTTCCAAAGTCATTGCCCAGTATAAGAATGGCATTCGCTTTGAAATCATCGAACCTGGTGAAACCTGGTGCAAAGTATATGGAAGCGCTACCGGCAACATTGGATATATGATGACCAAGTATCTCACCCTCTACGGCGTTTCCTCCTCTCCCACCAAAGTGGTGCAGAATGGCAATACTTACGTCAATCTACGCTCCGCCCCCAGCAAGCAGACCGGAAACGTATATAACAAGCTTTATTCCGGCAGCGTCGTGGTAGTTCTGACGCCCGGCGAAGAGTGGACCCAGGTGCGTTACGGCAATACTGTAGGCTATATGATGACGGTGTTTCTCAAATAATCCATATAATAAATGAAGCTGCCTTCCGGCAGCTTTTTTCTTTCATTGGTATGCTTTTCATCATTTTTTCGCAAAATAAAATACCTACTTTAGCAGGCATTCCATTGCTTCTCTTAATGCATATATAGTATAGCATAAACCTCAAAAAAGAACAAGACTTGATTTTTTTGCGGATTTACCGTATCCTTGGCACACAGAAAAGGAGTGATGGCCATGAATCAACCGCAGATTCCCCTGGAAGAAAAACTGCATCTTGATAAAACGCTTTCCATCGTCCAGGCCGAATTGGATTCGGTAAGAGCCGCCACCAAAGCCCAGCAGCAGGAAATGGACAGGCTGCGCAGCGAACTGCAGACGGACCGTGAACTGGCTAATTTATGGTCCTCCGAAGAATTTGAAGATCTGGCCGATCTGAGCCAATCCGTCCGGTTATTAACCATGCAGGAAGAAACACAGGATACCGCCGTCGCCCGCCGGATCGCCCTGGAATATCAGCAACATTCCCCTTATTTTGCCCGTCTCACCCTTCGGTTTCCCGACGAAGAGGAAGATGAGCCCATCTATATCGGGCGCTTTTCCTTGTGGAATCCGAAAGAAAAGGATCTGGCTGTCCATGACTGGCGCTCCCCCATTGCCAGTGTATTTTATCGCTTTGGAATGGAACCCGCTTACTATACTGCCCCTTTAGGCCGTATCGATTGCCTGGTAACAGGAAAGAGGCAATATGAAATCCGTAACGGACAGATCGTCTATTGCTTTGATGCTGATTCTGTCATTCAGGATAAATTGCTCCGGAAGATGCTGAGCCAGAATGCATCCTCTCAGATGCGCTCCATCGTCGAAACCATCCAGAAAGATCAGGATATTGCAATCCGGGATGAAGAGCATGATCTATTGATGGTTCAGGGCGTTGCCGGCAGCGGCAAAACCTCCATTGCTCTCCATCGGGTGGCATATCTGATGTATGAGGGATTGAAAAATCGCTTGCGCAGCCACAATATCCTCATTCTTTCCCCCAATACTGTATTTGAAAAATATATCAGCAGCGTGCTGCCGGAGCTGGGCCAAAGGAATACCGCTGCAGCAACACTGGAATATATTCTGGAAAATTTCCTGCATACCCCTGTTCAATCCCGGGTTGATCGGATTGACAGCCTTTGCAAGGCAGAATCCCGCCAGGCCGAGGCAATGCGCCGTATGCTGGATTTCAAATCTTCACCGGAGTTTGTTGCAATACTGGATCGATTTTTGCAGGAAATTCCCCGTCACTTTTCCCAATACCAGGATCTGTGGTATGGCGATCATCTGCTTGCAACTGCCCAATCCCTGAAAAACGAAATCATGCAGCGGGATGACAAATGGCCACTTGGCGTCCGGCTTCATAGATTGGAAAATATCCTTTGGGAGAAAATTCGCGCCCTTCGACCGGAAAGAATGAAAACGCTGTATTTCCGCGCCCTGCAATTGAGCCGTGGGCCCGAATGGGCAAGGGCCTATTCGCTATATGAAACGGCATCCCTTTCCCGGCAAATTCAGGCCATTACACGCCTTTCTGTGCGACAGCTATATCTTTCCCTATTTGCAGATGAAACGCGTTTTTTGCGCCTTGCAAAGGGTATTCCGCTGCCTTCCGATATTCGTTCAATTCTTACTGATACCTGTGAAGCATTGCGTTCCGATCAGCCCCTTCCCCTGAGCGATGCCTCCGCCATGGCATATCTTAAGGTGCGTCTGGAAGGCCGTTCTGCTTCCGGGGATATCAGGCAGGTTGTCATCGATGAAGCCCAGGATTACGGCATGGCCGATTATGCCCTTCTTCATTCATTCTATCCCAATGCACGCTTTACGGTTCTCGGAGATATTAATCAATCCATGGAGCGCGGCATGGACCATTCCTTTTTTGGGAATGTTCAGAAACAACTGAAGATTGAAAAGGCTGCTTTGATCGAACTGAATAAAAGCTTCCGATGCACCAAAGAAATTCTTTCCTTCAGCGAACAATTTCTGAAGCATGCTGCCCTTCAATCCTTTAACCGCTCCGGTGAGGAGCCCAAAATCCTTCCTAACGATCAGATCATATCCTGTATCCGGCAATGCAAAGAAATGGGCTATAAATCCATTGCTTTGATCGCCAAAACGGCTGAAATGGCTGAAAAATGGCATGCCCGCCTATCCCTCGAAATACCCATCCGTCTGATGGGCCGCGATATCAATCCCGGGGATGTTTTCATTGTTCCCTTGGCACTGACAAAAGGCCTGGAATTTGATGCTGTTTTCTTGCTGGATTGTGATGAAACGAACTATAGCACAGAAGATGACAGGCGTCTTTTATATGTCGCCTGCACACGCGCACTGCATTTCTTATCTTTCTTCTATACCTCCAGCCCCAGCCTGCTACTGAAACAGGAGGATCAATGCAATGGATGAAATTTTCGCAATGGTTGCAAACGCAATCAATCATGTAACTGGTCTTCCCCGTGAATCCATTCGTCCCGAAACCGATCTTCAAAAACTGAAATTTGCCCAATGGGCCACACTGATCATGGCGTGCGAAAAATACTATCACATCGAAATTCCCGATGAGAAGGCCATCGGATTTACATGTGCGCAGGATCTGACATTGTGCATTCACCAGGAATTATCCGATGGCAGAAGTGATTATTCTGCTCCCACAGATGAAGATCGCACTGACTGGTATTATTAAAATAACCCAATCATGCTTTCACTGGTGGATATCAGAATAATTTCTGAGATTAAAGGCATACTTTTCCCAGGAGGAGAAGCTTATGCCTTTTTTACATGATGATCATCCTTCATTAGAGCAAGGAATCTTTATGCCTCATTCCATCATTTTACCTGGCCTTGATTCGAGGGAATCTCTTTTTTCCATACTTCGGGTTATTCTTGCTTCATCAGTGGAGAATTATTCAATGCTCCTTCTGGAAAACGGAATCTCCAACATTTCCGATTATGATTGTGCCAGAGATTTTTCCTTAATGGCCCGCACAGAGCACAGGCAGTACCTTTCTTTTGTATCCGCTGCATCAAATGCCCTGCCGAAAAATGATTACCGCCATCTGATCTATCTTTTCGTACTTGCCATGAATTGCGCCGCCAATTGGGCCCAGCAATTAAAGGATGAGCCTGTACGCCGCATTCTGGATTTTTTGCTGCCGGAATATCAGGATATGCTGTACCGCCTATCAAATCTTTCTATTCTGATCCACGAATCGGATGTAACAGAGTTTCTTTTCGGTATCGTCGAGATCATGCCCGGCAGACCAATGATTGCCTGCCACAGGCATCCCTATGACGACATCCATTCCCTAAACTCCCATCCATCCAATGCCGCTTCATTATCCTGCTTAACCATGCTCTCCGTGCTTGAAAGCATTTCCAGCCAATTGACCGCATGCAATGCTCATCCTTTACAGCATCTCAAAAGGGCATTTTTGAATGAAATGGCATTCCTGATTCAGCAGCACAGATGCCTCTTTCTTTCTTTGCTTCCAAAGCTTCACCCCATTGAACTGATTTTTCTTTTTCAGCAGTTGGAATGCTATCTTTACGATAGCCTCCAGCAGGATGAACCAAACAGCGAAATTAAGCAGTTATTTATTCAAGAACGAGCTCATGAAGCAACACATATTCAAAAAATCTCCACCCTGATTCACGATGAACGGCGCCTTTCCGAATATTGGCTGCCATCGCTTCCTTCCTTTCGCATTCAATCTCAAAAAGGGTATGTACGGGAAACGCTACTGAATCTTGGTGTTACCCTCCGGCACGGAAAGCCGGTGCCAGTAGGGGCGCTAAAAAAAGGGGCTGATTTTTTCCGTTACCAAAGACGCCTTTTCCCAGATCCGAATGAGGCGCCATCCCATATCATCATTCAGAAGACAATCGAGAAAAACGGAATGGATTTTCGGTATATGATCGCCCCTCATCCTATTGAGAGGCTGCGCAGCCGTGATCAGGATGCATTGGATATCGGAAGATAAATTTCAATTCTCTGCACGTTTTCCCCCATCCCGCATAAAATGGTGATGAGAAGAATGAAAGGGGGAATTTCCCATGTCCAATCCTGCCAATCAGCCGTCCTGTGCATATCAGTATACCGTCAAGCGTGGCGATAGCTTTTATCTGATCGCCCATCGCCTGGGGGTACAGCTGAGGGATCTGCTGGCAGCCAATCCTGATATCCCGCCCTCCAGGCTCACCGTAGGCGATGTGCTGTGCATTCCCTATGGAAATGAAACGCAGAATCCTTCCGACGGGAATACGCCTGGGAACAGCGGCGGCAACAGTGATTGCGTCTGTCCGGAGGTTCCGGAAACGCCCGTTCAGCCCGACGCTCCTTCTGTCCCGGAAGCACCGGAGAATAACATCTGCCCACCCAATCGCCGCACCGTGGTACAGCAGGGGCAAACCGCCAGTGATCTTCAGCTGCGTTACGATCTGAGCTATTATACGCTGCAAGCAGCCAATGCCGATAAGGATCTGGATGCACTGCAAGGCGGCGACGTTGTCTGTATCCCGGAAAATAATCTTCCCTGCAATCTTCCTACTACGGTCACTTTAAAGGAAAATGAAACCCTAGAATCCATTGCAGTTACATATAATCTGCCAATCGCTGCCCTGCTTCGGGTGAATCCCTGCCTTGCGCCGGAGGATTTTGCCGCAGGTGTTACCATTCGCTTGCCAAACTAAAAAAATAACGCTGCAGCTCATGCTGCAGCATTTTTATTCAGGCTGTTCCAAACGATTGCCTTTTTCCTTATTTTTCTTTATCCGTTCATTGATTATTCTGGTCATATTCCGGTATACATGGGCGGCCAGCATGGCCAGGAATTCCGCATTGGTGGGCTTCCCCCGTTCAGCATCAACGGAAAAACCAAAGTAATCCTGAATCCCTTCCAGATTTCCCTTCAGCCAGGTATTCTCTACTGCCGTCCGAATGGCGCGTTCTACCGCCTTTGGGGAGGAATTGAACCTCTGCGCCAGCCAAGGATACAGCCGGTGAGTAAATGATTGAATCAGCCAGGGCGAGCATGCCCCATAGGCAATGGCCGCCTTCATATATTCCCTTCCCTTTAATTCACTGGGAACAAGCAGACGATCCAGCATTTCTTCCGCTACACGCATCCGCACTTCCTGCCACGTTTCAGAAAGCTGCGAATAGGGAATTTCGGCAATACGCTTGGCATGTTCAAGCAACGCGGCTTCATCGCTGGGCCAGGGCAGCGCACCATCTGCGCCAGCATTCACTGCGATCTTCTGCCATTCTCCTATTCCTCTTGATAAATACAATACCTTTGGAGGTGCAACCAGATTCCAGCGCATCCATTTGAGAAGGGACAGGCTGTCAATTCCCTCTACCGCCCCATCCAGTATCATCAGATCAAGGGCCGTGCCGGAAAGGGCATTGCCGATTCCCTCCCGGCCAATGGAGATGCCAGTCACATTGAACAGCGGGGATTTTCCCAGAATCGCCATGATACTGATTGCATCAGGGGAAATAATATAGACGCTTGCAGTATTCAGCATGTTCCATCCTTCTTTTTGGGTATCCTGCGCAGATTGGCGAACAGCACCGTAGATACAGTAAGCGCCAATGCAATACCGCACAGTCCCAGCAGCGTCGCGGTGCCGGTGCTCAGCGCCATCTGTGCGTTTCCCTCAACAATATACCGCATGGTGCGATAAAGGCCCACCCCAGGTACCAGCGGGATAATGGCGGCCGTCATAAATAATGTAGCCGCCCTTTTCATGATCCGGGCGCAGATTTCACACAGAACACCGATCAACAGGCTGGCCAGAAAATAGCCCATCGTGCTTTGATCCATCAGCAGATAGATGCCGTAACCGGCCGAGGCGATCAAAGCAGTAATCGCAATCGCTTTTCTGGGCAGCCTCACCAAGGCAGAATAAGCGATGGTTGCCACACAGCATGCAATCAATTGCATCCACCAGCTCATCCAATCACCCCTCTCCACATGGAAAGCACAAGGCCGATACCAGCCGCCAGCATAATCGCACAGAGGATCGCTTCCATGATCCTTGCGCCGCCGGATACAAGATCGCCACGGATGGTATCCCGAATGCCGTTGGTGGTGGCAAGCCCGGGAAGCAGGGGCATAATCGATCCACTGATCACAGGCTCTACATTTGCGCCAGGGAAAACGAGGGTACCAAGCAATGCCAGCAGCGTTGTTAATGCACCGGTAATCAGGCCGGAAATCATCCCCGGCATTCTGTGCCTGGCCATCAAAACGCTGATGAACTGTACCGCTGCGCCGCAAAAAAGCGCTATAAAGAACTCAATCCAGAAGCCGCCCAGCATGACCGCAAATGCAGACGCAGATAATGCACTTGCGCCGATCATCAGCCATTTACGATCCTTGCATTCGGCCTTGATTGCTTCCAGAGCCTCCAGCGCCTCCAATGCATTCATTTCGCCGGACGCCACTTTTCGGGAGACCCCATTGCATTGATCCAGCTTCTTTAAATGAATAGAGCGTCTGTGCACCCGCACAATGCGGGTAAGACTTTTTTCTTCGCCCATTGCAAGGGTCAGCATCAGGCCTGTAGGCAGCGCCAGCACATCCACCTTGGGCACGCCAAAGCCCTTGCACATTCTTTCCACTGTATCTTCAGCGCGATAGGTTTCACCGCCGCATTCCAGGATGATCTGTGCAGCCAGGCACACGGCATCCAAGACCTGGGATACCTTTTCCATCCATTCATCCCCCAGTTCATTATGGGTCTGCATTCAGCCCTGCAGATCCGGAAATTATCTTATCCAATAACCGTCGATGCGCCGATCAGAAACTGTGCCAGATAATAACAGCCAAGACACAGATAATCATATCCTTTTCCTTTTACCTTCTTTACCAGCCTGTAGCCAAGCAGAAGATCCGAAACAACAAACAGGAATGCCCCAGCCAGCAGAATCATCCTCTGCCTGGCTGCAAAAGAAAGCATCAAACACAAAACAACACCGTAAGCAATAAAGGGGGCAATATCCTTTCCTGCATGCTTCCTGGCCCAGGGAATAACGCAGCATACCGGTATCAGAAGAGCAATGAATACAATCAGCGTAAGCCATGTGGGCGGCGCAAGGAGGCAATACGCAATGCAGTAGCATACATGCCCCAGGGCAAAGCAAGCCATGCCTGGCATAAAACGAATGGCCAGCAGCACATCAGCAGCCGTGCAAACAATCAAACCGGCCCCAAGCAGCCAATACCCGGCATTCTGATGGAGCCACGCCCCGTAAAGAGCCAGGGCAGCGCAGCAAAAGGTCGCCGTTCCTTTCAGCATCAGCGCTTCCGTTCCTTCCCCCTTTGGCCCGGCCTTTTTCCATTGATATAGCAAAAAGAACTGCAGAACCGCCAGAAAGGCCACGATCATCACCGCTGCATGCTGCATACACTTTTCTCCATTCCAACCTAAAATTTTCCTTTTTTATTCTGGATAGCGCAGTATCGGTTCTTCCAGAGCAGAAAGATACTTTCTGGCATAATAATGGGCCATATTCAGATTCTGCTCCTGATAATTACCGCATTCTACCGCAGAGGCGCCAGGGATATCCCCTTCATAATCCCGGATAAACTGGAATGTATCCCGGATCAGCGGCAAAACATCCTGGCTTGATAGATGCCCAAACATCACAAGATAAAACCCGGTACGACAGCCCATGGGACCGAAGTAAATCACCTGTTCTTTCTGTGCCGAATTGCGCAGATAAGTTGCCCCCAGATGCTCCATGGTATGGATGGCCGGCATATCCATCACCGGTTCTTTATTGGGCTGAGTGATCCTGATATCAAACGTGGTTACTGCATTCTTTTCTCCGCCGTCCCTGCGGGAAACATATAAACCGGGCATTAATCTGGTATGGTCTACACGAAAGCTTTCAATCTTTTCCATGATATGCCTCCTTGTTCATTGACTTTATCATTATAGCCGGAATCTTGCCATTTGTCATCTATAATTCGAATTTTTCCCTGTATAAATCAATCAGAAATATCGCATGCTTATTACATGGAGGTGAAGCCAATGAATCACGGAACGTGGGATCAGGTGCGGGTGGTCATGTATGGCTGCGGGAAAATGGGGCGCATTATGATCCGTTATCTCATGGAAAAGGGTGCCAGGATCGTAGGCGCAATTGACACTGATGAAAGCATCATCGATCGGGATATCGGCGAAATTGCCAATCTGAATATCAGCACCGGCATCAAAGTAAAAAGACATCATGACACGGTTTTGGATAACTGCGATGCAGACATTGCCATTCTTGCCCTGCAAAGCTATCTGCCGGATATGCACAAACCCATTCTGGAATGTGTAACCCGAGGCATCAATGTAATCACTACTTCAGAAGAAGCATTGTTTCCCTGGACAACCTCGCCATCTATCACCAATCAATTGGATGCCCTGGCCAAGCGTACAGGATGCACCATCGTAGGCAGCGGTATGCAGGATGTATTTTGGGTCAATCTTCCTGCCATGATTGCAGGCGGAGTCCATAAAATCACAAGAATTGAAGGTGCAGTCAGCTATAATGTAGAGGATTACGGAATTGCCCTGGCCAAGGCTCACGGCGTTGGCTTTACGGCTGAAGAATTTGAAAAAACAATTTCCAACAGTCTGTCTATGCCTGCTTACGTCTGGAACAGCAATGAAGCCCTTTGTATGAAAATGGGCTGGAGTATCGCTGAAACCAAACAGAAAGCCATTCCTGTTTTTGCCGATCATGATGTCAAAAGTAGCACACTCGGCGCCACCATCAAAAAAGGGAATGCCGTTGGCATGAGCGCCGTAGTCACCACCATCACACATCAAGGGCCGATAATTGAAACACAATGCATCGGAAAAGTATATGAACCGGATGAAGGGGATTTATGCTCTTTCCAAATCCACGGGGAACCAGATACACATTTTTCCGTATCCAAACCCGATACGGTAGCACATACCTGCGCCACCATTGTCAATCGTATTCCCGATGTAATTCATGCGCCGGCAGGTTTTATCACAATGGATAAGTTACCCTGGGCCAGACATTTATCCTACCCCATGTTTATGAATATGGATCATTGTCTTGATCATTAAGTTGCATTTATGCGGAAGTAAAAACAGTCCGTTTATTACAAATCAGAATAATAAAAAACCTTGAAACATTCGTTTCAAGGTTTTTGGCGCGCCCCACAGGATTCGAACCTGTGACCTTTTGATTCGTAGTCACCTTAAAACCGGGACTCACCACTTCTTCCGTATATTAATTATATGCCTTGCCTTGCTACTCTTGCAGATGTTGCAGATAGCTTTCATAGGGAATTTTCCGTGGAATTCGCTCCGGGATGTCCCGTTAAGGTGAATGGAATTCCTGGTGGGTCTGCCACTCCTGATCTTCCCTATCCTCCCAAGAGTAAAACCGCCTATCGTATCCCTGATATCGAAAAGGTGATCTTCAACGAGGAAAGCGGCGTCACCGTTGTCCTCTGGGCGGATGATACCCGCACTGTCGTGCGTCTTGGCAAGGGCGAATCCTTTGATCGTTATGCGGGATTTTCTGCCGCCGTCATGAAGCGCCTCTTTGGCGGCACGTCCACCGCAAAAAAGGTTCTGGATTCCAAGGATGAAGCGATCATCAAGCAAAAGATTCAGCAGGCAAAGGAAGAGGAGCAGCGGAAGCTGGATGAAAAGGCAGTCGTTTTCCGTCAGAGAGCGCAGAAGCGCAAAGAAAAGCGGTATGCGGAACTGGTTCAGTATTTTGTGGATGAATCCAAGGCCAAGGCCGATGCCGATGTCATCCTGAAGGCTGAAGCGGCAGATAAATCCCAGTTCATTGCCAATCTCTCCTCCCAGATTGCCAAGGAAATCGTGCGCATCAATTCCGGGGTGACCCTGGGCGGCGTTCGCGCCCCTCTCATGGGCCTTTCCGATGAGGATCTGCCCAAGGTGCAGGCCGTCGCCAAAGAGATCCGGAAGGCAATCGAAAAATTCTGCTGATTCCATTTTATATGAAATCCCGGCGTTTGTAGCCTCCAGCGCCGGGATTTTCATATGCATTTATAATACAAAATTGATCATCCGAAGCACTTCCATATAATCATCCGCCTCATATTCAATAGAAGCAGGGCTTGTCTGGATGACGCCAGGATAAGCGGCGGCAGCCTTGGCCTTGAAGTGATCTTTAAAAGAAATCTCCACCTTGAAATGATCCGGCAGGGGGGAACATACAATCTTTGGCTTGCTTTTCCATGGCTCGTTTGGCAGCAGCCTGGATCAGCTTGAGTGCCTTATTGGGATGGATGGAGATGGAACCCCGGCCGCAGCCTTCGCTCACCGCTACGGTTTCAATGTTTGGATTGATTGCTTTCATCCAATCGCACAGGCCTTTATCCCCGGTGACCAAACGCACCGGCACATTCAGATACGCTGCCGTCAAGCTATTGAGCATCAGCTCCGGGCAGATGATCCCATTGATCTTCACATAGTTATTCCGGGTATTCATGGTATGGGAAAGCGGATTGGTATCCATCCCAGCGGCGGAATGATAGCCGGTAAAAATGACCCCGTCGTATCCCTTTTCCAGGCCCGCCATCATGCTCATAATATCGGTGCCCCAACCCCGGAAAATGCGCACTTCTTCCGGCAGCATTTCGGGGATCAGATTGCAGGCGCTGTCATGGGCATCCTTGACCAAAATCTCATCGCACCCCGCCTCCATAGCCCCCAGACAGGCTGCATTTACTTCTTTTGTCATTTGCTGCTGAAAATAAGGATAACGGTATGGCCATTTTCCGTTTCATCCCAAAGGGTAATACCAGTGGTACCTTCAATATCCGCAGAAAGAAAAAGCTTCATTTATTTTCCCTCCATTACTTCGTGGCTTTAAAATATTCATCCACGATGATCTGATACAGGGCCATGAACAGATCCTCCCGTTTCATCCCAGCCGCTTCCCCATCCGCCCGACAGGCACGTACGCAGGGATTGGTTGAGGAAGATGTAATGATCTCATCGGCATTTTTCAGATCTGATACCGTAAAGGGCTTTCGCTGACGGCAATGCCAAGGCCCTTGCAGGCTTTGATCAGATGGGCCCGGGCGATCCCTGGCAGGATCAGATTGTCAGTCGGCGCTGTATAAAATACGCCGTCCTTGATGATGTGCACATTGCTATGGGAGCATTCCGTCACCCTTTCCCCCGGTCTGTACAATACGCATTCATAGCAGCCCGCCCGTTTTGCCCGCTCGTTGGCCATGACGGCAGGAATAAGATTAAGCGTTTTGATATTGCAGTGAAGGAAGCGGGTATCCTCAGCAGTGATCAGCGAAACCGGCTCGGCGGAGGGCACGAATTCCTTAGGCGTCAGTGTCACCCACAGATTGGCCTTACCCTCCGGAAAAGCATGATTCCTCTTCCCGCTGCCATGGGTCACCTGATAATAAACCACCAAATCCCCCGAATCCATCTTCAATACCAGCGCATTAAGCAAATCTTTTAATTCCTGTTTATCCATCGGCATTTCGATTTCCAGAAGAGACGCGTTGCTAAACAGTCGATCCACATGTTCATCCAAAGTGAAAATATGATAATTGCGGCACAGATGCGCCTCATACGCCCCATCCCCGAACCAACAGACCCGATCGCTCATGGGATTATCATTTCACTCAGTTCACCAATTCGGCCATTATAATATGCTAGTTCCTTCATGGCTTATTTCTCCTTTAAATAGTCCCGGAGGCAGGGAATCCTGCTGCCATCCAGGCCATATCCGCCCCTGCATGCCACATAGATTGCAAAATAACCTCCTCCGCGCATTCGCCCACCGCACGGAAAGGGATATTCATCAAATCCTCCCGGAGGATCCGCTGCGTTTGAAAGCTATTCTCTGCTTTTTCCAAAGGAGCCGTAGTAAAGCCTATGGCAACCTCGCCGCTGCCATGGCCGATATAGGAACCAAGGCGGGCCATTCCAACGGATGTACGCCTCAATACGCGCTTTAATTGCCGGTGGGACAGGGGCAAATCAGTCGCTACGATCAGGATAATGCTGCCCTGATCGCATTCAGCAAGATCGTCAGGGAGGCACGCCGCCCGAAAATCATCCGATGCGCCATAATTGCTTTGCACCAGCACGCCCATGGTATAGATCTTTCCTTCAATCTCCATCAGCCGTGATGCGGAGCCGATGCCGCCTTTCATGCCATAGCAGGTGGTGCCTCGTCCTGCACCTATTGCGCCTTGTTCAAAATCATCGGAGGCTGCTTCAATCGCTGCAAATACCTCCCACTCTCCTACAGGCCGTTTTGAAATATCACTCATTCTGCTGTCATTACATTCGCAAACAACTGGATTCACCGAGGTAAGCTTTATTTCATCCTGCGCACAAATACTGATCATATAAGACACCATGGCATCATGCACCTTGCCCACATTCAGGGTATTGGTAATAGCAATAGGGGTTTCCAGGGTGCCCAATTCAGCGATCTGCACAAGGCCCAGCGTTTTCCCAAAGTCATTGATCACATGAGAGGCGGCGATCAGCTTTTCAACAAAGGGGTTTTTCACCGGAGGCATCACCACAGTGACCCCTGTATGACACTCCCCCTGATCAACCGTGCAGTGCCCCACTTTCACCCCTGGCACATCGGTGATCAGGTTTCTTTCCCCATGGGGCAATTTACCAATCTTCATTTTCATAGCCTCGCCTCCCTTTCCCGAACCTATCCCTGCTTGATATTCTTCAGTTTACTACATTTCCTTTTATCGGGTAGCAAATCGCTGTTTTCTTTTCGTCACGGACAAAAAAGCCCTCCATCCCTTTTCAGGATTGAGGGCCGCTTTTGTAAAGCTATTACCGGATTCTGAAGGTTCTGATTTCGTAGGGCTTGATGATGAAGGAAAGTTTATTTCCTTCTTCGCCGATAATTTCCGCATCGTCCTTCTTTTCTTCGATAGCGTTGCATTCCTCGGCGCTCTGGATAGGCCAGCCCCAAGTCAGCTCCGCCATTGTGCGGGCATTATCACTTTCGTACAGGCGCACGATCCATCCATCTCCATCCTCCGCTTGCTTGATGGTTTCGATTACCACGTTATCGCAGTTTACACGCGCCAGAGAGAATTCATCCCCCACGACGCCTCCCTTCACGGCGATGGCAGGCTGGTTGAGGCAATAGGCCTCTTCTACCGTACCGGCCCAGCGCCAATCCTCGTTATGAGGATAGAGGGCGTAGGTGAAATTGTGCTCCTCCTGGTCGGTAACGGGGTTGGGCTCGATACCGGATTTGATCAGGGTCAGGCCGATATTGCTGTTGTGCACGGAATGGCCGTATTTGCAATCATTGAGCAGGGAGACGCCAAAATGCCCTTCGGACAGATCCACCCATTTTTGCCCACAGGATTCGAATCGGGCCACATCCCAACTGGTATTTTTGTGGGTTTTGCGCTTGAGATTGCCAAACTGGATATCAAAGGTGGCTTCATCGGTGTGCACATCCACGGGGAAATGGGCTTTCAGCAGGCTCTGATGCTCGTGCCAATCGACGTAGGTTTCAAAATCAATGCGGGGGTTATCCCCATAGAAATGAATCTTCTGTCGAATCAGGGAGCGGGAATAGCGCCATTCGATTTCCAGGGTGGCACGAACAGGGCCCATTTCCGTCCATTTCATGGAAGAAACATCCGTCACATCGTAATACTTTTCAGTGTAGTATTCATCGATATCCCAGTTGTCATAATAGATGGGCTTATCCTCATAGACCCGAAGCAGATTTCCCTTCTGACCGGGTTGCAGGATTTCCCGTCCCAGCCGAGTGGCATAAAGCTGATCTATCCGTCCATTTTCATCCAGCACCACTTCATAGAAGGGGGTGGTGATATGCTGGGCATCGGAAAGAAGGAAGGGGCATTCAGCATCAACCTTTTCATCCACCGGCTGATAGGTGCGCCAGCCCTTGGCAGGCAGGACACTTAGGCTCACTACAGCGCCGCCCTCCACCTGCTGCACCGGATAGAGATTTCCTTCCCGATCCCGAAGGGCCTTGGCCTGCACATCAGAGAGCCATACCACTTCATCATTTTCAAAACCCTTGGTATTGAAAACCGTCACATTTTCAGAAGGTGCTGCCAGCAATTGCAGCCTTTCCTTCTGCAGGGCGGCGATCTTTTCTTCCAGGGCGGCATATTCTGCCCTGGTCACTTCATATACCTCGTGGATAGAGGAACCGGGCAGAATATCATGGAACTGATTAATCAGCACCTTCTTCCACATAGCATCCAGATCAGCGGCGGGATAAGCCACTTTACCAGAGGCCAGCGTGGAGAGCAATTCCAGATCCATCAGATGCAATTCTGCTTTCCGGTTGGATCGCTTGTTCCGGGCCACAGAAGTATAAGTGCCCCGGTGATATTCGAAATATAATTCTCCTTCCCAGGTGGGCAGCCGCTTATGATCCTTGACCCGTTCATTCAATTCATCAAAATATTGCCGGGCGGTGCACTGACGCACCATAGGAAGCCCCGTCACGCCCTTTTCCATGCGATCGGAGGTTTCCAGCATGGCCCGGGTGGGGCCGCCGCCACCGTCCCCATAACCGTAAGAAATCAGAATATCGTTGTTGATATCCTTATTCTGATAGCGCTGCCAGCCGCCGATGATGGCGTCGGGATGGAGCATGCCGTTATAGGTGGTGAAGAAATTCTTCACATCCTGGCCTACACCCAGGGTAGTAATCAGATGGGTGAGCACTTCGCTGCCATCGATTCCCCGCCACTTGAAGGTATCATAGGGATGCTGATTGAATTGATTCCAGGCCAGCTTTGTGGTCATGAAATAATCCACGCCGCATTCCTTCATGATCTGGGGTAGCGCACCGGAATAGCCAAATACGTCCGGCAGCCACAGGATCTTGTTATCCAGCCCAAATTCATCCTTGAAAAATTTCTTTCCGTGGATAAACTGGCGCACCAGGCTTTCACCGCTGGTCACATTGCAATCCATTTCAACCCAAGTGGATCCCTCCGGCTCCCACCGGCCTTCCTTTACCCGCTGCTTAATCTTTTCATAGACCTCGGGATACCTCTCCTTCAGGAAGACGTAAAGCTGGGGCTGGCTGGACATGAATTTATAATGGGGATATTCCTCCATCAATTTCAGCACCGTAGCGAAGCTGCGGCACACCTTTTCTTCCGTCTGGGCTACCGTCCACCACCAAGCAACGTCAATATGGGTATGGCCAATGCAGCTGGCGATCACTTCATCATGGCCTGCCAAATCTTCATAGAGATGCTTTTTCAGATATTCCCTGGCCGCCTTGACGGACTGATGATAGGCCTCATTGGCCTCCACTACCGGCATATTTTCCGGCATAGAGGGGCCTCCATTGAGGTAATCCCGGCGATAAGGAGTGCGAAGATCCAGAAGATTGATAGCATCATTTAGCACCCGCTCCAGATCCATCCGGCTGCGGCTTTGAGGATCCAGGCGATCAAAGGCCTGCAGCGGCACCATCAGATCCCAATACAGCCCTTCCACCTCCGGATCCGTTTCCACCAGATTGACCAGCAGATTGAATTCGGAATGAAGGGTGCCGGTGTAGGCCTGCAGATCCACACGGAAGGTTTCGCCGCCTTTGGCGCAGCGGCTCAGCAGCACTTCCCGGTGATTCATATCCACGCCCTGTACCACTTCTCCATTCAAAAACAGCAGGAATTGGGGATTTTTCCCATCATCCCATTCGTGAATCTGGGTACGGATGCGCAGCCACAGGGTTTTCCCATCCAAATCTTCTGGAATGATCAGATTGGTGCGGAACCAATAATGCTGATCAGGGCCGTACCATAGCATTTTCATGCTGTCAAAGGGCTCATAGGGAATGCTTGCACCATCCGCATCTTCAGGGCGCAGAAAATTCCCCTTTTTATATTCCCAGCCGGTGAGGGCCCGGGATTGGATCACAGATTGTTTTTTTAGATGCTCACAAATATTATTGATACGCTTGTCCAGAAAATGCATACCCCATCATCTCCAAGTCAGAGGGAATTCTCTTTGGTGAACTTCACCAGATCATCCACAGTAGTAAAAGCCAGACCAGTTACTGTATCAGCGCAGCCATAATAGATGGCAATGCGTCCAGTTTCAGCATCGGTCAGCGCAGCGCAGGGGAAGGTTACATTGGGAACATCGCCCACGCATTCATACAGTTCATAGGGAGCCATGATATAATCCTTGGTGCGATACTTTACCTTCCAGGGTTCGTCGATATCCAACAGGGCGCAGCCCATGCGATACACGAAACCATTGCAAGTAGTAATAACCCCGTGATAAATCAGCAGCCAGCCTTCATCCGTTTCAATAGGTGCTGGGCCGGGGCCTACTTTGGTGGATTGCCATGCAGAGGTATTGCCGCCTACGGTGGTCATCACAAAGCGATGTTTTCCCCAGAATTCTAGATCCTTGGATTGGCTGAGATAAATATCACCAAATGGAGTATGCCCATTATCGGAAGGTCGAGAGAGCATCATATACATGCCGTTGATTTTACGGGGGAATAAAACACCATTCCTGTTAAAGGGCAGGAAAGCATTTTCCAGTTGGTGGAAGGTTTTGAAATCTTCCGTCCAGGCAACGCCGATGGTGGGGCCGTGATAACCGTTGCACCAGGTGACGTAATACTTGTCCTCCAATTGGGTGATGCGGGCGTCATAACGATATTCATTTTTAGCAATTTCCGGATCAGCGCCCACAAGATTCAGCGATTCATCATCGATTTTCCAATGCAGGCCATCCTCGCTGCGCCCCGCAAAAATATCCATGCTGATGGATTTGCTGTCGCAGCGGAATACACCGGCGAAAGCACCCTGAAAAGGAACAACCGCGCTGTTAAATACGCTATTGGACCGCTTATTACCATTTCTGCCGATAATGGGATTACCGGAAAAACGCCATACAGGATTGTTATCGCCAGCGGGACGATCCTCCCAAGGAATATTAGGAAGGGCTTTGCCAATAATTTTTGCCATTCAGTTCACTCACTTTCTGCAGCATCCAAGATGAGGCAGCTGAAAGGAACGACCTTCTCGCCGCCATATGATAAGGAAAAGCCCCGCGCGGAAAACCAGAACAGCCAGATCAATTTTCCGTCTGTTTTCATTCGCCGCGCGGGGCATTTTTCCCTTTGAGGAAAAGTTAATTTAATTGATTATTTGCCAGCCCATTCGTTGATCTGTTCCTGGGCTGCGTCCACAATGGCGTCGAAACCGGCGTCCCGCATTTCCTGCATCATCTGGGGCACAGAAACTTCGGGATCGGTGGTACCGGTGAGGATTTCCCCGCGATAGCGGTTGAAGATCTCGATGCAGGAAGCCAGTTCATCCTGCACTTCACTGTTGTCGAAGAAGAAGCCCAACAGCACAGAGGGAACAGCGGCTTCATTCAGGGCCTTCACTTCATCCCACTGGTTCACGGGATCGGTATCCAGCTGGGTGACCTTGAAGAAGGTACCCTGAGTGTAGCCAGCCATGGTCCATTCAGAATTGTGCTTGGTCAGGCGGCCATCTTCGGTGTAATCCCAGTTGTAACCCTGTTCGCCATAGTAGAAGCTATCGCGGACATAAGCATCAGTGTTGACCAGATTGAGGAACTGCAGGGCCTTTTCAGGATTTTCGCAGTTGATGGAGATGCTGTTGAGGGATCCCTGAACGGTGCCGTTGGAAACCAGGGTTTCGCCCAGCTGATAAGCAGCGGCATTCACGCCCATGTTGGGGCCCCAGGTGGAGATGGCGGCATAGGGCCAGCCCTGAGCCACGGAGCAAACGGCATACTTGTTGGTTTCAGCCTTGGTGGCAGCGTCGGAATTGATCAGGCCTTCGTTATACCACTTGTGCAGGATCTTCAGGTCTTCCATGATATCGGCCTGTTCCAGGGTGGCAACAACCTTCAGTTCCTTATCGTCATGACGCACGCTGACAGCGGGCAGACCAGAAGAGAAGGAGTCATAGTTAGCCAGCAGCCAGGAAGCGCCGCCGCTGGTGAGGGGGAACACGGATTCAGCAGTCTTATCCTTGAGGGTATTGAGGACGGGTTCAATATCTTCCAGGGTATGGGCGTTGGAAGCGTCCAGATTGTTGGCATCCAGCAGATCCTTGTCCCATACAAAATACTGGCTCATGGAAGAATCCTTGTAGGTGGGAACGGCGTAGATGGCGCCATTCACACGGCAGGCATCCCAATAACCGGCGGGAATCAGCTCCAGCAGGCCGGGGGCATTTTCTTCCAGCATTTCCTGGGTGATTTCCATATAGGCGCCCAGGGTAACGTCGTTCACATAAGTGCCGTCGTTGCCGAAGATGATGTCATAGGGTTCGTTGGTGTTGACGATGGTGTTGCGGCGATTATCCCAATCGCCCCAGGAGACGACTTCCATTTCGATGTTGACGCCAATCTTTTCAGCCAGATAGCTGTTCAGCTGAGCGGCCCAGGAATCATAGTTGGCAGGCATGCCGGAACCGACGGTGACCCACTTGAGGGTGACCACGTCTTCGGCGGCGACAGTGCCCATCATGCCAAGTACCATCATCAGACCAAGGAGCAGAGCGAGTACCTTTTTCATGTGATGAAACCTCCTAAGAATTTTTATTGCTTATTCTTCATTCTGAAGAATTATGCACATATTGATTTTACCCCTTCACAGCGCCGATAGTCAGGCCGGAGATAAAATATTTCTGGAAGAAGGGATAGGCGCAGGCGATGGGGATAACGATGACTACCGCGATGGCCATGCGCACCGATTCGCTGGGCATGGAATTGCGGTATTGCTGCAGGGAAAGGCCGGCAGATGGATTATTGGCCAGATAATCCAGGCTCTTCATCATGTTATTGAGCAGCGCCTGCAAGGAAATCAGATTGGCATTGCTGATGTAGAGAGAGGATTGGAACCAATCATTCCAGTAGCCGAAGGTAAGGAAGAGGGCAATAGTAGCCAGCACAGGGGTAGAAATCGGAATGACGATGGTGCTGAAAATTCGAAGCTGGCTGGCGCCGTCAATCTTAGCCGATTCGATGATTGAATCGGGTATGGTCGACCGGAAGAAGGTTTTGCATATGATGATATTGAAGGAGGATACCGCAAGCGGCAATATCAGCACCCCCAAGGTATTCTTGAGCCCCAGAATATTGGCATTTACCACATATGAGGCCAGCATACCGCCGTTAAAAATCATGGGAATGAAAACCACCCAGGTATAAAAGCTTTTCAGCCGGAAGTAGGGCCGGGAAAGAGAATAGCCCATGGTAGTGGTCAGCAGCAGTCCAAGCAGCGTGCCCAGAATGGTAACAACCACCGAAATCCCCAGCGCCCCAAAGATCGTTCCCTTTTCATTCCAGAGGAATTGATACGCCGCGCCCGAAAGGCTGCGGGGAAGGAAGGAATAGCCATACAGTCGGATGGATTCCTCAGAGGAGATGGATACGATGAATACAAAAACAACAGGAATGATAGCGATAGCCGCCAAGAAAGTAAACAGAAAATTAAAGGATACATTGGTGAACGGCTTGACCCGATTCATTTTCATGGAATCAGCCATGTTTTCTCTATTACCAGCCATGATAATAACCTCCTTTCTTCATCCTTCCCCATCAGATAATGGCGCTTTCGGGATCAATCTTGGAAACAATGAAATTGGCCAGCAGGATGGTGGCGCAGCAGCAGACAGACTGGAACATGGAAGCCGCCGCCGTACGCCCGATGGGGGTGGAGCCCTGAAGAGCAGAATAGATGAAGGTATCGAAGGTGGAGGCCACTTTATGCAAGGAATTGGGAAGTCCCTGCGTTACCTGCCAGAACAGACCAAAGTCCGAATAGAAAATCTTGCCGATGTTGAGGATAAACATGGTGATCAAGATGGTCTTCATCAGGGGCAGGGTGATATACTTTGCCTGCTGCCATTTGCTAGCCCCATCCAGCATAGCTGCTTCATACAAACTGTGATCGATGCCGGTGATAGTGGCCAGATACACCACCATGTTATAACCCACGCCCTTCCACAGATTCATGAAGACAAGAATGAAAGGCCAGTATTGGGGGGAAGAATACCATTTAATGGATTCACCACCCAGGGAAACGATCATGTTATTCAGAAGGCCCTTATCAGGATTGAGGAAAGCATACACAAAATAGCTAACCACAACCCAGGAGAGAAAGTGAGGGAAGAACATAGCCGTCTGATATACCTTGGATTTCCTGCGGGAATATAGTTCATTGATCATCATGGCCAATCCAACAGGAATCACGATATTCAGCACAATAAACACCAGGTTATACAGCAGCGTATTGCGCAGCAGCATTGTGAAGGTATTATTCTTCAGAAAAAACTCAAAATTATCCAGCCCTACCCAATCGGATTGAAGCAGATTGCCAAGGAAGGATTGCTTTGGGAAAATCCTGTATTTCTTAAAGGCAATGATCAGGCCGAACATGGGCAGATAGCTGAACAGAGCAAACCAGGTAAAAGTGGGCAAGCCCAGCAGACTCAATTCCACATCATCCCGCGTCCATTTCCACCAGCTCCGCTTCCGGGCCTTTTGGGGTTTCTTCGTCACGCTATCCATTGTAATGCCTCCGAAAAAATTAATAATATTAATACCAGCTTTATATTCTTATGTTAACACATTTTCCGTTTATTTGCAATAGGCTTTCCAAAATATTTATACTTTTCGGTTATTTTATTCCCATTTACGTCCCAAATCGCCAATTATTTCAGAATTATATTAACATATGTTAATTTTGCAATTGACATACATTCATTTTTATGCTATACTTTTTCCACAATTCAAAATCACCCGCACAAAGGATGATGATCATGTCGAAAATGACCATGCAGGATCTGGCTGATGCGGTTGGCGTCTCCCGAATTACTGTCTGGAAGGCGCTGACTGGCCGCCCCGGAGTATCAGAGGCAAAACGACGCCTGGTGCAACAGAAAGCTGCAGAATTGGGTTATCACGCCAGCCCGGAATCCTTTTCCGAGCAGGAAAAATCCTACACCTTTGCTCTGGCAGTATCCAGGCCGGAATCATCGAATTTCTGGATGTCCATTATCCATTATATTGCCAAGGAATTATCCAAGTATAATATCAATCTGCTCTATACCTATATTCCCTCCGCCTATCATGAGGGCTATCATCTCCCCTCCACGCTTTTTTCCGAACATGTGGATGGCTGCATCGTGCTGAATATATATGATGAAACGCTGCTACGCATGCTAGCCGAAACTCCAATTCCCACCGTATTTCTGGATACCGTACCTCAATTAATGCCTGATAAGCTCAAGGGTGATCTGGTGCTCATCGACGGTCGCTCGCAATTAATGGAGATTACAAAGCGTCTTTTGGAATTGGGCTATCGCAAGCTGGGCTTTATCGGGGATGTGGATTATGCCCAAACAAATGCGGAGCGGTATCATGGATTTCTGGATGCTCACAAGCAAATTGGGATCAAGGCGTCCTCCTCCCTCAGCCTGACAGGCAGCCTGTCCCTGCAATCCCATTATGAAGAGATCAGCGCTTTTCTAGATTCCCTTCCTGTCCTTCCGGATGGTTTTGTCTGCGCCAGCGACTTTATTGCCAATTTTATCAGCCGTTATCTGCACGAAACCAATCGCCCCGTGCCCGAACGCTTTATCCTTACCGGCTTTGATAATAACAGTGAATATTCCTTCGTTGCCAATTCCATCACCACCGTGCAAGTGGATACAGCATCCCTGGGCCGTCAATTGGCAAGAAAGATGATTTTCCGTGCCGATTATCCTGATGCACCCACTGAAGTATCCTATATCCGCACCGATATTCTCTGGCGGGGAGAATTGGCAGAATAATTCCATATTACCAAAATAATACCCTCCTTGTGCCGAGCAATCTGCCGGATGCAAGGAGGGTATTTATCTATACTTTTTCGTAATAAGCTTTCATATTGCGGATTTCCGCATCGCCATTCTTCTTTAAAATCTGCAATACAAGCTTTCCGGTTCGGATGGTAGGAAAAGTACAGATGCATTTATGCCCAATGCTTGCCCCCCCCCGATACAGGCATACCCTTTGGCCCCAGCTATGAGGCAAATGAGCATACAGGGCAAATTCCTCCACGCTCTCCACCATTTCCAGATTCTCCTCAATCACCACCCGATTGACCAGCACAGGCTGATCACCTGCGTTCTGGGGTGGAAAGGGCGTAATTTGGATGCCCCATTGATCCTCCGTCTCTTTTTGAACAGGCCCAAATTCCATTAACGCATTGCCATATCGCTTTTCCAGCAACGCCCCAAATTCCCTTAAGCGCTGCGTATCCTTTTCCGGCAGCAATCCGTTTCGATCAGGACCTATATTCAAAAGGAAATTCGCACCCCTGCCGACAGACATTTCATAAATCCCCAGCAATTCATCCGCTTCCTTGGTGGTATCTTCATTATCCTCACAGTCAAACCATGTGGAGCGCATTTTAAAATCACATTCAGTAGGAAGGAATTTCTCCGTCTCCATTTCTTCCTTTTCCGTTGTATTTACTGAAAAATCCACTGCCTTTATAGAGCTGAAATTGGGCATCGGGGCATAACCATCCTCATTGCCAACCCAGCGGGTATCGGGATCCCACATATTAAAAATCAAAATTTCCGGCTGCATGCTGCGGATGGCCGCCAAGATCCGATTTTGATCATATTGATGGCCTTCCGATCCGCAGCCATCAAACCACAGATAATCAATTTTTCCATAATGGGTCAGCAATTCGCTAATCTGATTGATAAAATAATCATCATATTCCTTACCATCGCTGAAAGGCACCGTCCCCTACTGCTGAGCAGGGGAATAATACAAGCCTACCTTCAAATCATAAGCGCGGCATGCCTCCACAAATTCCCTAACCACATCCCCTTTTCCATCCTTCCAGGGAGTATTGGCCACGGAATAGGACGTATATGCCGAGGGCCAATTGGCAAAGCCATCATGATGCTTGCATACCAGCACTCCATAGCGGGCGCCCGCTTCCTTGATTTCCCGGATCCATTGCATGCAATCCAGTCGATCAGGATTGAAAACGGATGCATCCATCCTTCTCTGATCCCAATCCTGATAGCCCTTATAAAAGCTGCGGATTCCGAAATGAAAAAATACGCCGAATTCCCATTCCATAAACTCCAGTTGCTGTCGGGTTGGAATCAATTTTTTCTTCATGATATAATCACCTCTGATCTTTCATTCTGTAAAAACACCGCCTTTCTTTCCGGATTTTTGCACCGAAAAGAAAGGCGGCAGACAATCAAGTATTCATCCAGAGAGACACGCCTATCATCCTACGATACCGCTGCGTTCCACGCCCTGAACGAACTTGCGCTGCACAAACAGATACAGCACAACCAGGGGCATGAATACCAGCAGGGCCGCCGTCTTGGCGATAGCGCTTTCGTATACAGGGCTTTTGAGCAGGAAGGCATAGTTGACGGGCACCTTGGAAGAAATGGAGGCCAACGCTTCATCCACCGATCCGGTAGCCTTATTGAAGGCCAGCATCAGGAAATTCACATTGTTCTGATCAAACAGCCGGACATAGTAGGGATCATTCCAGGACCATACGTAGCTGAGCACAGCCACCGTGAGAATACCAGCCCCGGCAGAGGGAATCACGATGTTGGTGAAAGTGCGCAGGAAACCGGCGCCATCCATATAAGCCGCCTCTTCCAGTTCCTTGGGCAGACCACGGAAGGTTTGACGGAAAATATAGATGTACAAACCGCTCTTTAATCCCATGCCCAGTGCATTCATAATGAACAGCGATACGCTGGAGCCCAACAGATTGATGGATTTTCCTGTGAACAGCTTCACCAGCCCGAAAATATCAAATTCTTTGAAGAACAGATACTGGGGCAGCATGAACATCTGAGGCGGCACCACAATGGTGAAGATGGCCAGGGCAAAGAGGATGCTGCACCCGGGGAACTTGAGCCGTGCAGAGGAATAGACCGCCAGCATGGCGCTCACCGTCTGCAAAAAGGCGATAATCGCTGTGAATACCAAAGTATAGGGCAGCGATTTGCCATAATTGAGCATCAGGGAACTTACATGCCAGTTTTCAATAGAGATCCGTGCGGGAATCCACATGGAAGAGGAGAAGGCAAAGATGGAAAGGGAATCTTTTACCTACGCTGGGATAGAAAATTTTCCTAACGATAAATGCTTTAGTCCGGAAATCACTCATTTTGATGCGGTGTATGATGGAAGGCATTGGTATATCACCGATTTGCATCATGGTGGATTCATGACATAGCGTTTCCGCATATATTTTTCCCATAGCAACTGCTAATCCTGCCGCAACGCCTGCACAAGCAGCCCTGACGAAAAACTCATTTTTTCCCCCACATTCAGTTCCCTTCGTAATATTATATCATATCATACCTCTGATTCAAAGCACAAGCAGGATCATCTGCATCAGGCGTGACTGATGCCCTGCGAAAAAGAAGATTGAAGGTATTCCTCCTTTTTGATATAGCACAAGGCGACTGAAGTTTAAAAACTACAGCCGCCTGCATATTATGCAATTGATTATCCGATCAAGCTTTTTACGTGTTATGTCATTGTCATAATTTCCCTAATCTTCTGTGCAGTATCTTCTATGGCACAGATGCCGCTTTCCACCTCGCTGATCAAATATCCATCATATCCAATAGCACGCAATTCCGCCATCACTCTGGCAAAATCAATGGTACCCTCCAGCAAAGGCGGCCAGCAGCCATTGGTGGCATTCCCTTTCCAATCCTTCATATGTACCATTTTGATATGATTGCCAAGAATACGCACCCAATGATGAGGATATTGGAATACAGCCATATTCCCCGGATCAAAGTAAAATCCGATGGCCTGGCTTCCCACTTCATCCAACAGACCTTTCATTTCCAGCGGGCTGAACAGAAAGCCGCTCCACACGAACTCAATCGCCAGTGAAACGCCTGCTGCCTCCGCCCTGTGGGCAAGGGCACGCAAGCCCGTTACCGCATTTTCATAAGCCTTATCATAAAAGAGATCGGGCTGCAAATAGCCAAAGGTATACAAAGTGGTTTTCACACCAAGTTTGCGGGCAATTTCCAGTTCAGCGCAGGTTTGCTCAATATTTCTTTTCTGCTCCTCGCCTCCGGCAAGCAGATTGGCGCTACACAGGCTATGCACCAGAGAAGTCACAGGCAAAGCATATCGTTGGGACAATTCCTTAATCTTGGAAATGCTCTCTTCAATATTTGCCAATTGAAGCGGGCTTTCTCCCCCCAGACACAACTCTACCCCCTCATAGCCGGCAGCTGCACTTTGGGCAAAAAATTCTTCCAGAGATAACGCCGGCACTATCAGTTGGCTGATTCCTACCTTCATATTCTCTCTCCCTTGCTTACAGCACGATTATTCTGCCCGTTGCAGCCGCCTGGTCGATCGCCCGGGTCGTCTTCAGCGATTGCAGCACGCTGGATATATCGCTTTTATCGGGGTACCTGTTTTGCTCACAGCAATCAATGAAGTAACGCAATTCTTCTGCATACGGATCTGTTTCTTCCAGCGAGACCTTTCGGTTTCCTTCATGATCTGTCCAGGTAAACGCCCCGGCAGAATCACAAAATACCATGCCCTTCCCACCGATTACCTCCATGGTGGCATAGAAATCAAAGGACTCTGGCATCCCCCAGGATGCAAACAAATCTACGATGCAATTTTCATACCGCAGCTGTGCCTTGGCATGAAGCGGCACCTGATCATTATCGTGCACGATATCGCCGACCACGGCCTTGGGCACACCCAGCAGCCATACCACATAATCGATATCGTGTATCATCAGATCATACACCAGTCCACCGCTGAGGGAGGACTGATATAGCCAGTTGCTGGCGGACCACACCGGCCGTTTCTGGCGTCTGGTACAGCCGATGGAGCTCACCTCTCCAAGGGTTTGATTTTTTACCATATCCCGAATCTTATCGTAACAATTCCAGAAGCGAAGAACATGGGCTGTCATAAGACGCAGATCATACTGACGAATCAGAAGGCTGATCCCACTGATTTCTTCTTCCTTTATCACAAGAGGTTTTTCGCAAAGGATATTTTTTGTGAATCTGCACGCCTGGCTGATAGCAGCAAAGTGCAGATGCGTAGGCAAGCAAATATCCACAAAATCAATCTTGTCAAAGCGCAACGCAGCCAGATTGGGAGCCCAGCTGCAACCCAGCCGGCCAGCCAATGCCTGGCCTTTTTCACGGTCAATATCAACTACCGCTGTAATTTGCACATTCTCAAGTTTTTGATACGCTTCCCCGTGACAAACTCCCATTGAGCCGCAACCCATGATTACTCCGTATTGCATAGGCAATTTTCACCCTATTTACTGATCCAGATCTTCCAGAATCTTATTGATAATACGCACGTCCTGTGCCAATTCATCATGATTTTCCTGGTATACACCGATTACACCGATATCCTGAGGCTTCATATTTGCGTAAGCATCCCGGAATTCCTTTTCCAGAATGGTTTCATATTCGGAAGGGTCCTTACCGGCAAAAACCTGACCGCCGGCCAGCATCTTGAATACCAGGCAAGTCTTTTTCACCTGCTTGATAACCGGGAACATTTCATACTTATCATCCGGATACATTTCGAGCGCTTTGGATTTGCCGGTGATAAAGCCGCTCTGCTGGCCGCACTGCTGCTTGCGAGCATTATACAGGCAGGTCATATAGAAATCGGCGCCCAATCTTCCTCTTCCGCACACATGATAATTTCCGGTTCATGGGAACACAGACCGGTGGGCAAGCTAGATTCTTCCTTGATCCTTCTGATTCGGGCCTTGGCTTCTTCCACATTTCCGGTTTCGATCATATAATCAAAGTTGCCGCCCTGATGATAGATAACAATGGGGCCGCAACCCTTCATCTGCATGATGTTGGCGCCCAAATCCATTGCAGGATAGGATTGGAACATCAGATTCATACTGCCGCCTTCATTGACATACTGCCGCCACACGCGGAAAGTAAAATCATTGGCCAGGCCCAAGTAAGCATTGATTCCCAATTCCTCTGCATGGCGCAGCAGCTTCAGGAAATTATCTGCAGTATAATAATCCATCATTTTTGATCCAGGTGTGGTATCCTCAATGTAGGAATGTCCATGTACAGGGTTATCCCCTAAAATCAGTTTCGATACCTGTGTGCCAAAAAAATCTACAGTTTTCATGCAAGTTTCCCCTTTCTATCGACAGTCGTCGGTGTATAAATCTTTAAGCACGATTTGTGCCCGTTTTTATTATGATAATAGACCGGCCTGGAAACCGCAATAAATACACGTTGTATTTTTTTGCACATATTTTGTTATTTTGGCAATGATGTGTTATGATGGAATGTAGAAAAACCACAATCTTTTTCTCTAAAAATCCGCAAAACATCACCATAAATTATTGTACACAGGAGCGTATCCCATGCGGAAAGAATACTATAATACCGAGAATCAGATGCTGGATCTGTATATGATCAATTGTGGCTATGAAGACTGCATTGATAATTTTGTCAGTTTCTCTTCCATCCGGAATTATTATCTGATCCATTACATTACAAAAGGATCCGGATATTACGAAACCAACGGACAAAAAACCCACATTGCCGCAGGCGATATTTTTCTGATATCGCCTGGGCAGCTTGTCCGCTATACCTCCCCGGATCCAAAGGATACCTGGTCATTCTGCTGGATCGGTTTTTCCGGAAACAAGGCAAAAGAATATCTGAATCTGACCGGTATCACCGCTGATATTGAACGATCGGTCAATATCCTGTTCTACAGAAATATTATGGAATGCCTTGCTTATATCGAAGATAACAAAAATAATATTTCACAATTGAAGCTGAATACCTATGTGTTGAATTGTCTGCTGTCGCTGACAAAGAATACCGTTTCCAAGCCGGTACGAGCGGAAACACATGCTGAAAGGGCACTCAGCTACATTGAATATAATTACGGCAATGAAATCACCATCAAGGATGTATGCACCTATCTTAATCTGGATCGCACGTATTTTTACCGGATTTTCAAAAAACACACTGGTATGGCCCCGGAACAATATATCATGCATTACAGAATCAGAAAATCGCTGGAATTGCTGCAATACAGCAAGCACTCCATTTCGGAAATCGCTTCTTCGGTAGGGATCAATAATGTGTATTATTTTTCCCGGTTATTCCGGAAAATCATGAATATAAGCCCCACTGAATACAGAAAAACGCTGGATAAAACAAAAATACTGCAATAATATCATCTCAAGTTAAGGCAAAAAGACAAGAACAGCCTCATGTTTTCAGCATCGTCTTTTCCTCCTCAGATTCCCCTTACCCAATCAATAACCATCAGAATTTTCTGATTATTCGTCAATAAGTAAAGGAGAGATTCCTATGCTTGCAATTACTCGTAAGCCCAAGGGCACCTCTTCCCGTGAAGAATAGGAAACAACCATTATCATCGACCCGACCACAAAGAAGGCTTCCATCTTTTCTACCGTCCCTGCCATGATCCGCAAACTATATGATTTTGCAGAGCAAAGCGAGGAAGTGAAATTAACCTCGATAATGAATTTTGCCTCGGCATTCTTGTCCCCATGAATTGGATTCGCGTCCGTCCTCCCATCAAGCGTGAACTGAGCGAGGAACAAAAGGCTGCCGCCGCAGAAAGATTGTCTGCATTAAGGCAAAAAATAAGAGCTGCAGTTCCCCTTGACAAAGGAGTCCGCAGCTCTGTATGTTAAAAACTAAGCCAGTATCTGGCGGAAAGGACACTATTTGGAACGAGAAGAGCTGCAACAGCTAATCGCTTCAGCGGCCACGCTTGCAGCCGCTACGATCTTTGACAATTATATGTGGAATGATGATGTGGAAACGAAATCGAAAGGAGAATCGAATATGGCCTCCACAAGACAACGATTCCACATCACACTCCCCAATGGCGAAAAGGTCTGGCTCACAGGCAATACAGCCGCAGATGCATTCTCCTCTGGCTTACAAAAGTATGGAGCCATGTTTTCAAAGCCCAAAGAAGAAAATACTCCTGAATTTGGCACCTATGCCCTTGAGTGGCTTCATACATATAAAAAGCCAAAGCTTCGCCAAACCACCTATCGCTCGTATGAAAGCCAGCTTACCAAACACATCATTCCCTTCTTCAAAGGAAAGCCGGTGGGCACGGTGGCAACAGCAGATATCCAAAGCTTCTTCAATGAACGCGGTCATCTCTCAAAGTCCAGTGCCCGCCAGATGCGTATCATCCTTCATGAGATATTTACAGGGGCAATCGAAGATGGCTATTGCTCGAAGGATCCCACCCAAAGCAAACGCCTCTCCCTGCCAGAAAAGGTCACTAAAAGAGAGGCACTTTCCACCGGTGACTTCAGGGACATCATAAGCAATCTGCAAAATCTAAAAGCTGATGATGCCCGATTGCTTGCTCTCCTGATGTTCACCGGAATGAGAAGAGGCGAAGTCCTCGGCTTGCACTGGGATGATATAGATTTGGAGGATGGATTAATCTATGTCCGGCGAGGCGTCACCTTCAAATCAAACCAATCAATCGTTGGCAAGACGAAAAGCAAGGCTGGCATTCGCAGTATCCCCATCTCCCACCAGCTCCTGCCTTATTTGTCCCAGCCGGAAGAAGGCTACATTGTTGGCGGAGGAGATGAACCCATCACCGAAAGCACATTCGATAGGACGTGGCAACGAATTGAGCGAACCATTGATCTCCATGGCGCCACCCCTCACATTTTCCGCCACACCTATCTTACACAGCTCTCTTCGGCAGGTGTTGCACCTAAAACGATCCAGGCAATCGCCGGTCATTCTGACATCAATATCACCATGAATCGCTATGTCCACAAGCTGGATGAAGGGATTCTGGATGCGGGTAAAAAGTTCAGTGAATTGACATTTTGTTGACAGTCTCAAAGTGCCGCAAACCCTTGTGGCATAAGGCTTTCCGGGCTTTTTTCTACGGCGTTTTTTGACAAATCGTTGACAAAATCGCACTTTTCACCAAAAAAGGTCTTTTTTCAGGCGTTCTTTCGTTTCCCAAAAAACGAAAAAACCCTTGATTTACAAGGGTTTCCTCTCTGGCGCGCCCCACAGGATTCGAACCTGTGACCTTTTGATTCGTAGTCAAACACTCTATCCGGCTGAGCTAGGGGCGCTCATTGCCGCTCTTCTCACGCGGCTTGTACATAATACCACAACCATTTCGAAAATGCAAGTACTTTTTTTAAATTTTTCCGCTTTTTTTCAAAAATAATTGTCCTTTCCCTGGCTATTCGTTTGCCAGGAAAAGGACAATTCCTTATTTTGTCAAAAACAACACGCCCAAAGTGCCGGGGCCGCAATGGCAGGAAATCGTGCATCCGGCATTGGTTTCATAAATTTCTTTGAAATTGCCGTATTTTTCCAATGCTTCCCGGGCAGCCTGCACCGCTTCTTCATCTACCGGAGTATGGGTGATGAATACCCGATCGTTTCTTACATCCTTCCGGTCCTTCAGCACCTCTTTGACATACTTTTCCACACACTTGGAAAAATTGCCGCGATACTTATCTACCATGCCCATAGATCCGTCTTTCACAGCGATGCAGGGCTTGATCTTAAGCAGTTTACCGCCAAGGGCGATCACTGCAGAGCATCTGCCGCCTTTCTGCATATAATCAAGCCGATCCAGAATGAAGCTGGCATCCACCCGATTCCGCATGGAAATCAGATGGCTTTTAATCTCTACACCGCTCATTCCTTTTTCAGCCAACTGGGCAGCCTCAATGACAAGATGCCCCTGGCCGGTAGAAAGATTCATGCTGTCCACCACATATACATTATTGAAATTAGCGGCGGCAATAGATGCATTCTGATAACAGGAAGAAAAATTGGAACCGATGTTGATATGAACAACGGCATCGTATTTTTCAGCGAGATCAGAAAAAAGTACCCTGTAGTCTTCTACATTGACGGCAGATGTGCTGCAAAGCGCCCCGCCGCCATCCACATGGCGGAAAATATCATCTGGCTTGATGTCAATGCCATCCCGATACATCTTTCCATCCATAATCACCGTGAGGGGCACAGTGGTGATATGATATCTCTCCAGCAGCTCTTTGGATAAGTCGCACGTACTGTCAGAAGTAATCTTTATGTTCATTTCTTTCTCCTCATTACATTAATCTTAATGCGTATCTAATTATATCACACGCAAACATGCAGATCAAGATCAGTGGATTGCTGTAAATATTTTTTCCATGATCGGCTCATTTCATTTCAAGCAGCCGTTTCATCTTTTCTATTGTTTCTGTTCCGGCAGAAGTCTGAAATAAAACGCTTCCTATCGAGCCTTCCGGTGCCAGCAGATTCACTTCCTGCAGTCGGCGGATCAATTGTCTGACAGTGCCCAGATTGCCGTCAATAAGTGCCGCATCCGGAAAATGCTGCTGTATGGCATCCCTGAGGAATACATAATGGGTACATCCAAGCACAATTGCCTCTACCGGCTGATCCCGGTAAGGAAGAAAGAGTTTCTTTAGATACTCATTCAGCCTCTCCCCATCCATTTCGCCGTTTTCTGCAAATTCCATAAGTCCAGGACAGGGCAGCGATACCACGCCCTCCCCATACAATGAAACCAGATGCGCATATTTTTCACCCGCTATCGTGCCTGGCGTCGCGAGAGATAGCACAATGCCTTTTTTTCGTATCAGCGAAGCCGGTTTCAGGGCAGGCTCCATCCCGATGATGGGTAGATCATATTTTCCCCTCAGATATGCCGCTGCTGCACTGGTGGCTGTATTACAGGCAATCACAATTGCCTTTACATGCTGATCAAGAAGCCTTTTGACCACATTTTCAGATAGCGAAACCACAGTTTCTCTGGGCTTTGTGCCGTAAGGGGCATTACCGGTATCACCATAGAAGATGAATTTTTCATCAGGCAGCAGCTTTACAGCTTCCCTGAGCACGCTGATCCCGCCTACGCCGCTATCAAAAATACCAATGGGAGCATTTTTGTGTTCATCCATCTGTTTCCTTCTCCTGTATGAAAGGTCTGTATCAGTATATCACAAATATCATTTCCATGCAATTCATTTCAATGTGTCCAGATAGACACAGATGGCATGAGCAAGATACGGAACTGTGTGCAGCATTTCCGATAGTGTATTCTGATTATTACCTGCTTCAATCAAAATAGACGGCATCGCCGCATGCTGATTATATCTGCCGCTTTTATATTTTATCCCGCGGCTCAGGCCTGTTGCCTGATCATTCAGCGCATCGGAAATAATCTGGGCTGCTTTTGCATTTGCTTCCCAGTCAGGCTTTTCGTCAAATCCGGTTCCCGTTCCTTTACCGATAAGAAAAAGAAAGCGGCCGAGGTTTTCTCCCTTCTTTTCAATGGTATTCGGGCCATTGTTCTCTGAATAAGAATCACGATGCAGATCGATATACAGATCATATCCCACTTTTGCAGCTTCTTCCAATCCTTTGAGTGAACGAGAATATGCGGATGATAATTTGGGCATTTCATAATCACTTAAATCATGCATTACCTCTATCCCCGCATTTTCAAGTGCCTTCCTTAATTCCGATCCCAGCCGTACCACACTATAGTTGCTATCAGCCGTCCGCCATTTTTCTGTTTCTTTGTATTCATTTCCATCCCGAGTATCATATGCTTCATGGGTATGTGTATGGTAAATATATACTTTGAATTTTCTTTCTTCAGCTGCATGAACAGCAATTACTTCTATATGGAAAGAGGACGGATTTGGCTGTTCTTCGAACAAATTGATATGGATTTCCTGCGCTGATGCAGAATAAGCCAAACTCCATATAATGCTGAAAATGAAGGCAGCACACAAACATACTGCCGCTCTTTTTATTCTTCCCGAAAAATTCATATCATCACCCGGATCTAATCTATGCATCAAACAAGATGATCATTCGAAAGAATAGCAATTTCTTCGTCGGTCAACCGCTCATGCAACGCTTTATTGATCCCGTCTGCGATGATTCTGCCCACTCTTCCTACCAGATCATCCACTTCCCTGGGAGTGACCACCAGATCCCCCATGCCATCATCTGCCACTCTCCGGATTAATACATCGATCGCCGATTGATGCTCATCCTCATTCATACCAATATCCTTCATCATCATAGCAAGAGCGTCCCTGGCAATCACTGAGGCATATACTACCATTGGCACACCAATAGCAATTACCGGTACGCCAAGTGTCTCTCTATTCAGCCCCTGCCGATGATTGCCCACGCCGCTTCCAGGGCGTATTCCGGTATCGGTAATCTGAATTGTGGAGCAGATTCGGCTGCATTCTCTGGCCGCCAGTGCGTCAATTGCGATTACTGCAGATGGGTGTATCTTTTCTACGATACCATGTACCATTTCAGCCGTTTCAATGCCTGTAATTCCCAATACTCCCGGTGCAACTGCACATACGCTTCTTAACTTTCCCTTAAGTCCCGGCATGGCAATTTCACTCATGTGCCTGGTAACCATCAGATGATCTAAAACACGGCTGCCCAGTGCATCGGCAGTAATATGGCGATTCCCCAAACCAATGATAAGAATATCGCCTTCAGCCGGTATCATATGTCTGATCGTTTCCGCCAGGATCCTTACCAGTTCTTTCCGTTCACCAGTTTCCTGATATAAAAGGTTCGGATATGTCAAAGTGATGTATTTCCCGCAGTCCTTCATCAAAATTTTTGCAGCTTCTTTTGTTTCCACATGCACATGGATTTCTTCTATTTTTCCATGCTGAAATATGTAAGAGGATACGCCGCTTTTTTTATTCAGGAATTCCCGGCTCTCCATTGCCAAATCAGTTCTGATCTGCATCTCTATCCCTCCAATCATTTTTATTCTTTCTCTGATCCTTTCAATTATTCATTTTCAAGGCTGGAGAGTATAGCGTATTCTTTTGCTGAACGAATTTGGCAAGAAAAAACCGCTGAAGTTTCCTTCAGCGGTTGAAAATTCAGTTATGAATTATTCGGCGATACGGGCCACAGCGCCGGCGCCCACGGTACGGCCGCCTTCACGGATAGCGAAGCGGAGACCCTGTTCGATGGCGATGGGGGTGATGATTTCTACTTCCATTTCCACGTTGTCACCGGGCATTACC
>JAFQOD010000008.1 GCA_017395685.1 Clostridia bacterium
GCCATTTATGCGCACCTCCTATTACTGCTTACGGGGGTCGATCCAAGCGACCGCGCCGTCTTCGGCCTTAAAGCGGCCGTAGGTGCCAATGTTCTTTTCATAGGCTTCGTTGGGGCTCATGCCCTTCTTGATGGCATCCATCATCTTGCCCAGGGACAGGAACTGATAGCCGCAGATCTGGCTATCCTTATCCAGGGCGATCTTGAGGACGTAGCCTTCAGCCATTTCCAGGTAACGGGGGCCCTTTTCCAGGGTGCCGTACATGGTGCCAACCTGAGAGCGCAGGCCCTTGCCCAGGTCTTCCAGACCGGCGCCGATGACCAGACCGTCATCAGAGAAAGCGGACTGGGTGCGGCCGTACACGATCTGCAGGAACAGTTCGCGCATAGCGGTATTGATAGCATCGCACACCAGGTCGGTGTTCAGGGCTTCCAGGATGGTCTTGCCGGGCAGGATTTCGCTGGCCATAGCGGCAGAATGGGTCATACCGGAGCAGCCGATGGTTTCCACCAGGGCTTCCTGGATAACGCCCTGCTTAACATTCAGGGTCAGCTTGCAGGTGCCCTGCTGAGGAGCGCACCAGCCGATACCGTGGGTCAGGCCGGAAATATCCTTGATTTCCTTCGCCTGGATCCACTTGCCTTCTTCAGGAATGGGCGCAGGGCCATGGTTGGGGCCCTTCATCACGCATACCATTTCTTCCACTTCGCGGGAATATTGCATGGATTCACAGCCTCCTTACGGATAATTGTGGGACAGACACCGTAATATTATAGCATGTTTTTCGCCCCGGGAAAAGGGGGGCAAGCGATTTTTTTGCCCGTTTCCACACATAATTGGGGGATTTTGCGTGTTTTTTTCATCAAATCAGAATGCCGTCGCAGTGATCCATCTCATGCTGGATGATCTGGGCACTAAATCCGGTGAAGGTGCGCTGCTTTTTCTGCATTTTAAGATTCAGATATTCCACCTGGATTTTCTGATAACGGGTGGTTTTCCGGATGCCGGAAAGGGAAAGGCAGCCCTCTTCCGTTTCATAGGGATCCTTTTTCATCAGCAGCCGGGGATTGAGCATCGCCATCATCTGCTCCCCGTCAAAAAAAGCAATGATCCGCTTGCTTTCCCCGATCATGTTAGCCGCCATGCCCACACAGCCTGCCCGGTGAGCAGCCAGGGTATCCATCAGATCATTTGCAACAGGCAGATCGGCTTCCGTTACCGCCTGGGAAGGAATGGCCAGAAAAATGGGATCATGGATAATTTCCCGGATCATAGGATGCCTCCTTTCGGTTTTATCCAGTATAGCACAGGCCCGCTGCCTTTTCAAATTCATCCTCTGTTTGACGCTTCCTTTATTATGTGCTAAAGTATAAATCAGAAATTCTTGATTTTTTGGAGGCAGCATCCATGAGCATATCCAAGGTGTTCTTCACTGATTTCCGTACCACCTCCGGGGGGCCGGGGATGCCGGATAAGCTGAAAAAGCTGATCCGCCGGGCAGGCATTCATCAGATCGATATGGACGGAAAATTTGTTGCCGTCAAAATGCACTTTGGGGAATTGGGCAATGTGGCCTTCCTCCGGCCCAATTATGCCCGCGCAGTGGTGGATGTGGTCAAATCCCTGGGGGGCAAGCCCTTCCTCACCGACTGCAATACCCTCTATCCCGGCAGCCGGAAAAATGCCCTGGAGCATCTTTACTGCGCTTGGCAAAATGGATTTTCCCCCCTTTCTGTGGATTGCCCCATTCTCATCGCCGATGGCCTGAAAGGCACGGATGATATCGCCGTTCCCGTAGAAGGCGGGGAATTCATCAGGGAAGCCAAAATCGGCCGGGCCATCATGGATGCGGATATCTTTATCAGTCTTTCCCATTTCAAGGGCCATGAATCCACGGGGTTTGGCGGCGCCATCAAAAATATCGGCATGGGCTGCGGCTCCCGGGCAGGAAAAAAGGATCAGCATAATAACGGAAAGCCCCAGGTGGATGCGGATTTATGCAGGGGCTGCAAACGCTGCCTGAAAGAATGCGCCAATAATGGATTGGTATTCGATGAAGCGGCCCGGAAAATGCATGTGGATGCCGAAAATTGCATAGGCTGCGGCCGGTGCATCGGCGGATGCAATTTTGACGCCATCTCCTTTGTGGATAACGCCGCCAATCGGATCCTGAACTGCCGCATGGCGGAATATACCAAGGCCGTTGTAACGGGCCGGCCCCATTTTCATATCTCACTGGTCATGGATATCTCCCCCAATTGCGACTGCCATTCGGAAAATGATGCGCCCATCCTGCCGGATGTGGGGATGTTTGCCTCCTTTGATCCGGTGGCGCTGGATCAGGCCAGTGTGGATGCATGCCTGGCAAATCAGCCGCTTCCGGGCAGCCAATTAACCGATCAGATGGCCCGCCCCGATTTCCATGATCATCATGATCATTTCACCAATTCCACCCCGGAATCGGAATGGAAATCCTGCCTGGAGCATGCCGAAAAGATCGGCCTGGGCAGCCGGAAATACGAACTGATCAGAATCTGATGATCATATAGGCACCGCAATAAGCAAAAATGACCGCCATCGGCGGCCATTTTTCTTTGAACGGCCTTTCCTTATATACATCGCCGCATGATGCTGATTTCCCGGAGACCATCTTGCAGTTTTTTGAAAAATACGGTATACTATCCTTAATACTGATACACAATTTCAAATTTCTCAGAATACAGGGAGGTTATCACCTATGTGCATGGAAAAAATCAGCCGCATTATTACGGAAGGCCAGGCCGTATTGGGCATTGAACTGGGTTCCACCCGGATCAAGGCCGTTCTCATCGGCCCCGATCACTCCCCCATCGCCTCCGGAGATCACACCTGGGAAAATCAGCTGGTGAACGGCGTATGGACCTATCATCTCAAAGATGTATGGGCGGGCATTCAGGATGCTTATGCCAATCTTTGCCGGGATGTGCAGGAAAAATATCAGGTGAAGCTGGAAAAGCTGAAGGCCTTCGGCGTTTCCGCCATGATGCACGGCTATCTGCCCTTTGATAAAGAGGATAACCAGATCTGTGAATTCCGCACCTGGCGCAATACCATGACCGAAGAAGCAGCCGCAGAATTGACCGAGCTGCTCTCCTTCAATATTCCCCAGCGCTGGTCCATCGCCCATCTGTATCAGGCCATGCTGAAAAAGGAATCCCATCTTTCCAGACTGCATCATCTGACCACCCTGGCGGGATATGTACATTGGCAGCTGACCGGGGAAAAGGTGCTGGGTACCGGCGAAGGCAGCGGCATGTTCCCCCTGGACAGCGTATCCTTCGATTATGATCAGAAAATGGTGGATCTGTTTGATGCCAAGATCCAGGAAAAGGGCTATCCCTGGAAGCTGAGGGATCTGCTGCCCAAGGTGGTCAATGCCGGCCAGGATGCAGGCAAGCTCACCGAAAAGGGCGCAAAGCTGCTGGATCCCGCAGGCGTCCTCCAGCCCGGGGCCCTGGCCGCACCGCCTGAAGGGGATGCAGGCACCGGCATGGTGGCCACCAATTCTGTGGCCGCCCGCACCGGCAATGTATCCGCCGGCACCTCCATTTTTGCCATGGTGGTATTGGAAAAGCCCCTCTCCAAGGTATATCCCGAAATCGATATGGTCACCACTCCCTCCGGCAAGCCCGTGGCCATGGTGCACTGCAATAACTGCACCAATGATATCAATGCCTGGGCCGGCATCCTGAAGGGCTTTGCAGACGCCGCCGGCCTCAAGCCCACCATGAATGATATCTATACCGCCATCTTCCGCTCCGCCATGGATGGGGAAAAGGATTGCGGCGGCTTTGTCAATATCAATTATCTTTCCGGCGAAACGATCACCGGGCTGGCGGAAGGCCGTCCCATGATGCTGCGCACCCCCGAAGCCCGCATCACCTTCCAGAATTTCGCCCGCAGCCTGCTTTCCGGCGCCGTGGTATCCCTGAAGATCGGCATGGATATTCTGGAAAAGGAACAGGTGAAGATCGATTGCCTGCTGGGCCACGGCGGATATTTCAAGACCAAGGGCACCGGCCAGAATCTGCTTGCTGCCGCCTTGAAAACCCCCGTCACCGTCATGGAAACCGCCGGGGAAGGCGGTCCCTGGGGCATGGCGCTGCTGGCCGCATACCGTGCCTTCGGTCAGGGAGAAACGCTGGAAGAATATCTGAATGAGAAGGTGTTCGGAAACGCCGCCGGATCTACCGTGCAGCCGGATGCGCAGGATGCAGAAGGCTTCGAAGCTTATACCGCCCGCTTCATTCAGGCCCTGCCCGCCCAGAAGGCAGCCGCCGAAATGAAATAAATCCCCCAAAAATATGCCCTGCTCCTCGGATAGTGGACTGTTCCCAGGACAGAGGACAGAGAAAAGAAACACCCTGTTGTAGATAAACATAGTTTACATGGCCTTGCACCGAATTTCAACTGGTGTGAGGCCATTTTTAAGAGAAATGCGCTCGAAATTGTAGAAATCGACGTACTCCTTAACAAGTTGTTCAACTTCGGAACGGGTAGTGAAGTGAGCACGGTACAAGCA